>CALDSK010000271.1 GCA_937911865.1 uncultured Synechococcus sp.
ATAAACAAGACAAACAGGAAACCAAGGCTATAGAAGCTTGGACAGCTGCGATCGCCTACTGCTCTAGCTATTCACGGCCCTATTACCACCGAGCCCTCTTATTGATTGAACAAAGAGAACAGAACAGAGCCCTCTTCGACTTGGATGCTGCTATTACAGCCGAACCCACCTTGGCAGCAGCCTACCTGCAGCGCGGCAACCTGCGTGCGCAGATGGGTGATACGGCAGGTGCCGCTATAGATTGGCAATACGCAGTGTGTAACGACTTTACGCTCGACAGTGCCAAACATGCATTAGAAACCGTTCGACAAGAGACATACAACGCGCAGCTCACTCAAGTTTTAGCTGCGCCACTGTCTAACAAAAAGCTGAGCGCAAACGTTCAACGTCGAGGAGACTGCCTTGAGATTCACGTGCATCGAGCAGTCGGTACTGGCGTGAACTACTATACGCTGCCCAATATCATCAAACAATATTTAGAGCCCTTACAGCTAACCGAAATCAATCGCTTTCAGCTCATTGGCCGCGCCGGTGAGCTGAGCCAACCTGACTGGAACCAATCTTATGATTTATACAAAAACTATCCCTGCCCGCCTAGCCACTGGCAGGTAGCCATTTCGACAATATTTTTATTTCCCCCCTTCGCCATTCCAGCTTTTATTCAGGCGCTGCGAGTGAAGCATGCCTACAAACAAGGAAAATACGTTCAGGCCCTAGAAGCCTCAAAACTTGTGAAAATTATAGGGATTGCTAGCAGCCTGCCGTTTAGCTTTTTTATACTGTTAGTCGTTATCTGCACGGGCTATCACGACACAAAGGCCCCTTTACCACTCAAGGCGATAGAACCAGAAACAATCATCGCTAAGTGGCTCCGCCCGGACAGTTAGCGCCTCTTTTACAGCAAAAGGGGTTGGAAGAAAGGAGCCGAGTGGAAGGGGTTGGGAGAAAAAAGCTAAGAGAAAAGACATCATAAAACGTTGCGATAAGATAAAAGACGCAACGTTTCATGACCTGCTGAGCATAATTAAGCGGTCATCGTAGACCGTGCAGCGAGCGTAGCGACAGAAAGGATGCCTCTAAACGTATCCCGCGCGTATCCATGCATAAGAAAATACAGAGGTGCATAAAACCAGCACCAAATATACGAGAGGTTGGTACAGGCCAATCGCCCCTATTGGTCACTTATTAGGAACCTTTCCAAGAACCGATGAATCCACCAGCCGAACGTTTAGACCAGCCCCAGCTAGACAATCATCTACGGCAGTTGGCAATCGCAGCACAAAGGCATCCTAAGGGAAGCGCAGATAGGCAGCGCGCTTTAACTAAGCTAGTGAGCGCAATGCTAAAGTCGCGCAAACTGTGTCGACCTCGCCAGGGGCAGTTTCGAATGCTATACGAAGAAATTTATGCTGAAGCCCTTCAGCGACTGTTTTCCTTCGTATGTGAGCGTATTGACGATTACAGCAGCCAAAAGGGTGAAGTTCTCCAGTGGGCTAACTTCTTGCTGAGCCGACGGTTTTTTATCGAAGCCAGCAGAGATTACCTGCCGACCGTCTATAAGGGCATGGATGCAAGAAGCGTTAAGAGATTAACATTAGAGCATCTAGACCAGAGCAACCCTAGCGAGGTTAATCCTCAGCTGACGCCTTCGCTCTCTCAAGAGGTTAAGGCCTGTTTAGAAGAAGATCCCGAAGGGTTGTTTAACCAAGCCTGTGTCACTGAGCAGCCAGCGGCAAACTTTCAATACATTGCTATCAAACGGTTAGAAGGCTACTCCTGGCAAGATTTATCTACTGAATTTGACATTCCGGTTCCAACCCTAAGTAGCTTCTACCGTCGTCATCTCTCTCGATTCGCCCCCAAACTCAAAACGTATTTATCGTGATTGTCCCCTAACTTACCCTTCTACATTCTCAACCGTCAGAGAACTTGAAATGACCCATCCTACCCAGCAAGAGTTAACGCTACCTGTTCCACTTACACTCTCTGCGCATCACTCAGCGCAAAAATTCTATCAGCAACATTTAGATCCACGCAAGGCCAAACAGATTTACCTGAACACCCTAGCCGTTGAGGCGGTCCATACTTACCTGGGCTGGGTAGGGGTGATTAGCGATCGCCAGGCTAGTGACAGCTGGGATCCGGTCATTCAAGCACTAACAGACGTAGCCGATCTAGAAATTCCAGATCAGGGGAGACTAGAGTGCTGCCCTGTTTTACCAGAAAGCACGACCTGCTACATTCCGCCAGAATCTAGCGGAGAGCGCATTGGCTACCTCCCCGTTCTCTTCGACGCAGCGCTAGAAACGGCGACCTTACTCGGCTTTGCGGCTAGCGAAAACGTGGCAGAAAATGTAAAAGAGCTGTCGCTAACCTGTTTGGAGCCGCTCACCTCGCTGTTTGACTATTTAAAGCCGCAGCCTGCGCTTACCACTCAAAAAAGAACTGCCTTGAGCCAGTGGCTACAAGGGACTGTAGAAAGCGGCTGGAAAACTGTTGAAGAACTGCTGAGTCCTCAGCCAGTGTTTAACTTCAGGCAGTCGGATCTCGCGACGCCAGAAGAACTCGCTGGAACAACGGTACGCGGTAAGCTGCTCGAACTAACGCCTGCTGCGGCTTCTAGAAAGGCCGCGACAACAGAGACAGCTCTGCCATATCAGCAAAGCCGCGAGATTCAGAATACAGACACACTAGCGGTTACTCAGGCGGCTGGCGAGCGAGTGGTTTTTCTCGTCGGTATTGCACCCTACGAAGAGCACCAGTCCAACGTTTGGATAAAACTTTGCCCGGTGGAGGGGGAACGTTTTTTGCCAGAAGACTTGGAGGTAAGAATACGCGACAACCAGGACATGGTTGTGATGGAAGCGCAGTCGCGCCAGACCGATATGCTACAGCTTAATTTTAGAGGGGTGCTCAACGAGCAGTTCACCACTGAAGTTGCGCTCAACGGCGTCAGTTTGGTAGAAAAGTTTGTTGTCTAAAGCCAGGTTGTCTAAAGCCAGCAAGATATGACGCTCAGTGGAAAGCTCGTCGTCTTGAAGTTTGATGGCAGTCTCCAGCAGGGATTTCGAGTCCTGCTGGAGATTAGTCACGAAGGCGATCGCCCTTCTGTAGAGCTAACCGGATCGCTCCCACCCAATCCTGAGATTGTCGCCTCCCTATCGAAATGGCAGCAGCACTACCGCAGCCTAAACATCAATGAACTCACTAAAAGCAGAATTCAGCCGCAGCAGATTATCTACGGTGGATCGGTCAATCGCCTGACAGACTGCTGGCAATCTGCAACAGACCTCTATCAGCAAATGGCCGCATGGCTAGCATCACCGTCTTTTCGCCCGCTCGACCTGCGGATTAGAGAAAGCCTCAGCATAACTGAACCCATTCGAGTCCTCATCCGCACAAAAGACCCGCTGTTGCGCCGTCTGCCGTGGCACCTGTGGGACTTTATCGAGCGCTATGCCAAAACAGAAATAGCCCTGAGTGCGCCAGTCTCTGAGCGAGTCGTCGTAGAGTCTCCAGCCGTCACGACCCGTAGCGTGAAAATCTTGGCACTTCTAGGCAACAGCGAAGACATTGATATACGCACCGACAGTCAATTTATTTCAGCGCTTCCAGATGCTGACATTACCTTTTTAACAGAGCCATCGCGCCAAGAGCTGAATCAGCATCTGTGGAAGCAGCCGTGGGATATTCTGTTTTTTGCAGGACACAGCTCTACAGAAGACGATCGCGGCTTGGTATGTATCAACGCCAACGAGAGCCTTAGCTTAGAAGAGTTAAAGTACGCGCTGAAGCAGGCGATTTCAAAAGGGCTTCAGCTGGCTATTTTCAACTCTTGCGATGGGCTAGGGCTAGCTCAGTCTTTAGAGTCTTTGCATCTGCCGCAGATGATTGTGATGCGCGAACCGGTTCCTGACCAGGTAGCTCAAACATTTCTAAAGTACTTTCTTCAAGCATTTTCAAGCGGAAAATCTCTTTACCTTTCGATGCGTGAGGCCAGAGAGCAGCTTCAGAGTATGGAAGATCGATTTCCCTGTGCTACCTGGCTACCGATTATTTGTCAAAATTCAGCAGAGCTACCGCCGACTTGGCAAGGTCTTGCCGAGGGGCGTACCAAGACGCCTGCACCGCTGGCGAGTAGCCACGCTGCTACGGTTGATAAGTCTGGGCTGCGAGCGAGTAACAACCCTGGTATAACGCCCCAGAATAAGTCGCGATCGCAGCCCCATTTTCTACAGCAGCTGGCGCATCGCCTTCGTCAAAGCCAAATTGTATTCCTTGTCGGCTTGGCCGTTACAGCGGGACTGCTCAGCCCTTTTTCCCTCAATCAAATGCAGCCTTTAGAGCTAGGCGTTTACGATTTTATGATGCAGCAGCGGCCAGACGAAGGCCCAGATTCGCGTTTACTGATTATTGAAATTACCGACGACGATATTGCGGCTCAAAAAGCAAGGGGCGAACCGTTAGAGCGGCAATCGATTTCCGCCCAATCTTACGGTCAAACTTTCGAGACCTCTCTTTCCGATCAATCTTTCAACCAGCTGCTTGAAAAGCTAGCACAGTATCAGCCGAGAACGATTGGGGTAGACCTGTATCGGGATTTTGCAGTCGCCGCTGAGCAAGGCAATCTGGCTTCGAAATTAAAGAATAACGCTGAAATTGTGGCTGTTTGCAAAGCTGAAGATTTTGAAGAAGCCTCTATTCCGAGCATCGATCCGCCGCCAGAAGTGCCGATCGATCGGGTTGGTTTTAGCGACTTTAGAGAAGATAGCGACGGCATTCTTAGAAGACATCTGTTAGGCATGCTGCCACTGGTGAGAACTCAAGACTCTCGCTGCAACACCGACTGGTCTTTTAGCCTAAAAGTGGCCGCGCAATACTTAGCTCAGCAGCAGGTAGAAACGTCTTTTACTGAAGCGGGAGACATACGAATAGAAAATCAGACCATAGGGGTGTTGCGATCGCACAGCGGCAGCTATCCTCCAGATGTAGGCGGTAGCGAGATTCTGCTCAACTATCGTGCCACAGAAGAAATCGCGCCTCGGGTTACACTACAACAGTTTCTCACTCAGCAAACCAATCCAGACTATCTCAAAGATAAGATTGTGCTGATTGGCGCGACATTGCAAGACGGAGAAGATACCTGGGTGACCCCTACGCAGCTAGAAGGCGGTGTTGCAGGGGTTGTGGTTCAAGCGCATATGGTCAGTCAGCTGCTGAGTGCTGCGTTAGACGCTCGGCCTATGATAAAAATGCTATCGCCCCTGCAGCAGACAGGCTTGATACTGACATGGGCAATTGTTGGCGGCTGTTTGTCGCGCTGGCAGCGGACCAAAAAAAGTAAGTTTCGCACCGTCTTTCAACATGTTGTAAAGGTAATCGCAGCCGGTATTTTTCTCTACGGCTTTTGCTTTTTTAGCCTGATCAGAGGCCATTGGCTACCCTTATTTTCTCTATTGTTTGCGCTTCTTTTATCTAATGGTCTTATGACAATATTTCTATTTATCCGGTCCGGAACAAAGTCAGCTTCATCGCCTTTATAGCTAGCAACTACACGAACTGTTGCTAATTGTTTACAAAGTCTGCATATTTTTCACCAGTGGTTTGTACAAAACATTAAGTCCATCAGACTCTTTGGCTAAAGTCTCTACAATTCACCTGCTGCTAGTGAATTACAGAGAGCCTATTTAAGTCCCATCCTCGCAAACAGGAGCCCCATTATGAACAGCTCACAAGACCAGCACAATCTATATGCCCGCTACCCCGATGCAGTTCACCTCAGCGACACCTATCTCCAGCTGGAGGGCTTTACCCAGCCGCAGCCTGAAGCAGAGAGTCGGCCGCTCACAATGGCCGATGTTGTCCATGAAACACCTCACTTAGCCAAAGGCACCTGGCAAGATACGGCTATTGCGTTTGGCGTAATTTTTACAGTACTGATTACTAGCAGTGTGGCCTTGGGCTATGGCGCTAGCAAGCTTACCAGCGGTATTCAGCAGATGGCTCGCCAGATGAATCAGCAAACAGAAACCATCACAACGGCTACCAGCTGGCGGTTTTAGAGTCTTATCTATCTGGGTCTTGGCTGCCATTTATCTTCTAGGCCTATCTAGGGCTCAGCTATCTGAGCAAGACACGACAGAGCATCTCCTCTAGTTTCTCGCCAGCAGATTTAACAGGCGATCGCCCACAAAATTCTCCTGATAGGCAGGCTCGAATTGCTGTTTCGACCGCTGATTTATCAGCGCATCGTTGGTCTGTTGCAGTCGCTCAATTTGCTGGTGCAGCTCACCAATAATTTTATCTTGGGAGGCCACCTTGGCCGTGAAAGCATTAAACGTACTGGTTGCGGAAGCTTCTAGTTCACTCAGCATTTGAGTGGCCATTTCAGTTTTTGTCTTAAGTGCAGATTCTAATTCAACAATGCGAGCTTGAGCCTCAGCCGATCTGGTCTGAAAGCTGACGCCAAATTGAGCTGATTGAGCCAACAGCGCAGTCTCTGCCGCCGCTGTTTCGTAAAGCTCACCTATCAGCTGCTGGCGCGCTTGCTCTAGCTTCTTTAAGTAGCCTATCAACAAGGCTTTTTCTTGCCGCTCATGAGCTAAAGCCGCGTTGACCTGAGTCAGCTGCGCTGCCAACCTTTCAGCTTCGGCCATCGCTACTTCTAATGACGTTTCCAGACTGGCCTCTCGCCGCTGGTAGTCAAACTCCAGCCGATCGGCCTCTAACAGGCGCTCGTCTGTTTGCACCATGGTTGCGATCGCGGCCCCACCTGCCGCTAGTGCCATAGATGCTCCTGCCTGATTGAGTAGTCGGTTAGTGTTACTGGCCAACACAGCCAATCCAAGCAGGGCGATCGCACTCAAACACTGCGTAGTCAGTAAAATTTTAAGCATCGTAGCAGGGGTGTAATGTCACTAAATTACTAATCTGTTAGCTGGGCGCGGTAGCGAGCGGCCTTTTCAGCAAAAACGCTTTGCGCCTGCTGAATTTCTAGCTCAAAGTTTTGATCCTTTAGGGCAAGCAGCTGCTCGGTATAGCCGGTCTCTCTAGTCGCGGCCTCACGTCTGACAGCAGCTTGTCTCAAGTGCTGCGACTTTTCTCCATTCACTTCTAGCTGAGTCTGGTAGTCAATATCAGCGCCCGTTAGCTGAGCCGCCCGGGTTTCGTTATTCTTCGCACTGATAGCAACATCTAGACTCTGATGCTCTAGCTGGTGCAAATCGTTGATGTTCTTTAAATTAAGGCTAGCTACTTCAATTGCACGGCGCTGAGCTTCTGCCTGCGCCTTTTGCGCTGCATAGGTCGCTTCATCCAGGGTCGGAATGTTGGTGTCCAGTAGCCACATGTCGCTGTTCGCAATATGATCGGCAGCCAAAAAGCTGATGTCTGCGCCACTGACTTTATGATTAAGCTGGCTCATCGTGCTGCTGGCGGATTCGCTGTTTGGTGTACCTAAGGCGGTGAGATTTTGGGAGCTGTCTGCGATCGCACCTGTAACAGCCTCTTCTTGTTCAGATTGGGTCTGCTGAGATTGGAGCTGCTGGGATTTAGCGGCTTTCGCTTTCGCCTTAGTAGACGTCTTAGCCGTTGTTTTCTTCTGCGTTTTTTGGCTGGTCTTAGCCGCTCTAGTGCCTGCTTTTTTAGCCTTTGTTTCTTTAACCGGCTTTTCCTCTGCCTGCTCTACAGATGGATTGCTCTCTGAAACCATTGATTCCTTCGGCTTGGTTGCCATCAGCTTGCGCTCCTATCGTTCTGCAAAAGACCTATCCTTCTAGATATTAGTACCAATGTACCTAAAAGGAAATAAATTTCTGTATCTTTAGCAACTCATATTTGGAAAGCACGGTGTGAGCAGACAGCAGGCCTATTGGTTCGACTACACATAGCTTTCTTACTGACCGCTATACGGGCATTCCGCATGTACGCCGTTTAATGAGCGACGATCGCGGCTTGAGTGCGATCGAGCACATTTAATCGACTTAATGTATGAGCAATATGATTGAGTACCGTGCCTTCGGAAACAAATAGAGCCGCCGTAATCTCTTTGTTGTTCGTATCCTGGGCAATGAGAGATGGGCGATGAAAGAAAAAGAAGTCTTTTCTTTCGACGTTAGGGCAAAAATCCGGGCGGTAGCTGTCGCTACGACGGAGAGAGAGACCTGTCAGCCGCAGTTTGTTCATTCTCTGACAGCCCAGTCCAATAGCACAGTCCAATAGCACAGTCTGACAGTTCAGTCTGACAGTTCAGTCTGACAGCCGAGGAAAGCTTGCGGTAATATGACAGCCTTCTCCTGTTTTACTGGTGATAGTCACCTGTCCGCCCAGCGTCGCGGCTCTTTCCTGCATACCTTGCAACCCAAATCCAGAAGGCGATGCCTCTAGACAGAAGCCCCCACCGTCATCTTTTAAAGAAAGCTGTAGATTTTTCTGTGTGGTAGTTAGCGTTAGATGCACGGTTGTTGCCAGCGCATACTTGCAGATATTTGTCAGACCTTCTTGAACAATGCGATAAACCGCAATGTTAACAGCGTTCGGAAATGGATAGGACAGATCAATCTCTACAGTCGTTTTGATCTGGCTGGTTTGCTGAAACTCTACAAGCAGCGCATCTAGCGCCTGTTCTAGCAGTTTTCCCTGTAGGGCGTCGGCACGAATTTCAGCAACAGAAGTTCGCACAGAGCTGAGTGCCTTAGACCCCAGCTGCTTAGCCTCTTGTAGCGAGCTGTAGGCCTGCTCGGCGTCTATAGTCCAGAGAGTGAGGGCAGCTTCTATCTGAATGTTGAGCGCCACAAGCGCGTGGCCCAACGAATCGTGGATATCTCGGGCAATTCGATTACGCTCTTCCAACGTCGTCATTTCAGCAATTCTGTTATTGAGCGATCGCGATTTTTCCAACGCCTCACTGAGCTCACCTTCAGCGATCTGCAGCTGGCTATTTCTTGTATGCAGCTGCGTTTGCAGCCGTTGAATTGCCAGCTGATTTTCGATTCTGGCAAAGACCTCTTCTACCTGAAAGGGCTTGGTAATATAGTCAACACCGCCAACAGAAAACGCTTTCACTTTATCTAAAACTTCGTTCAAAGCGCTGATAAAAATAACCGGAACTGCGCTGGTTTTAGGGTTCTCCTTGAGCTTTTGGCAGACCTCATAGCCGCTCATTCCTGGCATGTTGATATCTAGCAAGATCAGGTCGGGAGGCTGCGCTGCTGCGCCCATTAGAGCCGCTGCGCCGGTTCTTACACCGCGCACATCATATCCGCGCTGGCTCAGCAGTGCAGTGAGAATTCGCAGGTTGTCTAAGGTGTCGTCTACTAAAAGAATATCGCCAGGCGATGAGGCTACAGAGCGCGCTAGCCCTACAGAATCTTGATGAGAGGATTCTGGACTAGTGAGCGCTGGTTCTACAGCAGGGTCTATGGCTGACTGATGCATATTTTGCTATTCCAGAATGTATAGATCTCTGTGCCTGGGTAGGTTTTGAATGTCTTGCTTGTCCGTTCTGCTTATCCGTCTGGCTTGCCTGTCCTGCTGCCTGTCTTGCTTACCTGTTTCTGCTTGCCTGTCTGAGACTTTTTATACAGCCTCTAGTTAATCAAATAATATAATACCTAAGGTTTAGGTTCTAGCCGAATGATGTTGAGAGATGTAATAGCGCGTAGACATGAGTAAACCTTTTTTCTCTCGATATCTCACTCGGCAGAATTTGCGGCGCATTTATCGCGTTGGGCTAGTTGCGGTGGCCATTGCGATCGCCCTCATTTGGCAGCAGGCACAGACCCCTAACGAAGTACTACTCACTAACAAAAATGCAGAAACTATCAACAGCCAGAGAGAACCGATTCAACCCATTCCCACCCAGGTCTCCTACAGCCGGGACAAATACGCGCTGGGTGAACGACTCTTCAATGAACCTCGGCTATCTAAAAACAATCAGATTTCGTGCGCTAGCTGTCACAAGATTGCCGTCGGCGGAGCTGATGGCAAACGCTATTCGCCCGGTATTGATAATGCGCTGACCAAAGTGAACACACCTACAGTGTTTAATGTTGTCTATAACTTTCGGTTCAACTGGGACGGTGAACATGACAATCTGTTTGACCATACCGATTCGCTGATGCAAAATCCAACAGTGATGGGGAGTCAGTGGGAAGACATAGAACAGAAGATAGCAAACATTGACGAGTACCAGCGGGCATTTGAAGCTATTTATGACAGCCGTATCAGCAAAGAGAATGTAATTGATGCGATTATCACCTACGAATCAGCCCTGATAACGCCCAATGCCGCCTTTGACAAATATCTCCGTGGCGAAACGTCGGCGCTTTCTGCTGCCGAAAAAGCGGGCTACGATTTGTTTAAGACCTATGGCTGCGTGAGCTGTCATCAGGGCGTAAACATTGGCGGCAATATGTTTCAACAGTTCGGGGTAATAGGTGACTATTTTGCTGATAGAGGAGGCATTCGCAAGGCAGACCTGGGTCGATTTAACGTCACCGGGCAAGACGCAGATCGCCATGTGTTTAGAGTGCCAAGCTTAAGAAACGTAGCGATCACACCGCCCTATCTACACGATGGCAGTGCGCAAACGCTGACTGAAGCGATTGAGGTTATGGTGAAGTATCAGCTAGGGAGACCTATTCCTGATACAGATATTGAGCTAATGGCTGAGTTTTTAGAAACGCTGACGGGAGAGATGCCGACAGCAGAGATACTAGCAGGAGAAACATTAACCAATGTCAATGCTGCGGAATAAACGTTTACCAGCTCATATGCTAAGCCGGTTATCTAAAATCAGCCAAAAAGTACCGCCCTGGCTCGGTGACTATGTGCTGCCAATGGGAGTTGCTCTGTTGTTTTTGCTGCTGTGGACTAAGTCTCAGTCTGTCAGCCTAGCTGAGCACAATCAGTATGTAAGTACGCTTCGCCAGCTCCAAGAGCAGGATGCGAGAATGAATCAGGGTTTGCTTCAGCTTCGGTTAGGACTATTGAATAACTATGATTCGATTGTTGATAGGCAGGCTAGAATTCGAACACTCAATGAGCGTTTGGCCTCGCCGCCAAGTTTTATTGGCCGAAATCGCCAGCAGCTGCAGCGTCAGGTCGCAGAAAGTCAACGGCTGTGGCAAACAAAAAGCGCTTTAATTCAACAGTTCAACTCTAGGCACTCTGTCTTACGAAATTCTCTGGCCTATTTTCCCATTACCGTTGAAGACCTTTCTGCTAATCCAGCAACTGCGCCAGAGCTGGTCACACGCTTAAATACTTTACTGCAAGACGTTCTGTTGTTTAATCTATCGACGACTGACGGAACTATCTCTCGTATTCAGCAAGATATTACGCAAATCAATTCGCTGGCTGGCCCAGAAAATGCAGACATCGCCAGTTCGCTTGCCCATGCCAATATCATTTTGGAGAAGCGCCTGGAAACAGATGAACTGATTGAAAATGCACTATCCATACCAACTCGGCAGCAGGGGCGATCGCTTGTCGAAAGCTATGACATGGCCTATCAGCAGGCCGTTCGCACGGCGAATCTCTATCGCTTTGGGCTATATTTTTTCCTGACAGGACTGGTTATTGCGATCGCTACTGCAATTATCTCCAAGTTAAGAACAGCAGCAATTGCCCAGCAACAGAGCGAAAACACCCAGCAGGCCCTTTTCCAAGCGATTCCTGACCTGATGCTACGGATGCACAAAAGTAGCCCAATGTACGAGGTGGTTTCTTCTGGTCAAAATGTGCCTTTGTTAAATCCGCCGCTGAAAAGCGCTGATTTGAACAGTATCTTACCGCAAGAGATCGTGAGTAAACGAATGGCTGCAGTTGACGAAGCGCTCAGTACACGCACCACTCAAGTTTATGAACAACATATAGTCGCAGCCGACCGTGTGGCCTGGGAGGAGGTAAGAGTGGTTCCCTGTGGGAAACAAGATGTACTGGTGATGATTCGAGATATTAGCGATCGCAAGCAATCCGAAGAGAATTTACAGCGAGCGACGCAAGAGGCGCAAGTTGCCAACAAAGCCAAGAGCCAATTTCTTTCAAACATGAGCCATGAGCTGAGAACTCCCCTGAATGTGATTTTAGGCTTTACCCAGCTGATGACTCGCAATGGCGCGTTAGATCTACAGCAGCAGGGCTATTTAGAATCTATTAACCAAAGCGGGGAGCACTTGCTGAGCTTAATCAATGATGTCTTAGAGATGTCCAAGATCGAGGCCGGAAAAGTCTCACTCACTCCTCACGATTTTGACCTTCATGGGCTACTGGTGGGCATTCATACGATGTTTCAGTTCAAGGCAAATTCACAAGGACTGGAGCTAACGTTGCAAAAGGCCAACAATCTGCCGCAATATGTGCATGCTGATGAGAGTAAGCTACGGCAGGTGTTGGTAAATTTGGTCGGTAATGCGGTGAAATTTACGCAGGCGGGCCGTATTCAGTTGCGCGCTCAGGTGGCGACTTCAACAGCGCCAAGCGGCGAACATGCATCAGCAAATCAGCAAGACTCACTGACGTTAGCGTTTGAGGTTGAAGATACGGGACCTGGCATTTCTGTAGAAGATAGAGACGTGCTGTTCGATCCATTCATACAGGCGAAGAGTCAGCTCTCTCACCCTGAAGGAACAGGATTAGGCCTGCCCATTAGTCGCAAGTTTGTAGAAATAATGGGCGGGGAGCTGTCTTTATCTAGCCAGATAGGCGTAGGCAGTCAGTTTTCATTTTCGGTGAAAGTAGAACCGGCGAAAGAGCGTGGGACACCGTCACGCTCAAAAGCCAATCGAACGGTTATAGGATTAGCGGCTAGTCAGCCCGTCCGCCGAATTTTGGTTGCAGAAGATATGCCCAAGAATCGGCAGATCTTAGTCGATTTGCTCTCTCCGATTGGGTTTGAGATCCAAGAGGCCTGTGATGGCCTGCAGGCCGTTACCCTCTGTCAGGCATGGCAGCCCGATTTAATTTGGATGGATTTACGAATGCCCGTGATGGACGGATACGAAGCAGTCAGACAGATTAGAGCGAACAAAACCTACTCGCAGCCAGCCATTATTGCGCTAACAGGGAGTGCTTTTACGTCGGAGCGGCGATTGGCGATCGCCGCTGGCTGCGACGATTTTGTTTGCAAGCCCTTTCGAACAGAGATCATCTTTGAGAAAATAGCCGATTTTTTAGACGTTCAGTATCTCTACAGCACGTCCGAAAGTAAGGCTGTAAGCGAGCAGCAGATGCACTCAGACCAGATCTCACAGATTACCGCATCAGACCTACAAGTCATGTCATCGGAGTGGAGAGTAAAGCTGCATCAGGCGGCAACTAAGGTCAACGCAAAAGAGGTTTCTCATTTGTTAGAAGAGATTCCGTTAGAACAGCGTCCGCTTAAGCACTATATTCAGCAGCTAGTAGAAAACTTTGACTTTGAAAAGATTGTAGATTTGACCAGTTGATTGCAGCTAAGCTCACCCTGCGATCAACATGGCCCATGCTATAAAGCTCGGAGCGGCTTGTAGTGACCAGAGAGCATCTAGCGTCTGCTAAACAGCATCTAGCGTCTGCTAAACAATAGAGCGGGAGGCAAAGAGACTAGAACCAGCCAGCTGCCCAGCATAAGAATTGCCCGGAGATATAGAACTGCAAGCGTTTTGATCGTCAGCGAAGGCGTAGGGGCGATCGCAAAGAATAAAATGCTAAAAATAATTGCGCCTAGAGAGAGTGCAATAGCTAATCCGCGTATCCATTGCCTGCGATTGAACAAGACAAGTGGTACCGCTGCTGCTGCCGCGATGGGAGCTGCTACAACGAGCGTAGAGCCGAGATGCCGCGAAAGTGCGCTGTACAAGCTGCCAATCTCGTGATCCATTGAAACAATCACACCAGCACTGAAGAGTGTCAAAAGACAAAACCAACCCAGACCAAGACCACGCCGCATAGAAGAGTACAAAGGTGCTTTCTCCAACCGTCAATGATTCTATTCTGTAAAGATACTCACCGCCACAAACACCTTATAAGCCAGAACCTGTTTATCAAAATAACTGGCACCCTACTTTGCCCAGGCCACTGCTGATGTAATAGTTGATGGAATAGCCCAAATCGCCGCATTTACCTGGGTATTCTGAACACAAACCCATAGCCTGTCTTAATCGAGATATGATTCCGCGTAAGCAGGCAGAAGTTCATAGACTAGTTAGCCTGCAATTTTAGCAATTAGACTATGCGCTTCTTGCATTTCGGACTGACATTTTTTACGATTCCTATTTAAGGTTGAGGTGATATTTAGTTAAAAAGGATAACCGGTAAAATGCTGTGGCTAGTCACTCGACCCAATCATGGTCCTCTGACGGCGAAAGAGAAGGCTGAACTGTCTACAATGATGTCTAAGATTTGTCTTTTGCGCCAGCAGGCAATTGAAGATGCTGTGAACTGTTTGCCTGTGCATATGAGAGATAGAGCCAAGCTTGACTGGTATCGTCGCTGGGAGATTTGAACACAGTCAGACTCACGCAGGTAAGAACTTAACGATGAGGTTGCTAAACTATTGAATCATATTAAGGTTGCAGTTGTAAGGCGATTGCTGTCTTTTGGTAGTTTACTAATTTGCTGAATTTTCAGAGACTTCTTTACGTCGCTGCAACCAACCAGTCAGCAACGCTAATCCAAAAACGCCCAGTACGGCAAACACCACTAGTGATACCTGCCTTCTCCCTGACAACAGCCCCGCACCTATAGCCACAACAGGCGGATTGGAAATGGCAATACTTAGCATGAGTGCCGGTAGAAACTTACGTAAAGGGGCTTTAGCCAAACCCACCCCGTAGGCGACAAAATCAAAGAATCCAGTCATTAAAAACGCTGTCATCAGAAAGAAATTGCGCTCTAAGCGTTTCTGAGTAAAGCGATCAACGCGAGACATAAAGCGCTTACCTACCAGTCGGGTCACAGCCCCTCGGCCATAGTTAGACGCGATCCAAAAGCAAAGTGTGCAAGAGATTAAATCTGACACGCAAACAGTGACCAGCCCCTTCCCAAATCCCAATACGCCTCCCGCTAAGATAGAGTACGCTTCTGATGGCAGCGCTGGAAATAACACACTGGTAAAGCGCAACGTAAATATCCCCAGCGGTGCCCAGATACCCATTTTTTCTACACCTGCTCGAATGGCTTCTTCATTTACACCCAATCGATTCAGCAGAATAATCGGCAGAATAATGATAGACAAGAGAAAGACAACACCGCCGATTCTACGAATAAGCCTACTCATAAAAAATCTCTAGATTTGTTTCTCAGTTCAACGCCTGAAAGAGGGCAAGCGCTCAGTAAAACCATACACTCAAGCGTGACGATATTATTACAGGTGCGATTATAGGCACGATTATCAATGCGACGAGAGCGACGGGCGATCGCACCCATAAAACGCGCCCTCACCCTAGCCGAACCCGAACACCACATCTGCCTATTCGCCGAAGCAGGCGCACCCATACAGCGCTTACTGCAAGAAGCCACCACTCGCCAAATCACCCAGCCTACGCCAACAAACTACTAGCCGCATCAAAAACTTGGGCGCAAAAAAACAAAACTACTTCCGCACCCCCACTCCCATATCTTTGCCCGATGCTCTCAGCCCCAGAGAACTAGACGTCCTTCATCTGCTCTACAATCCCCATGTCCACTCCCCACACCTGGGGATTACAGCTCCCCACATCTCTTCGTACTGTTTAGCTGTCAACGCAAATCGCTATTGGGCGACCCACTTTGGAGATCAGTATGACAGCAATCTCACACAACCATTTAATTAAGACGAGGGTAGAGATTTCAGCATTATGGATAGCCGTATTGTTCAACATGCTATTCTGCGATATTCAGGAGTTTGCCCGAACCGGCTTTCTCGAAGAAATATTGGCAAAGACATCCGACGACGCGCAAATACCCGAAGGACTGTTGCTTACTGCCGCCATTGTGTTGCAAATCCCCATCAGCATGATTTTCCTCACGCAGGTTCTAAACGTCAAATTAAACTGGCGAGCAAATCTCATCGCAGCCATCGTCATAATTGTGATGATCGTTGGCAACAACTTAACCCCCGATCTCGATGACGCATTCTTCGCCATCGTTGAATGCGCTACATTGCTTTTGATCGCTGGGTACGCATGGAAATGGTCTAAATCTAGCTGATCCAGTTACATGTGCTATTGAACACGATAGGCTTTTGGTGTTGTGTCAGTTAGCTGCCGAAATTTGCGGCCAAAATGGCTATGGCTATTAAAGCCGCAATCCAACGCGATTTCTACCAATGGTTTATCCGTTTGCTTCAATAGCTGTTTTGCTCGCTCTACCCGTTGCTGTAAAAGGTACTGATAAGGCGACAGGCCCATGGACTGTTTGAAGAGACGCCCAAAGTGAAATTGACTCATTCCGACAAGGTTGGCCAAGTTAGCTAGGGTAATATCACGACCTAAATGGACATCAATGTAGTCCAAGATCTGAAGCAGCTGACGCTGGGGAAGTCCACCTTTGTAAGTCGGCAGATTGGGCCGAGTGGTCGCGTGATGCCGTAGCAAATGGACCGCTAAGACATTAGCTAGTGAGTCGGTGTATAGCCGGTTACCAGAAGATGTTTGCTGTAGCTCTGTTAGGAGCAGGGTTGCGATCGCCTCAACTTGGGGATCACGGGTTTGAAACGCGGGAACAAGTTCAATGCGATCACCATCCTGCTCTATCGTCTCCGCCGCCACCTGGCGTAAAAACGAGTCCTGAAGCCGTATTTGTGCAATATGAACATTGCCCTCGGCTTGAGTCGCCAGTGTCGTATTGGCTGGTGTAACGAGCAAGTCGCCCTTGCTGTAGAGCCCTGAATGGCTTCGGCTATCTTGCCGATGAGCAAACTTGAAGGGACGCGGCGACAAGAATAGCCCCAGAGTATGTTCGTTTTGGTAACGCCATGCTTCTGCACTATTCCCCCAACGACAGGTCTGACACGCATGTCGAATCCCAAGCGGTCCCCACTGCTGGGTGACATGCCACTCCGGTGTTGAAGGCCCTTCAGAGGATGAAAACTGAGCATAGGACATGGGCATCAACCAAGAGATGAGCAACAATCAGATGCTTTAAGCAAAATTACAGCAGCCTCAAGCTGATGAACTTCACTCAAGTTTAGCGCCATCGTTAAACTTGAGCGCAAGAATGTGCCAAGGTCGCGGGAATTAGATAGCAGCAATTTCATGTGTTTTCTAAATTGAAGCAGAATTCGCCAGTATCAGGCAATCTCAAGAATAGGAGAACGGGATGAAATCGAACAAACGAATGACAGATTCAGAGAGAAAATCGCTACTGTCTACCCTGTGGATTTTTGTACTCTTGAACATGATTTATGCAGACATTCTTGGCACATTACGGCCAGGATATGTGGAAGAGTTAAATCAACTGAGTCAGATTCTGACAGGCAGTACGGTGTTGCTCTTTGCGGTGCTGATGGAAGTTGCGATCGCCATGGTTGTACTGTCTCGCATTCTTAACTATAAGGCCAACCGCTGGGCGCACTTCGTGGCTGTCCCGCTGACTATTTTGTGGGTTGTCGTGCCATCATTGGTGCCTTCATTAGGAGATAGTACGCCACTCTCTTATGTGTTTTTTGCAACTGTAGAAGTGGCAACAATGCTAGTCATCTTTGGATACATCTGGAAATGGCCAAAAGCCAGAAGAGAAAGCCTATGAAGAAGATTGTCATACCTGCTGAGTGATGCGAGCAGTAGTCAATCCGTTTTATACAAACGTTTGTTTAAATGGTGGATTGATCACCGTCTTATTTCTTGGAATACCTCTGTATTCCTTACAGATCATAGTTTTTTAGAAATTCAATCTACAAACCACACTACCCTCTGCAACTAGAGAGGGCGACTTTGTCATGCAACGAACGACCACAATTCCAACATCAGCTCGCTGGAGAACGGCTCCCAACATCGAAACACTTCGCTCAATGTACGATTCATCTGCTGATCAATGGCACGATAATTTGGCGCGTCTGGGTCAGCTCCATGATTATCACCTACTGTTCAATAATGAGACAGTGCGTACCCACTTGAGTCATCTTGACCATACATCCCACATTCTTGACTGTGGGATAGGAACAGGGGCCTTTAGTCTTGCACTTTTAGAAAATATCAATCAGCCAATGCATATCTCTGGTGTCGATATTTCGTCCCCGATGTTGACCCACGCCCAACAGATCCTAGAGAATCGCTGTCAGACTCTCGACTTGAGATGCGGTGATATTCGGCGCTTACCTTTTGCCGATGAATCCTTCGACGCAGTTATTTTTGCCCATGTCATAGAGCACATGAGCGAACCCGTAGAAACATTGCGTGAGATGGTTCGAGTCTTAAAACCGGGTGCCCCGCTGACTGGCTCAGTCACTCGAAAAGGATTAGGTCAAGCCTTCATGTCCTTGCGCTGGCAACATCGAGGGTATACTGCCAGCCAATTGGACTTATTACTACAAGCGGCGGGCCTTGAAACCCGGCAATCGTTCGACTATGGCATTGGCTGGTCGAAACGGATGTGCATAGCCATAATCGGTGTAAAACCAAAGATGGAGGCCGAAGCCATATGAAAGCTATCGTATTGACTCAATACGGGTCTGCCAGCGACCTAGAGCTGAAAGATGTAGCTAAGCCTACTCCCAACGAGCACGAGGTTCTTGTCAAAGTCCATGCTACGTCTATTAATGACTGGGATTGGTGTTTGGTCAGAGGTACCCCCTTTTATATCCGCTTACTCTGTGGTTTACTCAAGCCCAATATTCAGATCCCCGGTGCTGAAATTGCGGGAGAAGTGGAGGCGATTGGTCAAAATGTCACCAAATTTCAACCTGATGATGCAGTCTATGGAGACATTTCTGAGTGTGGTTTTGGTGGGTTTGCCGAGTATGTTTGTGTGCCTGAAACGGCTCTAGCCGCGAAGCCAGAAAGCATGAGCTTTGTCGAAGCGGCAGCTATACCCCATGCGGCTATGCTGGCAGTACAAGGGCTGGTTGATGAAGGCCAGCTTCAGCCTGGACAAACGGTATTAATCAACGGTGCAGGCGGCGGCGTAGGGACGTTAGGCGTGCAAATCGCTCATGAGATTGCAGGAGAGAATGTCACTGGTGTTGATTACGCTAGCAAGTTCGATTCAATGCATTCGGCTGGCTTTGCTAAAACCATTGACTATACCCAAACAGACTTCACTCAACGTCCACAGCGTTACGACTTGATACTAGATACCAAAACGAATCGTTCTATCTTCAAGTATCTACGCGTGCTGAATTCTAGGGGTACTTATGTGACCGTAGGCGGCCTAACACCACGACTGCTGCAAGCCTTCTTATTAGGCCCAATTATCCGCCTGTTATCTGGCAAGAACGTACGAATAGTGAATTTAAAACCCAATAAAGATTTAGCGTATATCAACAATCTCTTCAAGGCAGGAAAGCTTAAGCCGATTGTTGACGGCCCCTACTCACTGAGCGAAATCCCCAAGTGGCTTCAGTATTTTGGTAAAGGTAAGCACAAAGGAAAAGTTGTTATCAGCCTGGGATAGCGGATAGTAATTTCCTCTGAACATCCCAACTAACGTCAAACATAGGAGGACAAATGACAGTAATAAAAGGAAGTTGTTGTTGCAGCGCCGTTCAATTCGAACTGACGGAAGTGCCTAGTATGATGGGAACCTGCCATTGCAGCAGATGTCGAAAAGTTGGCGCAAGCACGCTTGTATTTGTAAAAGCCGAAACGTTTCAGATTACTCAAGGACGCGATCGCATAGCCACCTACCCAGCCGAACATCCCTACAAGTACAATCGCTGCTTTTGCTCGGTCTGTGGCTCTGCACTAGGGGAAGTGCTATCCGAAGAGGCTTCATTTCCCCTAGCGGCCAACTGCATAGATGAGGAGATTGACCTTGAAAATAGTTTCCATGAGTTTGTGTCAGAAAAACCAAACTGGCTCAAAATTGGTGACACCGCCCAGCAATTTGATAAGCATCCGTTCACATCATGATTGCAATGTAGGAGAAAACTTAAATGAGCCAAGGAATGAACAAAGTTGCCGTGTTTGGCAATACAGGTGGCGGTAAATCCACATTAAGCAAACGGCTAGCTGAGATAACAGGCTTGCCCTGGGTGCCGCTGGATTCGCTGAAGTACAAGCCCGGTGGCGGTGAAGTCCCCCACGCCGAGTTCAAAGCCGCCCACGATGCACTATTACAACAAGACCAGTGGATTATCGATGGCTTTGTCTCGCCAGATACCCTCTGGAATCGTTTGGCCGTAGCCGATACCCTGGTTTATCTCGATATGCCTGTGTTGCAACACTACTGGTGGGTAACAAAGCGATTTCTGTTAGGGGCCTGGGTGCCGCCCGCAGGTTGGCCAGAAAATAGCCCGCTGTTAAAAGGAACACTGACTTCCTATCGCACCGTGTGGCTATGCCATACCAAACTCACACCAAAGTACCGAGACTATGTAAAGAAAGCAAAGGAGACAAAGCAAGTTTATCATTTGCGATCGCGCCAAGACATCGCACAGTTCTACAAAACCATATCAGCACAAACCAACACTACATTATCTAGGAGTTAAACTATGGCTCAAGTCCCCCAATTTTGGAGCAAAGACAAAGCCGTATTCACTGCATCAGTTACTATCAGAGCCGTTGCCCTATCCCGCTAGCAACTGATGCAATCACCAAATATACTCCCGTCAAAATCATGGCACTACCCCCAACCCGGTTGACCATTTTATTGATTTTAGGGCTTTGCAATAGCCCCTTGACCTTGCCTGACATGTATGCATAAAAAATCTTCACGCCACCAACAGCCACAACAGTCGTAGCAATAATTAAGTACGCATCGGTCCTTGTCAGCGAAGACAGCTCTACAAAAGCAGGTAAAAAACCAATATAAAACAAAATAGCTTTTTGATCGCCCAGGGTAATCAATAGACCGCTCAAGAAGCTGGATATCCAGGAAGACTTACCGACTCGCTCGACGGGTAAAGCCGTTGGTTTTACACGCCATAGGGTCAGCCCCAAAGTAAGCAAATAAACACCACCAACACCTTTGATTACCAGGAAAACACCGCTTAGCGTGGTAGCAATAATAGATAGGCCATAAACGACTACCAAAATAAAAACAATATCGCCCACAACAATTCCAAGAGCGGTGACGCTGCCATGCCAAAACCCAGAGGAGAGTGAGCGAACAACGACAGTCAGCACGCTCATGCTGGGAATAGCCGCCAGAAAGATCATGGCAAAAAACAGGGACACTAAACTGTGAAAGGTCATACGTTGAGGCTCGAATTATGGTTCACCAAGCCAGCGGAAGGCTCGCTTAAGTTCAGCGGCTCCCTGAGTCCGATACCAGTGTCCGTGGGCTAAAACGATCTTTTCTGGTTGCCATTGGAACAATTGTTTCAGGCTGCGGCGCGCTTGTGCTTTGTTTCCTAAAAAAGTCAGCCGCAGATCGAGCGGTGCCTTGCCATCCGGGTCTACATTTCCAGCTAGGGTTAGCAACCAGCGCAATGAGCGATCGCGCACTTTCTCTCGTTCAAAATTTTCAATCAGGTCAGTCAAAATCAGCGTACGGCTGGCTCTGTGAAAGAAAACGACTTCATCCATAAACCGACTCCCCTTAAAAATAAGCTGATCGATATCAGCAGCCCACTCGGCAGGGGCCTGTTCTGCCAGGTCCGCCTGAAAAGTAACCGGAATCTTTTGCGCAGCGGCGCGATCGCGAACACCTGGCGACGCCCAAGCGATCGCATCAGGATAAGCATCCGCCCACTCACCGATATAAGCATAGTGAATTTTATTGGGGGAAATTAGATGACGCACGCTACCGAGTGCATCCACTGTCTCCTTTAGCGCTGGCGTTAGCGCAATCGGAGAATGGCACCATAGGTCACCGTTGTTTAAACGCACGACGGTCATCCGCGTGGGAAAAGGCGTTTGGGCAATAGCCATATCCATATACACAATAGGCCCATCGATAATCCAAACATTATCGGCAACTGGCTTGAGGGTGTTAATCGGCTGATACAGCTGAAGAGCTTCAGAGCGCATGGTATGTAACTGCTAGAGAGACGACTTGGCTGCTCAAAGATTATGCGAGCACAGTAGCAACTGTCTTATAAATTCTTCCGAAAAATATCACTATCTTCAGAGCCTGATCTTCAGAGCCTGATCTTCAGAGCCTGATCAGAATTCTCTTGAAGTAATACCCCGTTAAGGTGTGCCTTAAAAAGGATATTTGTATCCACAGGCTTCGCCTCAGGCATACAGCCGTGACGCCTCTACAGGGACTTTCTGTAGGTGCTTGGGGTAACACTGGTGCGATCGCGAAACACCTTTGTAAAGTGGCTTTGGCTGTGAAACCCCACCTGGTACCCAATATCAACAATCTTTAGCTGTGAACAAGCCAGCAATTTTTTAGCCCGTTCAATTCGACATTGAATGACATACTGATAAGGAGATGTCCCCATCGATTGCTTGAATAGCGTTGCGAAGTAGTGAGGACTCATGGCAACAACACCCGCCAAGCTAGAAAGATTAAGGGGTTGATTGAGATGAGTATGAACATAATTGACAATTTGCTGACGCTGATAGGTAGACAAACCACCAGCACAGTCGATTGCCCCCTCAGGCTTACCTGTGTATTGTTGGAGCAAATGCGCCGTCAGCGCCGTGGCCATAGACTCGGCGTAAAATGGGTCATTCGGCTGTTTAAGCGCTTGCTTTAACGCTAGGGCCAAGTGGAAAATGAGTGGATCTTGCCCAAAGAATTGTGGTATCAGTTCGATGCTTTCAAGCGGCTTTTCGGCAGTGGTGCTAAATAAAGCAGGCTGGAGTGCGATCGCAATAAACTCTGCCTCTCCATAAGACTCAATGCTAATCGGCTCATGGGCAGGATGGATGGCAATATTGCCTGGCGCAAAAGACTCATAGAGCCGTCCATTCACCTTCAGTGCTGACGCATCGTAGCGTAAGCCGACTTCTACAATATGAACAGGAAAAATCTGTGACGCTATTGCATGCGCAGGCTGACGGTGATATTCAACCTGTACCTTCTCCCAGCCAGCTGCCTTGCTCGATAGCAAAGGTGGGCGTTGTAGGGATTCTTCCATAGCCTTTCAGCTCCTCTCAATTCAGTAAGCCACCTTAATAAAACAGCATAATGCGCTCGCGCAAGGCTAAGGTCTATAGCTTAAACCGCAGCTCTTCTATCTTCCCCATTTCTTCTCGATCGCCGCTTAAGTTGGCGGGTGAAGTGCTCAGCAAAGAAACAGATTTCTATGAAATTTATCCGTACGCTATCACCTGTTGAGGCGGGTTTTGAAGTCTTGAATCAGATTGCTAGCTCGCTCAACGTAGTGACAATTAGCAAAGTCAAAGGCGCTATTTCTACAGCCGCACTTGAACAGGCTTTAAAAATTGTTGAGCAACGCCATCCTAAGCTACAGTGCTGCATTGACAGCTCGACTGGCGAATTGGATTTTAGGAAAAGGCTTGCGGAGAATGCCTCCCTTCGGGTAATCCAGGCTGCCGATCATGAAACCTGGCAACAGGTTACGCTCAACGAGCTTAATCAATCACTTAACAGCAGTCAGCATCTCTGGCGAACAACACTCGTCTGCCACAGCGATAATACGGTTAGTTATCTCATTACAACGACGCACCATGCGATTAGTGATGGACTATCATCCATCTCACTACAGTCAGAAATGCTCAGCTACTGCGGAGATATACAAAGCGGAAGCACCTTTCCATTTCGCATCCCTACCCTACCCTTTCTACCGTCTCTAGAATCTCTGTTTCCCAATGCACACAAAGGCTATAGAGGAAAAGCCTCAGGGATTTTGTGGCTGTTAAGAACCACACTCAAACAGCTTTACTTCAGGCCCAAAATGCTCAGCTTTGAAAAGCTTGTACCCATAGAAGAGCGCACCTGTAACGTCATCCACAGACAAATTGAACCAGCATTGACTAAAGCTTTGCTAAAGCAATGCCGAATCGAAAAGACAACTGTTCAAGGAGCCTTATGCGCCGCCATGCTGTTGGCAGTTGCCAATAATATAAAACTATCTGAAACGAAGAAGTTTTCATTTACCTGTCGTTCTATGGTGGATTTAAGAAGGCGTCTGTCGCCTGCCGTCGGCAATCAAGACTTAGGCGGGTTAGCCTCTACGGTAACAACCCTTCATACCATCACGGATAGTACTCATTTTTGGCAGTTAGCCAGAGGCGTCAAGCAAGAAATTGAGCAAAGCCTCCACCGTGGTGAGATGTTTAATATCTTTACCCTGTTTAAAGCGCTATTTGGCGATCTACTGGTCGATCCTAATAACTCTCCTCTAGTCAATAAAGCGCCTCTAACGGTTGAGGTTTCTAACGTCGGAAAAGTTGACATTCCGGCGCACTATGGCCCACTAGAACTCGAAGAAATCAGTTTCATGTCCTCTCAAGGCATATTTGGAGGAATATTCTGTGCCGCGGTGGCTACGTTCAAAGACAAAATGCTCTTCAATTTCGCGTTCTCTGAGCCCGCGCTAAGTCGTGTCACGGTAGAGGACTTAGTAGACGATACCTTGTCTTATCTTAAAAGCAATTGCCACAGCGAAATTCGATAGTGAAGCGAACTTTAGATGAACCGCGTCCGCTTTTATACTTTTTTCAGTTTGTTGTACTCAGATGAGCCTGAATAGACCCTGCTAGAGAAGACAGCGCTGAACCCACAACAGTAATCTGTTGATTCATAATCAAACCGATCGATAGCTTCAAATCCAAATCACTCAAGCGACGCTCAACGGTATCTGGAGGTAGAGGAGCGATCGCACCCGCAGGCAACACACCAATCCCCAATCCATAGCGAACCATCTGCTTCAGCGCACCTGAACTCATACTTTCAATCCCTGAGTACGGATTGATCCCCTTAGAGAGCAACGCCTTCTCCAACACATCTCGATAGGGACAGTGCTCCTCAGTCAAAATCAAGCGCTCTTCAGCCAAATCAGAAACCGTAATATCTTTCACTTTTGACAAAGCATGTGATTTCAACAAAAGAAGAGAGATTGAATCTTGAAAAAGAGGCTCAAAACCCAGACCTAAGTTTGCCGCCGGCGGTGAACAAAGCGCTAAATCTAACGCTCCATTTGCAACCTTACGGCTAATAGCCTGCGTCACACCGACCTCAAGTGTGAGTCGCACCTTAGGATACTGACGGCAAAACGCCACTAGAACCTGCGGAAGCTGCACACTCGCAACAGGCTCCACCGACCCAATTCGCAGCTGCCCCGCTTCGCCAGTCACCACACCGGTCATCGCCTGCTGAAGCTGTTCCGCCCTGTAGAGCAAGTGGTCAGCATGACTCTGTAGCGTTCTACCGGCGACCGTTAGCTCTGTTTGTCTCCCTTTGCGCAAAAAAAGCTGAACGCCTAGCGCCTCTTCCAGCTTTTGAATATGCAGCGTTATCGTAGACTGCGCATACTGAAGCTTTGCCGCAGCCTTGAGAAAGCTACCTTCAGCCGCAACCGCTTGAAAGGTCTGCAAATGCCTAAATTCCATCTTGATTTAATATCGACATAAATGAATTAACGCTTCAGATAATTCATATTGATAGAAAGATGTTAGCTGCTAATCTCCATATGTGACTGAAAAGATGTGGTTAAAAAAGGAGATTAGTTCTGTGAATGAAATTGTTTGGAAAAGTACTAAAGACATCCCCTCTCAACCCGTATCGCCAGGCATATCCGTTCGGCAGCTGTGGCAAGGAGAGCTGAGCGCACGGGCAATGGTCGTTGAAATCTCAGCGGGCGCGCAGTGGGAAGGGATCGATACTCACGTCGATAACTCAGAAGAAGTCTTTGTGGTTAGCGGCACGTTTAATGACGACATTCGAGATTATCCAGTAGGAACCTTTATTCATCATCCAGTCGGTTCCAGCCATGTTCCCCAGTCAGAAACAGGCTGTACGCTGTTTATCTTTTACCCACCCAAAGTTGATGCCCATAAAACGCCTATACAACATAGCCAGTACTAACCGTCCAGCACGCAGCCACTCTATTCTTGAACGTAAATATGAATATGACCGTAGGCGTTCTTCTCAATAGCACCGCTAAACCCACGAGACGAAAAATCGTAGCGATTTTGCTCACCGCTTCTCACCGCCTCTAGCCCCTGCTCAATATCTCGGGTAGAACGCCCATCCAACATGCCCAGCAAAGTCGTGCGCATCACCAGGC
>CALDSK010000272.1 GCA_937911865.1 uncultured Synechococcus sp.
TGAAAGCGCTAGATGCCGTCCTTGCTACTCTCTAACCGTTGTGTCACCCCTTCAGCTTTTTATCATCAAAAGAGTAAAGCGGCCTTGAACAACCCTTCCGAGAGATCTCTGCTCTCAAGCTCTAAAAATATGCAGCGTGCCGGAATTTAAGACATTAAGGCGTGATAATCCCGGTATCTACTTTGAGTATGTCATGGATATTTTGGTGTGGATACTTTGGTGTGGATATTTGGGCAGGCTGATTTTTAGTAGGCTTGTATTAGTGGGCTTGTATTAGTAGACGTGTAGAGAATGTACTTTTATAAACGCTGCTATGAACGCTGCATATTTTTAGGTTGTTGCTACAGAGAGTACTTGTACAACGTAATTAAAGAAATGCTTGCTTATGCACCATTCGGATTCCCAGAAAGCCGGCTCTAAAAGGGCCTGGCGAGGGGCCTACTGGCAAGACAACAAAACGCTCATTGCTTGGACTTCAGTCTTTTTAGACAAAAACTATGAAACTAATTATGAAATCGGTGACCGTGCACAATTGACTTCATTTGACACTTCATTTGACACTAGAGCTATCAATGAAGGTTCTCTATCCAATAGCTGTTCTGTTCTTTGCCGTATGTCATTTTCTGGCATATTGGCGAAAATTATAAGTCCCCTACTTTTAAACCTATAGCATCTACCGAATTTTAGACGGTGGAAAATTTTAGACGGTGGCAATAGATAGTATCGTGGCCGATCTTATCTGCGAGGCAGAGCGCTTGCAGGCCTCGCTTTCTCAGGTGCCAGAAGAGGTAACAGAAGAGGAGACTATTCAAGGGGTGTCTTATGCTCTACAGGGTTCAGATGCTCAGACTCAAGCAAGGCTACTGACAGAACTCTGCGATTACTTGCCGCATCCCTTACAAGAAGAAGCGCTCAGAAAAGCACTGACTGCCGTCAAAGCTGTTAACGGTGAATATGATTGCATTCAGGAGCTCAAACGCCTAGCGCCCAGGCTGTCCTCAAATCTGTTGGCAGAAGCGCTTGAACTGGGTAAGGCTATGCGGACTGGGATGAATCGTGTTCGAGCCATACAAATTCTGGCACCTCAAATGCCGCCCGAGCTGCTGTCAGAAGCGCTTGACATTGCCCAGGCTTTTCGCCCCAACCGGTACTCTGATGGATACTATTGTCGCGCTTTGGCGCTTTCGGCTCTAGCAAATTGGCTTCCAGACCAGGCAAAGCCAGAGATATTGGCGGATGCCCTGACTAGCGCTAGGGCCATAAAGCCTGCCTGGTCTGGTGATAACGTGTATTGTGCGGACGCTCTAGGGACTGTCGCCGATGTTGCAACAGAGCCCCTACGCTCGGAACTGTTAGAAGAAGCGCTTGCTGCGGCTAGAGCTGTCGAAGAACACTGGCGTCGTGCTGTCTCCCTGATGAAACTAGCGCCCAAACTATCAGAGGCGTTGCGAGAAGAGGCGCTCCAAGAAGCAATCGATGCCATTGTAAAAGAGCCAGAAAGCTGGGCCAAATCGCATCCTTTATGTTTTCCAATTCTTGCGTCTAAGCTGTGTCTTGATTCTCCGTCAGAAGTGCTTAAGGTCGCTACAGGTATTGAGGATGAGGTGCGTAGAATAAAGGCGATCGCGACCGTAGCTACTGAACTGCCGGAGGCGGTACCCGAAGCTATGCCTGCGATTAAAAATACTAAATTTGATGATGTACAAGCGCAGGCGCTTGCGATGTTGGCGCCTCAGCTGCCGCCTGAACGGTTGCTTGAAGCTGTTGAGATTGCTAGTCGTCTTCCAAAAGAGCGCGATCGCATCACCACTTTGATTGCGCTAGCAGATCCCATATCAAAGCGACCAAAACGCGAGCTGTTCTCTCTTTTGCCAGCTATGCTCCAATCGCTATCTTCCTCCTTATCTCAGCGAGACTTTCTGCGTAATGTATTGGCGCTATCTGCTGTCATCTACGTTCTAGGAGAGCGAAAGACTGTAGCCGACATTATCACTACCTTTCAAGAAATAGGAGAGTGGTGGCCGCAAGATGGCTCATAGCATCTGCCCGGTTACTTAGAACACTTCTGAATGCTGCTACCTACAGCTGATTAAGCAGCTCATGCGAACATTATCCATGGTTATCCGTAGACAGAGCAAGCTAATACCGCCGCTAGTCGAGGTAAATGGATGCTAAGAGAGCACGTCGCGTCTTGTTACCTCAAGACTTTTTTAACTCAGTGAAAATACTGAATTCTACTGCTTTAACCCCAAAAATGCATAAAAACATCTTCAGCTATCCGAGAGTCCTATATAGGAAGCCGCTGAATACGTTGTTGTTCGACTCAGCTTGCATCCCACTTCAAAAGTCTATCTATTCCAATCGTCTGCCTGTTTATCTCAATCGGTAGCGCACCTGAAATGATTCATTCCACTAAGCAAGAGTTAGCTATATCTATTCCCCTTACGCTAGCTGTTCATCAGGTTGCGCAGCAATTCTGCCAACAGCATTTAGAGCCACGTAAAGAAAAGCAGGTGTATTTGAACACTTTGGCGGTAGAGGCCGTTCGCATATATTTAGGATGGTTAGGTATCGCCAGTGATAGGCAGACTAGCGATACCTGGAATCCTATTATGCAAACCTTAGCTGACGTCGCCGACTTAGCGCTTCCAGGTAAGGGCAGGTTAGAATGTCGCCCAGTCCTGCCGGGAGAATCGACTTGTTACATTCCACCAGAAGCCAATGTAGACAGCCTTGGCTACTTGCCAGTTCTCTTTGATGAAAACTTGGAAACAGCAACGCTATTAGGTTTTGTTCCTCGCACCGATATCAATGTAGAGACTCAACAAGTCTTGCTAGATTCCTTGCCGTCACTGGATTCACTCTTCGACCTGCTTGAATCTAAGCCTGCTCTACACGCTGAGCGCGTGCATTTAGGTCAGTGGCTAGAGGGCACTATTCCCGATGGCTGGCGAACTATCGAAGCCCTGTTTGGCCCGCAGCCTGCGTTCAATTTTAGGAACCCAGATAGCAGTCCAAATAGGAGCTTAGAAAGAAGTCTAGAAACGACAAGGTCTGTAACTAGCTCGGTAGTACGTGGCAAAGTGTTAGAGCTTATGCAGCCTGTCGATAGATCCAACAAAACAAGATCCAATAAAACATCTTTACCAGATGAGCGCAGAGCAAACAAGCTGTTGCCAACAGAGGCAGCAGCACTGAGTCAATACGCTGAGTGCTGTGTTGTGTTGATCGTCGATATCGCGCCAGGTGACGCACTTCAGTCAAATATTTGGGTGAAATTCTGTCCTATTAGTGGCCATGCCTGTTTGCCAGAAGACTTAGAAGTCAGGATACTCGACGACCAAGATATTGTTGTCATGGAAGCTCAATCGAAGCAGACTAATATGCTACAGCTTAATTTTCGAGGTATGTTGAACGAACAGTTTGCAATTGAAGTTGCTTTGAATGGTGTTAGTTTGGTAGAAAGATTTATTATCTAAAACAGGAGAAGGTGTCGTAACTGTTGATAAAAGCGCTGCCTGACAGCATAGTGAAGGGTCTTATCTAGCCTTCTTGTGACAATTTATTTACTCGATCGTTGGAGAGATCGGATAAGTTTTCTCTCAGTAGAATTGAGCGCAGACGGTAGCCCCAACTCGTTTACGCGCCTCAAGATGAAAGTCTCCTCTGGAATTAACTATTCTGCTGGTACCGCTAAGCGTATGCTGGCACTAGCTGGTGCCTTGCTCTTAGGCACTTCTGCGATCGCACTCGTAGCACCGCCTGCGACAGCCAGTCTAAACATATTCTCTAACCCGCAGGACAAACAAGCTAGAGGCAGAGTCCCAGGGCGTAGGCGAGGTGGGGCCAGGCGGGGTACCTGCGCCGCTACTACTACTCAACTGGTTGCGTTGGTTGCGGCTGTTGAAGTAGAAACGCAGACGCTGCCAGAAACCTATGTTGGTGGAATTACATCCGCTGAGCGGCCTACCTTTTGGTTTGATGTGCCTTATACGCTGAACGACGAAATTACTGCCGAATTCGTTCTACAAAACAATTCAGGACAAGACGTTTACCGTACGACCTCTGCTGAATTTGCAGCCGATTATCAAACAGCAGGCATCATTGGCATATCGCTTCCTCCAGAAATTCCTCCTTTGACGATTGGCGAGACCTACGAATGGTACTTCAAAATAGACTGCGGAGCAGAGTCTCCCCTCTATGTACAAGGCGGAATAGAGCGAACAACCCTAACTCCCACGCTCGCAAATCAGCTATCGGCTGCCTCACCATTAGAACAGGCAGAGCTCTATCAGGCCAATGACTTTTGGTATGACGCTGTCAGTGCGATCGCGCCTCTACATCTCGCCCAAGAAGAAGACCCGGCTATTAGTGCGGCTTGGTCAGCCCTGATGCGATCGCTCGGCCTACTGAGTGCGGATACAGACGTAGAACCATAGCCTTAATCTTGAGCGGTCTTCTATTGGCGGATGGCTGATGCCCTTTCTGGTACGTCGTTTTGTTGGCAAGGCGCAGGATAACCTGATCAACGTATTTGTAGGAAAGGCTGCTACAGCCTGTAGGGGTCGATTTTAGGGATTTATGAAAGGGACTTATGAATCTGCTTTTGCAGAGTTGTTGTAGTACTCGTCTAGTTCAGAAATGAGCTGTTGCCTATGGTCTAGTGGTAAAAAGGAGGCTTCAAAAGAGTTTTTTGCCAGCTGGTAAAGCTCCTGTTTACTGAGGTCTAGCGCTGACTGCGCGGCTTGATAGTTCTCGGCGACATAGCCGCCAAAGTAGGACGGATCGTCAGAATTCACGGTTGTGCACAGTCCTAGCTGCAAGAGCTGTTTCAGGCTGTGTTCTGCCATGGAATCAAATACCTTAAGCTCAACGTTGGAAAGCGGGCAGACGGTTAAAGGAATTTGGTTTTCGGTTAGGTAGTCGAGCAAAGCCGGGTCTTCTATAGACCGAACTCCGTGATCGATTCGCGATACGTTGAGTAGCTTAATTGCT
>CALDSK010000273.1 GCA_937911865.1 uncultured Synechococcus sp.
GGCGGCGACTGCCGTATCGATTCGGGTAAAAGGGGATGGCCGCCGCTACCAGCTGCGGTTAAAAATGGATCCGTCTGACCGGGCTCCTTCTTACCGCGCTGAGTTTGAGACACGCGCTGGCGAGTGGACGACGGTGACGTTACAACTCAGCGATTTTGAACCTGTTTTTAGAGGGCGTGTATTGGACGATGCACCAGCGATCGCACCCGACCAGATCGCACAGATTGGATTCTTGATAGCGGATAAACGCGAGGGCGAGTTTGCCTTAGAAATTGATTGGATTCGAGCGACATAAGGTCTGATCTGTAGAACAGCTCGTTAGCGGGTTATTTCGTTAGCTAGCAAACAGCCTTCTAGAAAGCTTGGCCTGCCGCATTTGTGCAATGTCAATCTGCGGCGTGCAAGACCACATTTCGTCGAGCGATCGCACCCTTGCCTCCCGGCATATTTCAGCCATATCATCGCTCAGGCTCAATCGAATTTGCTGTGCCTGCAGGTGTCCTACTGCGCCCAAGCGAATACCTGCTCCGAGCAAGCCGGTCACAAAGCTGTGAATAAATGCTGTCAGCGTAGCTGATTCATTGAGGCCGGCAATCTGCGCAACCACTGCGAAAACAATCGGATGCAAACAGTTAAAGTGACCGCTTGCGACACTTTGATGGAGCTGCTCAAGCTGCTCGTGAGGCCACGTTTTCTGTGCCACCATCAGCAGGGCTCGTCCGCTTTGCCTTGCGGCGGTTCGCGTTTTTTCTATCGGTGTTTGGGAAAATAGCCGGGCGTCAATCTCTCGTATCTGATCCAAATCTTGATGAGCACTGGCTCTATGCGCATGGGCCAGTGCGATCAAATCAGTTCCCCCTATCTTGTTGCACAGCAATATGCGTATAAAGGTTTCTATATCTTTTGCAGAGCCGATAGCGCCTTCCTGCACCAGACTTTCTAGTCCGTGAGAGAGCGTGTAGCTACCTGAGGGAAAGAAAGAATCTGCGAGCTGTAGTAGAACAAGCTGCTGTTCGATAGGGTGTTCTACAGACGGCGTGCTGAAAGCGTTGTTCACTGCTAGACCTTTTGTTGCATATGTTTTATTGCGCAGGCTTCAATGCGTATGACTAATGCCTATGGCTAATGTGTATGACTAATGCGTATGACTATGTGCTTGATACGGCTTCACCAAAGGGCTGTCCAAAGAGCGAGTAGAAAAATCAATGGTCTGATTCGCATCCTTAAACTCGCGAACAATGTGCAGTCCCTTAATGTCTAGCGATCGCACAATCTCTTCAATCTCCGTCTCAATCCGCTCGGCATCCGCAACAGCTTCTATATACAGCGTTTTGTCCTTTTGCGTAATTGGCCAGTGATGATTGCCAATGGCATGTCCCAAGTTCACCAAAGAAACTGGCGTATTGTGAACCTTGCCTTCAAACTGTAAGGCAATCACCTGTTGTTTTTTGAGCGCAACTAGCACTAAGCGCTGCTGTTGTGTCACCAGCACATCACCGTCTCTTAGCGCCCAGTTGCGCGCCTTAATAATGCCTACTGCCTGCTTGGACGCCGCCGTGACAAAAATGCGACCCTTGCGACAGTCTTTCTTCTCTATCGCAACATCCAAACAGGTGCCTTTTTCTTTGGCTTGCTTCACTTGGCGCTGTAGCTCTGCATCGTCATTAACGTTGCCTAAATACTGCTGCGCAACTTCAGTCGCTGAGGCCTCTGGCGCCGTCGTCGTATCTGATTGGGGATCTGATGGGTCAGTTGGAAAAGAAACGGTAGATGGAATCATGACATTGAATAGGGTAGCGGGGCCTGTCCTCTGAGCTTTCTGACCTGGTTAATGGCTGCTTTGAAGCTGGCTTGCAGTTCTCGGGTGGTAGATGCGATCGCTCTGATAAACAGCCCTCTTTCTCCCGGCAGTACAGAACTAGCCACCTTCAAAGTCTCCGTCTCAAGCGCATCAATGCTATGGCTTAGCTGGTTTATCTCCTCACGGTTGGCTAAGTTGCTCGGCAGGCATAAAACCAACGTTCCCATCATAGATCTCTCGGCAAATAATGCGCTCTGGTTAAAGCGATTATTTTTCCCAAGGAGTCTCATGCTTTCTGTAAACCAAACGCTTCCTGCCGGCTCTCTCATGTTGGCCGGCTCTCTCATGTTGGGTTCTCTAATTCTTAGGGTGCTCCAGCATTCATGAAATTGATAGTGCTCCCCCCGTGCCAACCTGCCTGGTACAATAATTTCCCCCCAGCTCAGGCCAGCCGTTGGGTGTAGCGTAATGTCGCTGATCTGTTGGATTGCTGAGTCAGCAAACAGAATCAGCGGCTCTGGTAAAAATTCTAAGGTGGCCCGCTCGCCTACCTTAATCTCATAGTGCACTTCTGCCTGTTCAGGCTCTGGCATCGTATGCACTTTAGTCGCTGCTTGGTCAGCTAAATATAGCTGAGCGTCAGCATGAAGCGTTAAAGACATTCCTAGCCGATCGCCCGCTAACAGCCCTGGAGAGGTATTCATCCGATACAGATAAGCTCTCTGTTCTAGTGCCGAATTTTTACCGCTGCCGTCAGCTTCTAGGCGGAAGATGGGAGAGACGCTGAGGGGATAAGCCATATAGCGATCGCGCAGCACCGTTTTCCCATTGGCATTGCAGCCCAGGCTCAATGCCAGCTGTCTGGTTTTCACTGCCTGCTTGGTTTTCACTGCCTGCTTGGTTTTCACTGCCTGTCTAGTCTTCGCTAATAAACAGACCGTTTCTGATTCTGTTTTTGGTTCTGTTCTTTCTTTTGTTATGACATCCACTCCGCTAGCTCACACTCGCTGTCGCCATCGGCCCAGAGAACAACAGCGTCTTTTGAATAAACGCGACGACCTCCTCTAGCCCCTCTCCTGTTTTGCAGTTGGTATACATCACCGGCTTCTCCTGCCGATACTGCTCGCTTTGCAGCCGCATCAGCTCCAAATCTGCCCCCACATAGGGTGCAAGATCCACCTTGTTCACGACTGCCAGCTCTGACTGTACAAAGCCAGGTCCATTTTTTCGCGGAATGTCATCGCCTGCGCCCACATCAATGACAAACATATAGGCATCCACCAGCTCGTAGCTAAACGTAGAGGCCAGGTTATCGCCACCGCTCTCAATCAATATCAAATCCAGCTGAGGAAACAGCAGTTCTAAATCCTGCACGGCCAGCTGATTCATCGTTGGGTCTTCGCGAATAGCCGTGTGCGGACAGCTGCCTGTTTCAACGCCGACAATACGGTCAGCAGACAAAAAGCCCTTTCGCTTCAGCCGGTCCGCATCTTCTGTCGTCAGCAGATCGTTGGTGACGACGGCGACTTCCACGCCTTGCTCCATGAGTATCGGCACAATCCCTTCAATCAGCGCCGTCTTACCACTGCCGACCGGCCCGCCAATTCCTAATCTCGCTGCTGACTTCACGACTTCAACGCTGCCCCATCAAATTTTCCATTAAATCCATACACCTCCTGGCTGCCGCCGTAGGGCACCAGCTCCACTTCTTTCTCATCACCTGGCTCAAACCTCACCGCCGTACCCGCCGTGATATTTAGCCGCATTTTCTGCGTCTGCTCCCGATCAAACTCAAGCCCATCATTCACCTCATAAAAGTGAAAGTGAGACCCGACCTGAATAGGGCGATCGCCTACATTACGCACCACCATCGAAATCACCTCACGGCCCTGGTTTAGCTCAATCATCTCTGAACTGCCGGGAATGATTTGGCCAGGAATGAGCGGAATGGGCTCAGCGTTGTTTTGTGTATACATGGCTACAAAGGTCCTATTCTCCGATTGGGTTGTGCACGGTGACTAGCTTGGTGCCGTCTGGGAAGGTCGCTTCGATTTGCACCTCATGCACCATTTCCGGAATGCCTTCCATCACGTCGTCTTTGGTCAACAGCGTTGTGCCTTCACTCATCAGCTCACTGACCGTTTTGCCGTCACGAGCCCCTTCCATAATGGCCGCAGAGATGTAGGCAACGGCTTCTGGATAGTTCAGCTTTACACCCCTTGCCTTTCGCCGTTCAGCCACCAGCGCTGCCGTAAAAATCAACAGCTTGTCTTTTTCCTGAGGCGATAACAGCATAGTTTTGCGCTTCTCCTAACACCAGTCTTTGTAAACAGCCAATTTTGGGAACTCTTCTAGCTGCGATCGCACACTTCTACTGCACGCCTCACAGTCCCTCATTATTCTATTCAACGGTATGAATGCCGCTGTCTGCATTGTTATGAATATTCTTGTGAGTTTTTAAGAAACGCAAAGAAGTTAGGCTCTATGTAGGGCTCTGTAAATCTTTCGAGTTATTTAACCCTCTACTCAAGGAAAAAGAGGCAAGATCCGAAGTAGCTCATTATTTTTAACTGTTAATAAATAATAGAAGAAAGGATTAAACCATGCCCGAAACTTCTTCCAATGTATCTCCAGATACAAGCAGAGCCCCTCAGCAACGGATTCCGCTGCAAAAGCTATACGAAGATCTCGCCAATATTGACAAGATGGACCTAGCGGCTAGCGCGGAGTGCCGCCGGCAGGCTCAGCAGGTATTGGCGAATACAAGCATCAGCCTAAATTGGAGAGATGCGATCGCCGAACGCCTCCACGAGGCCAATCACACCCTCACCATCAAAACCGTCACTGGCGACGATAGCTATTAAATCCTCAGTGATAAATCCTCAGTGATAAATCCTCAGTGATAAATCCTCAGTGAACGATACTTCGAGCGGTTCGAGAGTGAACTGATATGCGTGTCATGTTGACTTGATTGAAGTGCTGTCGCTCATAGACTGTATCGCTTCACTGAGGCTCACCACTAAACCGTCTAGCTTTTAGCTGTTCGCTTTTTCAACAAAAGCAGCCCGAACAGACCACTGAAGATACTTGCCAAAGGCAACGGTTCAGGCACAGGCTGAGCATTCTCTACTGCTTGCCCATCTACGCTAGTAACAATTGGATCGACATCTGCACCAAAATCAAACACATAGTCGAGTGCTTCCTGGTCACCTTGAACCGTTCCTTTAAGAAACAGGCCGCTCCATCTAGCGACTGTCTCAATAGAAGTTTGTTGTGAAACTGTTTGCGGACTCGGATCTGGAACTGCACCCTCCGGCGCGCTGACATTTGTGATCCCAAAATGGTTGACGCCATCAAGCTTAATCAGTGCGCTTGGCGGCGTTTGCACTTGGTCAAACGTGCGCTCAGTATTAACAGGTAGTGCCCGCCCATCTTGATTACCCTGAATCAGCGCAACGCCGATTCCTTCGTTATTGATTGGAGGGAAAACGTCATTTTCATCGCGTAGGTTAGCGCCGAAGAAAGCACTGCCTGATAGCGCCTCGGGCCGGGAAAAGGGCGCTATGCAAAGACCAGGGAGACAAACTTCGCCAACCGCAGATAGGCCCACCGCGCCGCCGAGAGAATGACCCAAAAGCCCAAACTTCTCAGTATTGACCTTCCCATTTAACGGTGAAGCAGAGCGGTTGGACTCAAAGATAAGCTGATCTAAGCCTTCTTGAACGTCAGACGTATCCGGTGCTAAGACATCACCGAACCTAGGCACAGATTGGACATGGTTAGGCACAGAAACGGCGAAGCCGTAGCGGGCGACTTGACTGGCATAGTCTGAATAGAAGCTCTTATCGACTAGAGCGCCCTGAAGAAGTAGAACGCCAGGCAGTTCATCTACAGCCGTTCCATCCTCAAGCGTTGGGAAATAGATATCTGTAGCGTTACCGTTGCTAGGGTTACTGGTGCTATAGCTATCGAAGCTATCGTATGGCCGAGTCGGATTGGCAAGCGCTGGTACGCTGCCCATTTGAATGACGACAAGTGAAAGGCCTGCGAGCAAAAGCGGCGGTGGGTTGGAGACTGCTACCTTTGAGAGGGTAGGTTGCCTATGAGCAAAATCAAACATATGAACTTCTACTTTACGACGCATCACGTGCGAAACAACTTACTGGTAGAGCTGAAAAGACCGTATGACAGCCTAAGTATCTTTGCAACCCTCAGTTTGGCATCACACAGAACTAGATGCTTCAGCAGTTGATCGACGGAGGTTTACTCAAATAATAGGTTCAATGTTGTTTTTTTTACCAGGCCTTTTGGAGCACGCGCATTCATTGCTGGTTCCTGATAAGGGAAATCTAGAAAAGCTCAGACAGCCATCCTGTCTGAGCCTGCTGTGCAAATAAAAATTAAGCCGACTTAACCCTTGAGGCGACTTACCACTTCTTATAGGGTAAGAACTTGCCACACATAATGACTTTGACGCGATCGCCCTTCGGATCTTCCTCTCGCTCTACATCGATCGAAAAATCAATCGCGCTCATAATGCCATCCCCAAACTTCTCGTGCACCACCGCTTTTACAGGCATTCCATACACCTGCATAATTTCGTAAAAGCGGTAGATCAGCGGATCGGTTGGCACCAAAGGATCCAGACCGCCTTTCACCGGGCATTCGGTCAGGGCCTCAGCAACCTCTGGCCCCAACCCTAGCAGCTCAACCATTTTGCCAGCCTCTTCTTCAGAAGCGCTGGCCTGCCGGTAAAAGACAGAAGCAATCCAAACCTCGTCGTATCCAAGCTTGGCCTCTAGGTCTGCAAAGCTGATGCCCTTCTCTTTCTTCGCAGCTAGCAATGTTTGCGTGATTTCTGATGTTTTCATGGGGTTAAATACCTCTTAATTAACTGAACTAACTCGGGCTTGGGCGCAAAAAACTGCAGGCAGCATCGCGAAGGCAGGCGATTGCTATAAAGGCCCTGCTGTGAAGGCCCATCAAAGCAGCGGCTACCCTATTCGCGATGCCTCTACCGCCTGCGTTTCTCGAAATAGATGATGTTCCATTTCAACCTTGAGTGAGTGGTAGGC
>CALDSK010000274.1 GCA_937911865.1 uncultured Synechococcus sp.
GGTGTCAGGCGTAGTCGGTTCGTCACTGACGAGGGCCCAAAGTTCACCGTTGATGGAAACTGTCAACCCTGAGTAGCCAAAGTAGGACATGTAGCCAACTGATAGGCTAGGAGCGATCACCAGCATCTTACCGCCCCTCAATGAACTGTCCTCACTGCCAAACGTCTCGTGTCTCATCGCTCCAGCGGAAAACCAGCCTGGGTTACGAGATGTTTCGTTGCAAACGCTGTCGTCGGACCTTTAACGAGCGCACTGATACGCCTTTCAACTTCATCGAAGTCCCCACCGACATCATCTTTCAGGTGTTATTCTGTCGTGTGCGCTACAAGCTCAGCTATCGGGATGTGGCTGAATTCTTCCTGTTGCGAGGTTTTCAGTTCACCCATGAAACGGTGCGGTTTTGGGAAGAACGATTTTTGCCCGAGTTTACCGAGCAGATACGGAGGAAGCGGAAAGGAAAAGTTGGCAAGGTTTGGCTAGTGGACGAAACTTTTGTAAAAGTCCATGGACAGTGGTGCTATCTCTATCGAGGCATTGATGAGGATGGCAACTTGGTGGATGTCCGCCTCAGCAAGACTCGCGATATGGCTGGGACCAAAGCCTTCTTTGCCCAGGCCATCGGTCTTCACGAGGATGCACCCGAGAAAGTGGCAACCGATGGATTAGCCTCCTATCCACGGGCGATTGAAGAAGAGCTAGGCAAGGAAGTCCGGCACGAGGTACGTCCCTGCACCGCTAATCCGGTGGAGCAGAGTCATCGACGAATCAAGCATCGCTATTACCCGACGCTTGGATTTGGCGAGTTTGAGGCTGCCCAAAGATTCTGTCGGGCGGTCGATGAAGCGGGCAACTTCCTGAGGGCACAAAGTCAAATGGCAGGATTCGTCTGTCTGAGCGATCGCAGGCAGAAATTTATGAAAGGAGTTGAGGAACTGGGAACCTTATTTCAGACTGCTTGAGTAGACTCAGAGGGAAGGGGAATCGCCTTGATGACGATTCGACTCAATTTGGCTAACCAGGTCTGACAAATTCCCTTATGGCACTTCGTTGCACGTACGCTGTCACTACCCCATCAACGCCATGATGGTGCTGGGGTTGGTGAGTCTTCCTGGCATGATGACGGGGCAAATGCTGGCCGGGGTTGATCCTAGCAGCGCGGTGCGCTACCAAATCGTGATTTATTTCACCATCGCCGCAGGGACAGCGCTGGCCTGTATGGGGATTATTCTATTGGCCTTTCGAGTGTTGTTTAGCCCAGAGCATCAGCTGCGGCTAGAGCGGCTAAAGAAGTTGGATGACTGAGGGTTTGTGGCCAAAACCGCATCGCCCGATTGGACCCGCCTCAGCTTGGCATATGCTCTGTCTTGCGCCAATAGTTGCTCATGGGTGCCTGATTCAACAATTTCGCCCTGCGCCATTACATGGATGCAGTCGGCATGGCGAATGGTGGAAAGGCGGTGAGCGATCACAATCGTCGTCCGGTTCTGCGTAATCTGAATCAGCGCTCTTTGAATGTCCGCTTCAGTCTCATTGTCCACTGCTGAGGTGGCCTCATCCAGCACCAAAATCGGTGGGTCTTTGAGAATGGCACGAGCAATGGCCAGCCGCTGCCGCTGCCCGCCCGAGAGCTTTTGCCCCCGCTCGCCCACAAGCGTGCCGTAGCCCTGTGGCAATTGTTCAATAAACCCATGAGCCTCGGCCAGCTTTGCTGCTTGGACAATCTGTTCTTTACTGGCGTCAAAGCCGCCATAGGCGATATTTTCAGCTACCGTACCGTGGAACAAAAACACATCCTGACTCACCCAACCAATGCTGCGACGCAGGTCGGTGAGAGAAAGCCTTTGGATGTTGATGCCATCAATGGTGATTTGTCCCCTCTGCACGTCGTAGAACCGAAGCAACAGCTTGACTAAGGTGCTCTTACCCGAGCCAGTTGCGCCGACGATACCAACCGTTGCACCAGCAGGAATCGAGAGAGAAAGCTGTTGTAGTACTGGTTCTCTGCCTGGGTAGGCGAAAGTAACTTGCTCAAACCGGACGTCGCCTTTGACTGTGGGGATAGGATACTCGCCCTGAGGAATGGCGATGGGCGTATCTAGCAGGCCCATCGCCCGCTGGACGGAGGCCATTGCCCGTTGGTATTCATCAACGACTTCGCCTAGTTCGGTGAAGGGCCACAGTAGCCGCTGGCTGATGAAGACCATAAAGCCATAGGTGCCAGGAGAGAGATGACCTTGGGTAACGGCGACACCGCCGAGAAAGAGAGTGGCGGTAAAGCCAACGAGAATCACAATCCGAATCAGCGGAAAAAAGGCGGCGCTGAGGTTGATGGCACGGGCGTTGCTGCGACGGTAGGCGTTGCTGTCAGTGATGACGCGCGATTTTTCGTAGGCTTCGGCGGTGAAGCTTTTGATGGTGGCCATGCCGGAGAGGTTGTTGGCGAGGCGGCTGTTGATCAGGCTGCTTTTGTCGCGGACATCGGCGTAGCGGGCGGCGAGTTTGGCTTGGAATAGATGAGTGCCCCAAAGGACGAAGGGAATGGGGAGCATGGCCCAGCCGGAGACGCCAGGAGCGAGGAAAATAAAGGTGCTGCCGACAAAAAGAACGGTGGTGAGAAAGTGAAGAATATCGTGGGCACCGTGGTCGAGGAAGCGCTCTAGCTGGTTGATGTCGTCGTTGAGGATGGAGAGAACGAGGCCGGTACTGCGGTCTTCGAGGTAGCTGAGTTCTAGCTCTTGGAGGTGGCTATAGGCATCGATGCGTAGGTCGTGTTGAAGGGTCTGGGCGAGGTTGCGCCAGAGGCAGCTGTAGCCATATTCGGTAAGAGATTCTAGGCTCCAGATGAGCAGGGTAAGAAGAGAGAGAAGGGCGAGCTGGTGGGTGGTGTTGGTGGGGCCGAGTCGGGCGAGGAGGGCGTTGTCTTGGTTGACGACGACGTCGATGGCAATGCCGATGAGGTAGGGCGGGGCGAGGTCACAGATTGTGTTGAGGATGGAGCAGAAGGTGGCGCTCCAGATTCGGGTTCGGTAGGGTTTGCCATAGCGGAGCAGGCGAGAGAGGGGCGAACGGCTCATATCAAAGCTGGCAGAATAATAAACATTGCGATCTAGACTGTGATGTATACGCTTGCAACTAAGAGATCATGAGTTGATTCAAGCGAGTAAGCTGTTGTTGTGTTTGGATATTATGTCGCTGGTGTGCTGTGCGAGGTCGAATGAACAGTTTGATACTGTTATGGGGTTTCGGGAGGTTGTTCAGAAGGTAATAAGTACGTTAGCTATTAAAGTTCATCGGCTTGTAACAAGTACTCAGGCAGTTCGTCGAGCAGCTTTCTCATGCCTAAAGGGCCGTATGGTACCCAGTTGATAACGTCTACAACGTGGACCTGATTATTTTGGGCCGACTTCAACTGTGATATCAGCGGATTCTGCAAAAAATAGGAGATTGGCTGATCATCTGGATTGAGGATAAAGAGAACATCTGAGTCATATTCTTCGATCACTTCAATGCTGATTGGGAACCACTCATTTTTTTCTAAGAAAACAGGCTTGACATCCACGCCAACGTCATCCAAAACCTGAAAAAAAGTAGCGGAGCTGGCTGGCACATAGAATTCTCCTCCGTTGTAAATAACGAAGGCCACTTCTATAGATCCTAGCTTTTCAGCTAAAAGCGCTTGGACAGACTCTACCTGCTCCTGATATTGATTTAAAACTTGCTCTGCTTTATCTTCTCTCCCGAGTGTCTCAGCGATAGTTCGAAAACTCTCTTTGAGCGAAAAAGTCAATTCATCACCTTCTAAAATTACAGTCGGCGCAATTTTAGATAGCTGGGCGTAGATTGGCTCTCCATTTGTGTTAGGAGCTAAAATAAGATCAGGCTTTAGCTCTAGTATCTTTTCTATTGAGGGTTGAGCATTTGTTCCGACTAGCTCTATGTCAGCAACGTCACCAGCAGATAGGCCATGAAATAGCTTCCTCCCAGAATGAGAAATATAGGTCATCCCGATGGGTTTGATCCCAAGCGCTAGCAGCGAGTCCGGAATCCCGGCAGAATTCAGTGCAACAACTCGTTGAGGCTCAGAGGGAATACAGACTTCTCCCATTTTGTGTCTAATAACGCGGCACTCAGACGAGGGTGGTAATTGGCTGCCTGTTTCGGCACCAAGCTCTTGAGTCTCTATTTGATTACAAGAGGCTATTGTCAGAGCAAACGCAAAAAGTAAAAGCGAGAGTAGTTTGATGAAGCGACGAATCTTGTGTCTCATTGATTCCGATTTAGTATTGTGAGAACAGTTTAGAATTGCCAACTAACAGAACCAACAATTTCGAAGGGTTCGCCCCTTTGAACAGCAGATTGTCGAAAAGGAATACTAACGTAGTCAGTATCGAATAAGTTTCTAACATTAATTGCTGCATTTAGGCGATCTTTTCGGTAGTAAAGCGCTGCGTCAGTTCGCAAGTAACTATCGACTTGAAATGAGTTGAGATCATCACCTTGCCGCTCACCGACATAAAACAGACCTAGTCCAAACCCCAGTCCACCTAAATCACCTTCCTGAATTTCATATGTAGTCCATAAGCTTGCCTGATGCTCAGGTGCGCCTCTTAATTGAGTCCCTTCGATACCGGGAATAGATCTAGTCACTTCAGCATCTGTGTAAGCATAGGAACCAATCACATTCCAGCCTGGTAAAATCTCACCTGTAATATCTAGCTCGATACCTCGGCTCTGCGCCTCCCCAATTTGGGTAGAGAAACCGGGATTAGCAAAGTCAGGAAGGACAATATTTGTTCTAGTCAAATTGTAGGCTGCTAAGTTGGCCGATAATCTGTCGTCTAGAAAGCCTCCTCTGACCCCTACTTCGTATTGAGTTCCTCTCGTTGGCTCGAAAGACCTACCGTCAGGATTGAATCCTGTGGCTTGCCTAAAAGATTGGCTATAGCTAGCATAAAGTGAAAGTTCATCGCTTGGTTGATAGACTAAACCTATGCGGGGACTAAAAGCGCTGTCGTTTTGGACTGGATCATCGATTGTATTACCAAACAACCCAAAATCAGCGATTTCACTCTCGTAAGATATCCAATCGTAGCGACCCCCAGCCAACAATTTAAAATTATCGGTAAAAGCGATTTGATCTTGAAGGTAAATACCGTAAGACTGCGTTGTGTTATTTGCCTTGAAAGCTGGAACAATATCAACGTCGTTTGGCATGAAATCATAATTTGGGTTGAAAATATCTTGATTGGGCACGTTTAAAACTTGAAAGCTTTCGAGAGGATTAACCAGGCGATTAAAATCAAACCCTGCTACAACTTGATGCGAAACTGAGCCAGTTTCAAATTCTCCCACTATGTCTATTTGACCAAAGTAGTTGTCTGTAGAAGAGTCAGCAAAGAAAGATTCAATTTGAATAAACTGATCGTCTACTAGCCCTATTCCGTAACCACGCTCATCTGTCGTGACCGTTGAGGTGACAGCGAGATTATTTCGAAGTCGTAAATCTTCATTAAACTCGTGCTCGAAAGAGTAACCATATCTTTGAGTTGTAATGTCAAAGAAATTGAGGTTAGGATAACCAGCATAGAAATCTCTGGGTGTTAAGCTCCCATCGCTGAGCGCAACAGCATCAGTCCGAATATCTTCTGCAAAGTAGCGAACATATTCGTAGTACAGATCTAGCGCTGTCTCATCTCCAAAGTTTAATGTAAATGAGGGTGCAATCGTAGTCACCTGCGGCTCAAAAAATGGTTGAATATCTTCTGAACTCTGATAGCTAGATATCAGCCGATAAAGAACACTACCGTCACTGTTTACAGGGCCTGACAGATCAATACTAGGTTGATAGAATCCATAACTACCTATTTCAAGGCCCGCCTCATAGTAGGGCTCACTCAAAGGCTGTCGGGTGATTACGTTGATAATTCCACCCGGCTCAACCTGTCCAAATAGTACTGAACCAGGACCTTTGAGAACTTCTACGCGCTCAACTGTGCCAATTCCCACCAAATCTCCATAGCCAGCATCTCGAAATCCGTTACGAAAGCTTGAAGTATCTCCGTTAAATCCCGAAATAAATCCTCTGAGAATTCTTCCACCCGACGGAGCCCCATAGAAACCGCCACCATCGACAACTCCACTAACTGTCTCTACAGCTTCGGTTAAATTGCTGACGTTGCGATCTTCAATGACTTGCTGCGGCACCGCCTGAATCGACTGCGGAATATCTCGCAGCGGCGTATCTGTTCTTGTTGCCGTACTCGCACTCGACGGGTTATATCCTTCATCTTCTTCCCCCGTCACCACCAGCTGAATCGTCTCACCCTCTTCACTGGCCTGCGCCACACCTGGCACCACGCTCAGCGCTAACCCCGCCGCATCACTTCCCACCGCCACCTCGGGCACTGCATCCGCCCCAGTGATCACCACCTGCACCCGGTCCCCCGCCAGCGGCGACACCTGCACCAGCGCAATCCCTTCCGCCGGAGCAAACGCTTCAAACGCATTCCCTACCAGCACCGCATTCTCAATCTCTAAAATCAGCGCATCTCCCGCAGTAGAAGTCACTGGCTCTGCTAGCGTGCCATCCGCTGTCTCTAGCACCACCTGCAAACCCGCATCAGTTGCTTCTATCCGCACATCGGTAATCTGTACTAAAGACGCCTCTATCTGCGCCACCCAGTCACTTACTGTCATCGCCGGGGTCGGCTCTTGCCCGACAGTCTGGGCCTGAGCAGGCAACGTCCTCACCGCACCTACTAAACTCAGCGCCATCGCCAACCGCACCGCGACCTTCAGCACCGTCACTCTAAATTTAGCCATTGCCATCCGCTCCACCCATCCCCTTTCAATTGAGAAAGGTTCTTATTTATGTAGAGCTGAGTGTATAAAAGCGGGCGCGATCGCATCCACTCCCAAACCGAAGCATCACCCCCAAACCGAAATTTCGATGTATTTTCTTCAGTAAATTCTCGGAAGCAAGGGTACCTTACGCCACCAACCCAGTACTAGCGCACACCCTTCGATGACCAGCAGCCGCTGGGCGTCGTGCCAAACTGCTGCTTAAAGGCCACCGCAAACTGGGCCGGATTTGCGTAGCCCACCATATTCGCCACCTCTGCCACGCTGTAGTTGGCCTGTCGTAGCAGGTGCCGCGCCTGATGCATGCGCTGCTGTCTTAGGTAGGCAAAGGGCGTTACCCCAAAGACGGCTTTGAAGCCTTTTTGTAGAGTGCGATCGCTCACGCCCACCTGTTGAGCCAGCGCAGTTAAATTTGGTGGGTTTTCGAGGTGCGATCGCAATCTCTCCGCCGCATAGTGAATCCGCGCCAGTGTCTCCGCCTTGGGCACGCTCGCCGCCGCTGTTTTCGCTGGAGCCATGCCATCGAGCTGTAGCGCCATCAGCTCAAACACCTTACTTTGCAAATACAGCCGCTTCGTCAGCCCCAAAAACGGACAGTCCATTATCTGCTGTACCACCCTTCGCATTTCCCCCGTCACCCGAGGCGAAAACACCCGTTGCCAGTTCTCCCCTTGAATCAGCGGCTGTATCTCTGGGGGCAGATCTCCGTTGGGGGTGGCAAACAGCTGCTTTATCAACTGCGGCTCTAGGTGAATATTGACCCCAACCAGGGGCTGAGTACTCATATGAATGACATCAAAGGCGCGCTGGATGCCGCTGCCGCCAATGTAGCTGTAGTCAGCATCCTGATAGAGCACACTGCCGCTGTCTACCACCCCCGACAAATGCACCATAAACTGCACCGGATGCGGGTTTTCTACTCCCCGATACACAAAGTCGTCAGACAGAGTGTAGTGAAAAATCTCCAGGTCTAAACCAGGGCACAGTTTAACTTCCCGGCTGTAGCCGTGACCCAGCAGCGACGGCAGACTATAAACAGCTTCTAAACCATCAGCAGAAATGGCTGGCGGGCGATGCTGCTCAGTTTCTTCATGAAGGGCGTCTACTTCTATGGCAGTTAGGGCAAAACTCATGGAGAGAAATTAATGATAATTAATATCATTAATTCCGAATTCACATGGAAAAGTCAAGGTGACAGGAGCATATTGCTTTACGAATTAGTGAGCGAAAGCGAAAGCCCTGATTGCACATGCCACAAGTTTGCATACGCGCCTTTAATAGACAACAGTTCTTCGTGGGTGCCCTGCTCAGCGATCTCGCCTTTGTCCATCACATAGATGCAGTCGGCGTGGCGGATGGTGGAGAGGCGGTGTGCGATCACAATCGTCGTCCGGTTCTGTGTAATCTGAGTTAGTGCCTTCTGTATTGAGGCCTCTGTCTCGTTGTCCACCGCTGAAGTCGCCTCATCTAGCACAAGAATCGGTGGGTCTTTGAGAATGGCACGAGCAATGGCCCTGATTGGCTGACAAAACATAGGCTTGGACGCGATTAAACCTATATGCGGATGG
>CALDSK010000275.1 GCA_937911865.1 uncultured Synechococcus sp.
GGGGCCGACGTTGACGACGCTGCTGGCACCGGCGATTTGAGATAGCAAGTTAGCCTGGCTAAGCATGACGCCTTTGGGCATACCGGAGGTGCCAGAGGTATACATTAGCGTCGCGGTAAAGTTGCGATCTTGGGGAACGGGTTTTAGCTCACCGCCTAGCCCCATCAGCTCAGAAAAGTTCAGCAGCCTGGCACCACCAAGATCCGCGTCAATTTCAGGGGCTTCGTCTGTGAGCAAAATAATGAAGCGCAGGCCACGGCCGGCTAGCTCGCCAGCAATTTTGTTTAAGACGGTGATGTCTTGGACGACTAGGCCGATGCTGTCGCTGTTTTCGAGGATGAACAGCAGCTCGGCTCTATCAGAGTTAGCGCCCCGTACCGCGTCAATCGCGCCAGCGGTCATGATGCCTTGGTCGGCGACCATCCAGCGGGGACGGTTTTCGCTGAAGAGGGCGATTTTGTCTTGGGGCTGAACGCCGAGGGTTTGCAGGCCAGCGGCAAACTGATTGATGGCGGCTGCCAGTTCGCGATAGGTGTATTTGGTAGCGGGGTTGGTATGCGGATCGTATAGCGCGAGGCGATCGCCATATTTGCCTGCGACGACAGGCCACACCTCTGGAATCGCTGAGACGTTGCTGTAGTCAATCGCCTTGGCATGGTTGATTTTTTCTTGCTCGTGCAGTGCCGCAGTCATGATGTGTGCCAATCTGTGTCGATGGCGGTAGAGTTCAGCAATGTTACTTGATAGCAGTTACTTGATAGCAAGAATACCTGGATTCCTACATTCCTTACAACATTCCCTATGACAAGGTTGTGACGCAATGACGGAGCGGTTTACCATAAACCTTAAGTAACGTTAAGACGTGCTGTTAGGAGCGACGTTGCTCAGCTGGCTGGCTTCTAACTTTTTGTGGGCTCTTTTATGGGCTTTCTTATTGGCTTTTAGGTCTGGATTTTATGGTGTCAGGGGTTTTAGGTTGGTTACAGACGCATCTTGATCAGGTGGCTTGGGCGCTGGCTTCTATCTTTTTAGTAGAGATGGTGCGGGACTTTTACCATGTGCTGGGCCATCGGTGGGCGCCTATACAGAAGCTGCACGGTTGGCACCACCGGGCCTATAAGAAGGATTTTTCGCCGATTAGCACTGAGATTTATCGCAAGGCTCAGCTCTATAACGATGCGCCAGAGTCGATTTTTATGATTGCTGTGCTGACGATCGCGGCGATCGCACTCCACACCCCAGGGCTATGGCTCGGCGCACTGTACGGCGTTGGCTTTTTGGGCTCGGCGGTTTTGCGATCGCGCGGACTCCTCTCAGGCACTGACCTTACCCACGAACCGGGCCCGCTTACCGGTACGCCTAGCTACTGGCTGGTGAATCGCACCTACCACTGGCGACACCATTTCGACAATACCAACGCTTACTACGCAGGCTTTTTCCCAATGAGCGATAAATTGATGGGTACGGCGCTGTCTTTGAAGGGCAAATCGGTGGCGGTGACGGGTGCGTCTGGCACGATGGGCCGAGCGCTGATTAGGGCCTTAGCTCAGCAGGGGGCTAAGCCGGTGGCGCTGACGACATCGGCAGATGTGCAGATTGCGGGTGCGGTGAACGTCGTTATCTGGCGAGCCGGGCAAGAAGCGGCGCTGAAGGCGGCCTTGCAGAAAGTGGACATTTTGGTGATCAATCACGGTGTCAATGTGATGGGTGAAGGCTCGCCAGCGGCGATTGAGCGGTCTATAGAGGTGAATGCGCTGTCGGGCTGGCGCTTGATGGAGACGTTTCTAGAGACGGTGAATGATCGCACCGGGCGGGCGACTAAAGAGGTGTGGGTGAACACGTCTGAGGCGGAGGTGAATCCGGCGTTTAGCCCGCTGTATGAGATTTCTAAGCGGCTGATGGGAGATTTGGTAAATGTGCGCCGAGCGGATGCGCCCTGCATTATTCGTAAGCTGGTGCTAGGCCCGTTTAAGAGTGAGCTAAATCCGGTGGGTGTGATGGGGGCCGATGCGATTGCCCGCACGATTCTCTTTCTTGCAAAACGAGATATTCGTAACATCATCGTGACGATAAATCCACTGACTTATGTACTGTTCCCGATTAAAGAATTGGCTCAGACGCTTTACTTTAAGTTTTTATTACGGAAGACACCCTCTGAAGCAGTCGTTCGTCAGATGTCTAAACGTTAGATGAGTGACTGCAAGCATTTCTTGCTGGGTTTGGATGCATTCTTGCTTGGTTTAGTTTGTTTTTAGCTAAAGGTTCAACTTTTAGTACAGTCTTGTATGCCCTTTAAATCGATGCAGATGATTAGGGCGTTGGCTACGTACGTATCGTTCTTTTGCATTAAAGATTGAATAAAGTGTAGTCATGTCACTGGTTAGGTGTGACACTGTTCTAGGCGCTGTACCAACGTAAGATGATTTATTATGTGCTTTACGAAACAGTTTAAAGCTTTGCCGTAAAGCAAAAGATTGAGCACCTATTATGAAAGATTTCTCTCAACAGCTTTCATCGTCAGTAACCGTTTGGCGCTGGCTGTTGATATTGGGCGGTCTTTTCTGGCTAGGGCTGATGCTCCTGCTTCACGTACAGTCTCTATTCCCGATAGGCGACTTAACGCGAGATCCGGCGGCAATCGCTCATCATCCACCCTTCTTTGGTGCGCTGTCTAATCTAGGCATTTTGCTGTGGAGTGCCAGCGCTGCGATGTGCTTTTTAAGCGCAGCTTTGCTCAATATTATTGCGCCCGCTTCAGATGCAAGATTGTTCTTTTTGGTGTTTGCAGTGCTGAGCACGGTACTGTGCCTAGACGATACATTTTTGTTGCATGAGTCTATTTTGCCTAACCGGCTGCCGGTAGTACGGATTCCAGAAGATGTTGTTGTACTGAGCTACGTTGTTGCTTTGCTAGGCGCGATAGTGCGCGTTCGCAGGCTGATACTGAGTACGCCCGTTTGGCTGTTGGGGGTAAGTTTGGGATTGTTTGCGATCGCAGCCGGACTAGACTATGTTCTTCCCTCCGGGCATATATCCGAGGATGGTTTCTTCTTAATAGAAGATGGCTTCAAGCTGCTGGGGATTTTTGGTTGGTTAGCCTACTTTTTGCGGGCTAGCGTCGATCTGGTTGTAGCGGCGGTGAAGTCGCATGCATAACTTACCGCTATCTGTGAAACCGTCTAAATCGTCAGCTAAGCCGCCGCTGATCAGCGTTGTTATCAATAACCACAACTACGCTCACTTTTTAAGCGGTGCCATTGAGAGTGTTTTAGCGCAGCAGCACTCTTTTGGTGAAGATTCTGTTGAAGTTGTGGTAGTAGATGATGGCTCTACCGATCAGTCTCACGCTGTAATTGCTAGCTACGGCAACAAGATTGTGCCGGTTTTGAAGGCGAACGGTGGACAAGATTCTGCTTTTAATGCAGGGTTTGCTCGCTGTAAAGGAGAGTTTGTGTGTTTGTTGGACGCAGACGATCGCTTCGCACCAGACAAGCTAGAACAGATCGTTCGCTGCTTTAGGGCGCATCGTGATATTGGCTGGTGCTTTCACGCGCTGCGGCTAGAAGATACCAGGCTGGTGCATGCGGTTGGCAATACGAGCAGCAATACGAGCGGCAATACGATTGGTACAACGCGGGCCTTTGGGGGCCGTGGCCGTGACCGCTCACAGGTCTGCGATTTCCGGGAGAGTCTGCGATTCGGCACGCTGCCTTTTTATCCGCCTGCTACGTCTGGTCTGTGCTTTCGGCGGTCGCTGTTGGCGTGCATTTTGCCGATGCCAGAAACGTTTATCAACACCTCTGCGGATCGCTATGTGCGCATTGCCGCAATGAGCCTAGCGCCGGGCTACTTTCTTGCCGATGAGCTAACGATTCAAGGCATTCATGGCAACAATGTTTCAACGCTGCGGTGCGATCGCCCCTCTATCCCAGAACGACAAATTGTTGTCGCCTATCTGCTGCGCACCCAATTTCCAGAGCTTTCTCAGTATGCCGACCGACTATTCTCTCGCGGTCTGAGCGCTTACAATCGTTGCTCTCCTGAAACCCTAGAGCCTGAGTACGCAGATTTTATTCGTGACTATTGGCAGCTTTGTTCGCCGATGGATAGTTTTTTAATCACCTTATTACGGCTTTACCGGGACAGACCCTGGCGAGCTGTGACCCATCAAGCGGCTGACTACTACAACTTTACTCAGTCTAGGCGCCGCGCTGTTGCGAAGGAAAGCCGGGTGTCAGCCATACGTTGATGAGTCTGTTGTCTGTTGTTAATGTCTGTTGTTAGCGCTTGTTAACGCTAATTGTCGCTGAGAGTGAATTCGTCGAACTTAATGACATCCGAGTTAGGCTCTCGGGTGTCGAAGTAGTAGCTGCTGAGAGTGCCTGTGCCCGTGTCGAATAGGGTAAAGCTAGTGATATCGTTGCTGGCGATGTAGGGCAGCGGCTGACCGCTATCGTCAGTGAGAGGTGCGATGGTGGGGATAACAGGCAATAAGCCATTCGGATCGCCAACCGCACGGGAGACTGTGGCGGTGCGAAAGGGAGCAAGATCGCCTGCTTCCGCGACGCTTTCGGCGGTAGGAATAGGGCGAGGATTGCCTTCGGTATGAGCGCCATAGCTGTTGCCGACGTTAGAAGTTTCTAGAAAGTGCATACCGCTAGAACTGGTGAAGCGGTTCCACAGGTGGGAGTGCCCGTAGAAGACAAGCTGAACGTTTGCTGCTTCTAGTAAGGGAATGAGATCGCGGACGATGTAGTCTTCTTCAGGGGGATATTCGTATTGAACAGATTGGAGTGCGCCGTTTGCTGAGCGATTTTCGACCATGACAGGATCGGTAAACGGCGGCGAGATGTTGCCACCGAGGGTGTGAGGCGGGTGGTGCAGCATAACGATTTTGTATTTGGCGGCTTTGAACTCGTCGCTGGCGAGTTCTTGTTGCAGCCAGTTGTACTGCTCGCTGCCCTTACGAATCTCTTCAAAGATGTGCTGGCCGTAGCCCCAGGTTTCAGGCTTGTTCAGGGCGTCGGCTTTTTCTCGGTAGCGGCCTCGGGTGTCGGGAGATAGGCTAGGCGATCGCCAAATCTGGGTGACGTATAGAGAGATTAGGCGGATGTCTCCGAAGGTGGTGGCGTAGTAGGTGCTGGTTTGACTGCCGTCAGAGAGCGTTGCGCTCGGCAGGGAAAAGATCTCTTCGTAGGTTTGGGTGTTGTATGAATGGTCGGCTACCCACGCCGGTGTAGGTGAGGTCGTTTCAGGCGGCGTGTAGAACTTTTCGACGAGGTTGCGAGGCAGGGGGCTGGCGTACTGAGACTTGAGGGAGTCGGTGTCGGCGTAGCGACCCATGACTTCGTGGTTGCCGATGATCGGAAAAAGGGGGGCGTGCTGGATAATTTGGCCGCCTGTGTAGCGGATTGTGGTGCCTGCTTTTTCTAGCTCGAAAGTGGTGCGGCCTTGCAGGCCCGGAAAGAGGGCGAGCCCTTTGGCGTTGTCGAACCATTCGGAGGCGCGATCGGGGATGGTGATCAGGTCGCCTGCGAAGAAGACGGCGTCGATTTTGCCGCCTGCTTGGGCTGCAACTTCGTCGGCCTTTTGTAGGTTAGCAGGGGTGAGTGGCTTTAGCTGATGGTCTGAGGTGAGGAGGATGGTCTGTGGCTGATCGGGGTTTGGGGCAGCGCTGAGGGTAAAGCTGTCACTGGTGATGAGCTGACCGTTGGCGTGTTTGCTGATGACGCGGTAGGGGGTGCGATCGCCCGGTTTAAGTCCCGTGACGGTTGCTTCGTGCCGCCAGATGTTGCGCTTAGTGACCTCGGGGTAGGCGCGGCCTTGGACCTGCGAATCGCTATCTTCTCGGGTGCGGCTAAGTTGGGTGGTGGTGGCAGAGACGGTGTTGGGGCTGGTGAGAGCCTCTGTGTCAGCAGCAGTCAGGCTGTCGCCGTACTCTACGGTGTGCTCGGTGCCTTCGAACTCGGTAAACCAGACGACGTTGACCGTAGAAGGTGTCGGCAGCTGTAAGAACGGATCGGTGAGTAGCGTAGGCGTGTCTGAGGTTTGGGTGAGTGTACCCGTTTGGGCAAATGGGCTAGATTGAGCAGCTGGCGAGGGGTCAGCGGGCGTAGGTAGATTGGCAGATTGCATGACGATGATGCTGAGCGTAGTGATAGCGAGGGTAAGCAGTAGGATAATTGCTTTGTAAGGCTTGGAACGAGTGCTGTTTAACCTGTTCATCTGCTTTTAGTAGAATTTCTTTTTTGGCAGTATTGGCATTGTTGGCATTAGAAGATACAAGCGATATGGACGGGCACTGATGAATTGCCCTGATCATAAGCGCGGCGAAAGGATAGGGGCAGCCATGTTCCAGCATCAGAATGTTGCTGTAATGCGGCTTGATGGCTTGTATGACATTACTGTAGACTCTCGCTCTTTGCACTTGAACGATTTGATGAGATGACGTGGTTCTTTTTTGATAGACGCTGAAAATAGCTGTTTATAGCCTCTTTGGGTCTGTATAGGGCACTCTGACAAGCGTCTGCTATCAAAACCCAGATGCCTAAAACTATGTCAATCTGAGGCAAATGGCCCCTGAACTCAATACTGTGTTCGACACTACACTCGATACTGAAACCGACTTGAAACCGACGCCGCCAGTCCTATTTGATCGCGCTAAGCTCATGCGTTGGCTGAGCCCAGTGCTGCTAGTTTCTTTGGCGTTGCACGGTGTGAGTTTGCTGGTGCCGATTCCACAGACCCCAGAGGTGATAGAAGAGCCAGAGCCAGAGGTATTAGAGCCGATTCAGATATCGACGCTGCCGGTTGATCTAGACGATCTAGAGCCAGAACCGCTGTCTGCTTCACCGCCGCCAGAACCCGCGCCAGTTACGCCGCCGCCAGAGCCGCTGCCTGCGCAACCGCCGATTGAGCTACCGCCAGAACCAGAGCTTTTATTAGAGCCAGAACCGCCCGCAGAATCAGAAGCTCCTATAGAACAAGAGACTCCTCCAGAACAGGATACGCCCGCAGAAGAAGAGACGCCGGTAGAGCAAGACCCGCCGGCAGAGCAAGACCCGCCACCGGCAGGAGACTATGATCCTGACGTAGCCGGAAATCGAGATCTCTCAGGATACCAGGCGTTTGTTGAGTTGACTTCTCGCTATGATTCTGAGCTAGTTGCTACCCCTTTGAACAATGACACGTTGAGCTTGCAGTACACCGGAAGCCGCTGCTACCAGGATTTGGATACGTTGTCGGGGGCTATTGGGGTGGTAATGGAAAATACGCAAGCTCTTTTAGCGGGTCAGATTACCGGAAAAACAGGCTCTAAGACAATGGATGCTTCTATTGATCGCTGGTTTCAGGAGCAGATCGGCAATACGCCCGGTGAGCCTTCCGAGCTACAGATTGCTGGTGACTCTTTGTATGGTTGGCTGTTCAATGCCACCGATGGTGACTGGTTTGATGGTAAGACCTACGAAGCCTACTGGTTCCCCATTGAGATTGAGCTGGTAAACAATCCCTGCTAATACGGTGTCAGCCGCCGCTAACCGGTGGAATTAAAACCAGCTCATCACCGTCGCTGAGTGTAGTGTCGGCGACAACGAACTGAAGATTAAGCCCAAAGCGAGTAAGCTCTCGCCACTTGGTTAGCGTGGGATTTTCTTGAATGATTTGATTCAGCACCTCTTCTACGGTAGTGCCTGCGGGTAGCGTTAGCGTTTTTTCAGGAACACCTAGCGTTTCTTGATAGATTGCAAATAGCTTGAGCGTGATGCAGATGGCGTTTTCTGTTGCCGGGCTGTTTGTCACTGGGCTGTCTGTCACTAATTAAAGAGAATGCGACAGTCACTATTCTATAGCAGCCCCTTCGATCGCTGCGTCAAACTCTGCGCCCAGGGTCTCTAACTCTTCTAATAATTCATCAAGCGTCTTAATAGCAATGGGCGTTTCGTCTCCCGCCTCTGGAATGAGAATGTAGTAGTTCAAATCGTCGAAGAACTCGAAACCAATGTCTTCGTCTGCTTTCATGACGTCTGATTTAGAGATGGTTTCGCCGTTGACTCGAACGGTAATCGTGAAGGGTACAGGGTCTTGTTGGCCACAGGTGCTGTCCATTGCAACGTTGATTCGGTAGCTGCCTGTGGCTACACCGTGAGCGGGCCAGGCTATCGTTTCTGCTGCGCTACCAGAGGACGCTTGGCAGTTGCCATTGGCGTCTTTGTCTAAGTAGCCACCAGAGGCGGCGGTGGGCTGGTTCGCGTGAATTCTGCTGTTGCCGATGGGCTCACCGACTAGCAGATCTAAATCGGCGCTGCCCTCCCAGCGGAGGGTAATTTGCAGGTCGCCGACCTGGGCGCTGGCGGTTGGGCTGCTGTGAGATTCGCTAGCGGGAAAGGCCGCAGGCGAGCTGAATTGAGCAGGGTCAAAGCCGGGGCACAGGGCTGCGAGGTCGAAGTAGACGCCGCTGGCGCTGTGCATGTAGCAGCCTGAGTCAGCGCTGTTTACTTGGGCGATCGCACCCGGTGCCTGAGTCAACCAGCTAACACTACCCCACAATATTCCGAGGGCTCCGAATGCTCTGAGCGTAGCGATAGAGAGCTTTCTAGAGAGCTGGCGGGAGAGAGGTTGGGTCATGGTTACACGGCTTGAGCGGCTGATGCTACCGAAAGAGGTCGGTGTAAGCGCATTGGTGCCAGTGCACGATTCGGCGCTTAGCCATAGCGTACCCAGTTGAGATTCGGCTCAACTCTTCTTGACGGAGCCTCCAAGTTATTTTAGGGAGGGTGTTCATCCCGCTTTGTCTCTAATTGAGAATCGAGGCTCTGACCGATCAGCTGTAAGGCATAGGTGTCGGGTGATAGGCCGACTGCTTCTGCGACCTGTCGTAGCTGCTGCTCTATCTCAGAAGTGATTTCAAGCGTGAGTGCCATCAAAGGTGCTCTTTACAGACTGCGAAAGTTAGCTGTGTCGAATGCTCCTAATGTAGCTGAACCTAGATGATTCAGCCAGCTAACAAGGGCTCTGTAAACAGTTATACAGTTGTGTGTTCGTGAAGGCAGAAGCTCAATGATGAGATGCAGGTTCTTTATCCGTGCAAGTTACTCATCAGGAGGACTGCATAAGTGTTGTGCTTGTAAAAGTTGTTTCTATGCGGTGTGATGCAAGTTTTTGATTCGTAGAAGCTGTTTCTAGGAGATGGGGAAGCGATTGTATGATCGCATAACCGCTTTCTAAGAAGCGTGATGTTTGTATTGCATAAACGTTTGTTGCTTCTGGGAAGCGTGCAGCAAGTTTTGGATTGGATGCTGTTGCTGTTGCGTAGGTGGACGATAGTTTGAGTATGCGAGTAGTGCGATCGCAAATTACGGTTAGGATTTTACGGATGGCAGAGGTTGGGTTGAACGTGCGATCGCTTGAAAATGTGTGTTTGTGCGGAGAGTGCGTTGTGCTATTTGTTCATGATTACGGGCATTGTTTTATTAACAGAAGTGTTGCATACCTATTTGAAGAATAGGGACTTGCCAATTCTGTTGTAATAACAGTTAAATTGCGGAGATGGATAGCTAGTATGGCTAGAAATAAGAAAGCTTCTCGGGCGTTATCGAAGGCGGAGAAGCGGTTGGCGGGGATGAAGTCGATTGACCCTAAGCTGAACCTGGGCGGTGGTTTTTCGGTGGCGGCTTACGAGGCTAAGATTAACCGGACGCGCAAGTATCTAGAGGCATACAATATGTTGCTTTCTAAGATAGATGCGGCGTTTAATCTGTTTTTGGATGCTGAGCGTAGCCTGTCTGAAATGTCGGAGGGTATGCTGATGGGGGTGGCGATGAAGTTTGGTAAGCGCAGCAGCCAGTATGAGATGGCGGGTGGGCGTCGTCGGGGCGAGAAGCGGCGGGCGACTGCGAAGTCGGCGGTGAATGAGTCGCCGGCGAATATGGCCGGGGTGAATGAGTCGCCGGAGACGGCTACTGAGGCAATGAAGTCGCCGGAGGCTGCGAAGGCTTAGCGTTTTTGTTTTTTGGTTCCTGATAATAACAAGGTGTGTGAGATGGCTTTCGGGTCATCTCTTTTTTGTGGAGAAAACAGGTTATTTGTTACACATTGTATAATTTAATAAGCGTTGAGGTTGCAGTTTTTATGGATGTTCAAGTTAAGAAGTGGGGCAACAGTATTGGCCTTCGTATTCCTTATAAAGTCGCTGAGCAGCTTGGCTTTGAGGAGGGCTCGATAGTTGAGCTAACGATGACGACTGATGGCCTAACTATAAAAAAGAAGCTGCTGCCTTCTACGCTCGATGAGTTGCTTGCTAGCATTCCTGATGATTTTCAGTATCCGGACGACGCTGTTGATTTTGTGGGTAGTCAGCCGGTCGGTCAAGAGCGGCTATGAGCATTCGGCGGGGAGAGGTGATTAGAATTAACTTGAACCCTACGGAAGGCCGTGAGCAAGCGGGTAATGCGCGGCCCTGCCTAGTCGTTAGTAATACTCTGTACAATGCTAAGCGTAAGGGAATTGTTGCGGTTATGCCTATTACCAGTACGATTAGGCCTGATATCAAAATGATGATTCCTGTGCCTATAGCAAAGTAAGGATGCATTCTTACTTTGCGGGAAGAGTTGCCTGTTGCGACGCAACGGTTTCAGCCGATGAAATTATCCTAAGCAACTCTTCAAAAGATATAAGTCTGCAAAGGTGTACGGTTCTGTTATTGCAGAGCAGATTAGAACGGTTGACCTGAAGACAAGATGGTGGAAAAGCACGGGTGAGGTGCTAGCGAAAGAGTGGGTCGATGGTGTAGTAGAGCTTTTAATCTGATTATTCGTTAGCGTTTGAAGTTTGCTACGAGATCTAGATCTTCGACAATCTCTTGGTTGTAGAGGCAAGGGGCTCTCACGGCCACTGCTGACATACGTCTCTCATCGCTTGCAACACATCTGAAAAAGTCTCCTCGTCTTCTCCTAGCCTGATCACGATAGGTCTGATAGTCGGTAACAGTTTGATTAGCTCGGAGCGGTTTTGATAGGCAAGGATATCTAATGCTTTTTCCCAGTCTGAGAAAGTGCTGGTGAGAGATTCAAAATGGGGGAGGCAGCCCTGTAGGGCTTGGGCGCTGTAGTACTTGTCTTGGACGGACCAGAGAATTGCGATCGCCTCAGACCATAGCGCCTCAGGCATGTGCTGTGC
>CALDSK010000276.1 GCA_937911865.1 uncultured Synechococcus sp.
CCTAGCAGCCAGCTGGCCGATGCTATATTTTGGCTACTCAGATCTGACAGATAAGCAGCGACAGCTTTACTTACACTATTAGCGATGGCAATGGCGGCATTAGCAATGCTGCGACAGTCGCAGTTTCGGTACAGGCGGCTTTTGAAGGTGAGCAAATTCTGGGTACCAGCGAAAGAGACCGAATAGTGGGTACCTCAGGTAACGACCGAATTCTGGGCAGAGGTGGTAATGACACCCTGCTTGGTGAGACTGGTGATGACGTCTTAATTGGTGGTGCTGATAATGATCGCCTACTCGGTGGTGAAGGAAATGACAGAATGCTCGGCAACGGTGGAAACGATAATCTCTCCGGCGATAACGGTGATGATCTGATACGCGGTGGCGACGGTGACGACCGCCTGCTCGGTGATGATGGAGATGACCGTCTGACAGGCGGTGATGGATATGATACGTTGCTTGGAGGCGATGGGAATGATGTTCTACAAGGTCAGCTCGGAGAAGATCGCCTACTCGGCGGCAATGGCGACGATAGAATTTTCGGCGGCAAAGATAACGATATTCTCATTGGTGGCAACAACAACGACCGATTGTTTGGAGACGATGGTGATGATCGTTTAATCGGCGGTGAGGGTGATGACATCTTAACGGGTGGACTAGGCGATGACACGCTTGTGGGTAGGCCGGGTAGCGATATTTTCGTTCTAGAGATTGGAGGGGGAACTGATACTATTAGCGACTTTCAAGTAGGAACAGACTCTATTCGCTTAAAAGGACAGCTTTCCTTTGGTTCGATAGAAATTACCGAAAGTGGAAGAAACTCATTTATCGTATTCGAAGATGAGATCATTGCTCAGCTAAAAGGCGTTACCGGACTTAGCACTGCTGACTTAATCGCCAGATAGCGCAAAGCGTCCAGAGGCTGAGCAAGGCTACGTCATGACTTCGTGTTAGTGCCCTCAGTACGGGATGAAAGGATACAAGACAGACAGGAAGGGAGTTTCACAAGTTCACCATAACTCCGTAAAATTCCCTTTTTCAAGCTTAATGCTTCCGTTGTTTTTTCTCAGAACTTATACGACACTGTTGGCGAACTAATTTCTGAACGCTGAACAGGAGTAAACTCGTTAACTCAGTCAAGTCGCTGGGCACGAATTTACTGGGTTTGAGCCACTCCTATGGAGTTCGCCAACAGTATCTTATACCTTCTGGAACACATAGAAAAACGTGTCTCAAATCATGTCTCATAGGGGTCGTATCAGAGAGCTTTAAAGGTTTTGAGATACGGAAGATAGGCTGAAGCAGTCGGTTAGATACAACAATTCATTGAATGTCTTGAGGTTGGACGTCACTAATTTCGTTTAGCTGTGGCCAGCGCTGGAGTTCGGAATAGTCTACCTTCCATACGTCTACTTCAAAAGGCTGACCATTCTGGTCTAGATTTAAGGAGGCTATGACCGGTACGCCATCTATATCCTTGAACCAGCACTCTGCCACGCTTTCCCTAAGCCTTTGCTCTGCGATTGAGTTTGAGGTTATCCGTAGACTTCCCATACCGCCATCTGACATAGGTTCGACAGTAAGGAGATCTAGATCGCATACTAGGCCAGCTTTGTTGAACAAGTAGAGAATAACTGATTTTTCTCGTTCCGCGATCTTCCGCACCGTAACACCTATTCAGCAGCTAAGTATTCCCCCTAATTATCTTGCTTAGCTGTCTGAATCTGTACACTGCGATCACACAGTGTACTACTGTACTTTAAATGACCGTTTGCGAGACGTGTTAAAGCTAAGAGTATCAATGATTTCGTGTTTTAGACGTTGTTATTGAGCTATTCACTTTTCTAGCAGCAGCTTTGGTTGGCTCGTAGGCGGTCGGCTTCTATGTATGGGTCTACACTCGCTTCAATTAACCCTATCAACAGCTGACTTGAATTCGTTCCACTTCAGCCTTAGTAAGTTGGGGTTAGCGTGTTGAGCCAACTCAGACAACGTGATACCTTCATATCTTTTATATTCGTCATCCTTTATGTCTGGATGAAAGCAAACTGTCAATGACTCAGGCTCGATACCCAAAAGGTTCAAGTCAAATAAGGTATGAATGTCTGAGCGAAGTAGAAGGCCGTTCGATGAAGCGTTATTGAAATCTACACTATAGGGTGTTATGTGCGCTGCTTCTAAAATATCAACTATTGTGCAAGATGTTACTACACACCTATCTTGATAGATTTGCCGAAGATTTGCTCTGAACTTCCGTTGTCCTCTACGCTCTCTTATTTGTCGATTAACTTCTTTTGCAAAATCTCTTCTCTCAATATCTTGCTCATTGGATTCTGATGGCTTAACGATTTTTTTGGCTTCTGGATCAATAAGCAGTGATCTAATATTTAGTTGGGCTTCTATTACAGGTAAGATTGTGTCTAATTGAATCTCCTGCATAGCAAGTTGCTGGTTGAATTTTGGACACGCTTGAGATAATTGATGTCGATCAAGTAGTCCCCGAGCATCTAAAAATGTATCCCCGAAGTAGGCACTGTAGCGGAAACAGGGCTCTTCTGAGCGTATCTCTTTACTAAATTCATGCCCTTTAGCGCATCTGAACGTCGGCTTCTTAGTTGTTCTTTTATCAATATTGGTAGTTTTGCAAATTGGGCATCTCTTTCGCTTCTTAGTACTGGCCTGTTTATCTATGAACAGAATTTTTGCAAGACCTAGAAGCTCTGTCTGGTCTCGAACAACAGCAATGTCTCCTTCAGAAACTTGTTTGTGATTTGGGACAAAGTTGTCATATTGATATTTTTCATGGACTATATCATCGTAGCCACCATGCCCACCATAGGTTAGGCTATCTCCGTATGCGAGGAGTAGCCAAGCCTTCGGTTTAGCATCAGGAAAGCTTTGATTCATCGTTGCTATCCAATTTTTCTGTGTAGGTAGAAAGGCCTTGCCTAATATATCTAATTATTGGCTTGAAGTCCTTGAGACATTGGCTAGGCTCACTCTCTGCACTATAGTGTTTCAAATCCACCGTTTGCGAAACGTTTTTGGCTGGTCAGTCTGCGATCGCACCCCCAACCCCCACAAAACAGCCGCAACACACCCTCCCAATAGCATCCCCGACATCATTTCAGCGAAGCCTTACACAACAAGGGTTACAGCCCTCGAATTGCCCCACCACTCTTCCTGAGCTGCTCGAAGACCGATAATCCCGTCACAATTTTTGTCGAGTAGTAGGAACTCACCAATAATTAGGGCGAAATCAGCTACAGTCGTTGCATAAACGATGTTTGATACGTTTTGAGTCAAGATGCGATCTGGGGCTTTTAGGGCTGTGCAGCAAAAGGTGATCACTCGCCGGGGCCGGGAAGGTAGCGCGACAGCGTTTAAAACGATTGCGCCGATTGAGTTTTTGATTGATCATATTCGGCCACAAATCAATCGCGATATTGCGACGGTGGCGTACTGGGGTGCGGGCCGGATTGAGGCGGGGCTGTGGCTAACGGACCGGGATGTGCAGGGCGATTTTATTCGCTTTCGTAAGGCCCACAGCAAAACGAATCGATTTCATCAGGTGCCGAAGTCAGGATTACTGGCTCAGTATTTGGAGGGTTCTGAGTTTGCGCCTGGCTATCTGTTTCCAGCTAAGGGCAAGAAGGGGAAGACGACGCAGCGGTATTTCTACCGCACGGATGAACAAGGCCAGCGCCAGAAGCTGAAAGGAACAACTTACGACCGGCCCGTGCGGACGGCCAGCGGGTTTGATTATGCGCTGGGGCAGGCCGTGCGGCGGATTATGTGTGATGAAGATCCGGGGATTGATGCTCAAATTGCCGCTATACCTGAGATTCAGCGGTTAGGCAGAGGGGCATTCTTTGGGGTTAGCTCTCATACATTCAGAAGATCTCAGGCCCAATATCTGTTCTATACGCTGGATTGGGAAGCAACAGAAGTAATGCAAATTACGGGACATCGCTCCCTCGATGCGTTCTACCATTACATCGATTTTCATGGGAAGGATTTGGTGGAGCGGATGAGGGCGATCACAAGAGCTGGGGTTTAGTGAGTAGAGGCAGGACATGCACAATGTTAGTTGTCCAATAAAAATCAATTGGAAATAGCCTCAAATTCGTTACGGTCACGATCCGGCAGTTAGCCAAGCGAGACTCCTCACGAAGCCCCGACCAGCTCAACTTCACTACGACCTTAAGGTGAAAAGGCATCACCGACACGATGTAGATGCTGCACGACGGACTAGGAAAACCCAGCAATGACAACGCTCCCGACCTACCCAACTCCTTGCTGGTCCGTTACGAGCTCTACCAATAGAAGAAGTCGTTTAAAATCAAATTGGTGCACATAGAGTTATATTTTGCACCAATTTGGTGTATATTATATAGCAGGATGCATTCTGCTAACTGAAAATTAGTCCAGTACAAAATTAAAGAGGTCTCATCTCATGAGTTTCAGCCCGATTTTTACGACCACTCTACAGAGTTGGTTTATGTTCTGTCCATTTCCGCCCAGAATTGTCCCTCGAGATTCTTTTGTTAGTCAACGGATGACAAGAGGATTTCTATCAAGGCAGCAGAGTATGAATCACTCAAGAAGAAAAAGTTATCCTGTTATACAAGATGCCAGCCCAACCAGTTTTAACGGACGTGGAGGCCTGTGGCAGAGAGATGTGAATATAGTCTTTAAAATCTTTGGAACAAGATGCACCAGGATATCGGAGCCAGTAACGCTGTTTATCGTTTGTTGCTATTCATATCTCGTTAGTTTTCTCTGCGATATTCATCAAAGAAGCGCTCTATTAATGAAAAAGGGGAGTGAGTCGTTGTTTCTAAAGGTGCCAAACAGTTACGCACAATGGTGCGTAAAGTAAGTATTCGCTTCATGTACTGATATTCAAGAGGTGTCTTTATGAGCAAATCAACTGTCTCTAAAAAAGAACAGACTCCCGAAGTCTTGTCTCAAGCCAAGAGTGCTGTGACTTCACCAGCACCAAAACCAAAACGTATGAGCATCAGCTTGCCAGCTGACTCTGTCGAACAGCTAGACTATCTTGTTGCAAAGCAAGGCATTAGTCAAAATGAAACGATTCGGAAAGCGATAGCTACTGAAACATATATCCAAAAAGCAAAGGAGGAAGGTTCTTCTATTCTTGTCCGCAAATCTGACAATAGTATGATGGAGGTTGTATTTCGTTAACCCTCTGATGTAGTCATTTACGCTCTCGGCTTGAGCTCAAGATGTAACTACTACCAAAAATGAGGATTGGCAAATGTCTACGTTCCATAATGCTCGAGGCATAACCGACGAGAGCGTTTTCAATCAAAACTGCTTGCGAGCATCTGGCTCTGTTCTCGAACACGAGGCTACAACGTCACCTGCTGAATTCTATGAGCCGGTAGAGAGACCCTTGTCTCCTGCTGCCATAAGGGAGATACGGATGGATCAAACTCGCAGATCCATGGTGGATTGGGGATTTAAGACTGTAATACTAACAATTTCTGTGCCCGCGCTTGTAATGGTTGGCGCATCTTTTTTTCCTAATGCTGTAGATTACCAACCAGCTAAAGAATGGATGCAAGCAATCATTCCAATTGAACTGAGCATTCTTAGTGGTGCTTTCGGCTACTATTTCGGAAAAAAGCAGTAGCTTAAGGTTCATGAGAACTATCGTTTAGGTCGGTCTGGAAGAGCAGCACAGAAGGATGATTCAATCGTAATGATACAAGAGGTGGAATGGCTTAAAACTACGTGATAGATGTTTTGTGAGGTTGTTGTTAGTAGTAATTTTATAAAAATTACTCAATTAAGTATTTATATTGCCAATGGGTAGCTTCATGTGGAGGGAAGCTGCCCATTGGTTTATATATTCTCCGGCAATTGAAATAGGTCCGAGAGGATCGCTGTAAGAGCCTCACAGTAAAGGGCTTTACCAAAACACCTCGCCTGTTTAGTCGCCAGAATAATATTTATACAAAAATCTCAAAAGAGATGGCACAAGAAGATTTCTTTATCATGTCCAAGAGGAAAGCACCCCTAGAAGGGGCGTGCCAGCCATGCTCGCAAGCTCCCTAATGTGTATATCCTGAAGTGCTAAATTCACCGTTTGTGAGACACTTTCTGGAAACTGAAGCGGTGAACGAGTTCTGTGCGTTTGAGGTGTCTCATAACTGGTTTTATTATCTATGTGTCAAAATTAGATGATACAAGCGAGTTTTGAGGCGAGTTATAAAGGTTGGCTATGGTCGGGTTTCTACTTTTGAGCAGGGCTTAGATTTGCAGCTCGAGTCGATTTATAGACCAGTATTCCTGAGCTTATTTCAAGCACACCCAAATGAACCTCACTCTATTCTGAAACAAAAGTTTCCTGCCGATTGAAAACAACCTGAAGTCAGCGCTGTCCGTCTCATGCCTAATTTAGGTTGGCTATTGACGTATAATTTGTGGACAGGCAATTAATCAAAAAAGCATGATTCAGTCGATATGGTTATAAATTCGTACTGATAGCTAGAAGTTAAGTAATTGGTTAGGGCATATCTGAAAGTTTAAGGAGATAATTACCATTGAATGATCCACAAAATCACTTCGATTGGGAAAGATTCATAGGGTTGCTTTTAGCTATTGGTGTTGTCATCGCCTTCGTAGCTTTTTTGTTTACTCATCCGGAAATAAAACAGCTGACACTCCCTATCGTTAGGTTTTTAGCAGCCCTTGCAGCTGGGCTATCAGCTTACTTATTTGCAGGTAGTCTAGATTTTGTGGGTTCGCTGTCTAACCGGCTACAAATTAGGGCAGCAGGAGCCTTCGCCACATTTGTAGTCGTGTTCTTCCTCTTTAATTATGGTCTTTCCTCAGATTTAGCGGTTTCTAACCCTCCACCTCCTTCCCCCCCTCCAGAAATTGATAATCAAGAGTTGCCAAATTCTCCCTTAGAATTGGAAGATGAAATAAGTCCCGACTACTCTACCTTGGAGGAGTTGTTAAGTTCTGCAAATTGGAGAGCGGCAGACCAAGAAACCGCTAAGATCATGCTCAATGTAGTGGGAAGATCAGAACAAGGAACAATAGAACCCGGTCTTCTCGAAAACTTTCCTTGCAAAGAATTACAAGAAATTGATTCACTATGGGTGAAGTACAGCGACGAGAAATTTGGCTTTAGTGTTCAGGAGAAAATATGGGCAGATTTAGGAAGCCCTACAGTAATCACTCCAAACAGAATCTCCGCTATCAATGAGCTCATAACATTTGTTGGCTGGGGGTTAGGTGACGTTATTTTTAGCTATGATGACTTTGTGTTTGATATAGAGTCAGCACCGAGAGGCCATCTTCCAGCTTGGCTTCATGATACATATTGCTTTGGTGCACATGAGCAGTGTGTCTGGGAAACTTTAGTAGCTCCTTTAGTTCGAACAGAAATATGTACTTAGAGATGTGCTAGAAAAGCTTTTCTATCAATTTTCATATCAATGCTTTCGAGCTCACGAAGATTCGTTGAAAGAACCGTTCAGTTTTCCTACTAATTATCTTCCTGAATTTCCTCAATTCTGCCAGAAAGTCGATTAACTCTTAGCTGAATAGATTGGCCATCCTTGAAGGTGCTCAGCTCATATAGCGGCACCTGAATAGATTCGTCATGCAACTGGAATCTTTCTAGCAGCGGAATAGCACCTCGCATAGATTGAGAAGACTCTACTGGAAGGCTAATGTTTGAGGGTTGATCGTAACCCAGTTGTTCAACTCGAGAGCGAACTACTGCCTCATCCATATAACCAATACGGTTCTCGGGATGAGGGTTCATTTCATTGGCAAAAGCTCTGTGAGTTAGTACGACAAGAAACAGCGCCGATAAGAAAAACGTTGCAAACGATTGGATTTTCCGAAAAAATTCTTTCATTACTCTTCTCTAATGATCAACATCCGATGGAAAGCTTGATTTGAGTAACTTCAGCATATCCTTTAAGGCCTTAGTTAAGGCTATGGCTTCAGGAGTCTATCTCCTGCTTGACGATTATCTTCTCTCGCTCTTGTACGTTCCTCAGGCAATACACATACAAGGTCGCCAGGAAACGCTTCTCGCCAAACATAGCCAGAGATACAAGTATCCGGACCAAAGGCTCCGCTGGGATCGCGTCGAGCAGATGCCTGAGCGTTATCTTCTCTTACTTGAGTACGCACAGCAGGCAATACACAAACCCGGTCAGAGGCTCTGGCCTCGCGCCAGACATAGCCTTGCAGACAACGCTCGACAAAATTGCTGCTGACTCTTATATATGCTTGGTGAGTAGAGGGAG
>CALDSK010000277.1 GCA_937911865.1 uncultured Synechococcus sp.
AATGGAACTATCGGGCTATCCCTCAGAATCCGACACTAGTTGTTTGACCACTCCTAAGCTTACTCGCTCAAGCAGCCGGAGAAACGGCCGAAGAAGCAGCTAAAGAAGCAGCCGGAGATACCGCCAACCAAACGAGAGAATTACTCTCTAAAATTACTGGACCGAAAATCTTACAGGCGATCGCAATTCTAGTCATCGCCTACGCCATCATTAAGTCGGTAGACTGGGTGGTAATTTCACTATCAGAGAAAGTAGCTCGCCACAATCGGCTGCGGATAAAACAGTTTCAGCCCTTCGTACGCACACTGGTGATGACCGTTACCGTCATCATGCTAATGAACTTATTTTTAAACCTGTCGCGAGAAAACGTACTGGCGGTAACCGGTACGGTCGCCGTTGCGCTGGGCTTCGCATTTAAAGACTATGCCAGTTCAATTATTGCTGGAATTGTCGGGCTTTTTGAATCACCTTATCGGGTGGGCGATCGCGTCGCTATTGCCGACCACTACGGCGAGGTCATAAGCTATGGCCTCAGAGGAATTCGGCTGAAGACCCCCGGCGACAATATTGTCACTGTTCCCCACAGCTATATGTGGACCAACGCTGTGTCAAATGCCAACATGGGCGAGCTGGAAGCGCAGGTCGTGACCGAGTTTTACCTGGCGCACGAGGCCAACCCAGAGGAGGTTGAAAATGTCTTGTATCGGGTTGCCTACACCAGCAAATACACCCACCTTAAGCTGCCCATTTTAGTCGTCATGTCAGAACACAGCTGGGGTAGCCTGTTCAAGCTACGCTCGTATCCTTTGGATGCCAGAGACGAGTTTGCCTACGCCACAGATCTAACCGTTCGTGCTAAAAAAGAGTTTGCTAAGCGCGATATGCCGTATCCTAAGCGGTTTGACCTGGTAGGGAAAGACAGCAAGCCCTAAGTAGCCACTAGAGTAGCCACTAAAGAAAACCAGGCAAAGCCCTATAGACAATATCCTCATCGAAAATATCCTCACCAAAGTTAAAACTCTAGTTTAAACTCTAGTTAAAACTCTGAACCGCGTTGTTCCTTATACGTAATCGTCAAACCGGGCAGGTTCTCTAGTTTCTCCATTGGGTCAAAGTTACCGTTTTCAGGCGTCATCAGGGTAATGCCTTTTTCAATGCAGTGAATATCGACCGGCGTTTCACCTACGATATCGCCGTCTAGAACAATTTTCTGCACCGGGTCGGTCGTAATTCTGAGTGAAGTGCAGCGAAAATAGCCCACATCTTCTCGCTTAGTTGAACGCTTATTTAGTGCGGATTGAAATAGGCTGTAGGAAGCCGCGATCGCACCGCCTGTTCCCTCAGGCGCAAAAATAGTCACATCTAGCAGCCCGTCATAGGGCAGCACATCTGAAGGGCCCTGTGCCAGCACAGACGTCGCCGGGGCAACATTGGCCACCGTAATCCCAGACGCCTCAACTTTGATAATTTTATCGGGCGTTTCTAGCTCGACGTTAAATACGCTCAGCTCTCTCACCTGACGAAAAGCAGACAGAATATAGGCAGCCGTGCCAATTTTGTTCTTTAGCTGGCGATTGGCCTGAGAAATAACGTCGGCTTCTAAGCCAATGCCCGCCAATAAAATCAACGGCTTACCATCACAGCTGGCCATGTCGATTTTTCGCGGAATGCCACTCAAAATCGTTCGACAGGCCGTTCTGATATCGGTAGCAATGCCAAAGGCAGCAGCGATCGCATTCGCCGTTCCTCTAGGCACAATGCCCAACGCTGTATCAGTCTCTAGCAGTGCCCCTGCTACGGTAGAAACAGTACCGTCCCCGCCAGAAGCAATAATACAGTCGGCCCCCGCAGCGATTGCTTCTTCTGCCAACTGGCGAGCATCCACCTCTTTTGTTGTTGTCAGCACACTCAGCTGGGTTTCAGCCTCAATCTCTTGACGAATAATAGCCAGCTCCGTTTCGGGATCGCCTTGGCCCGAAACTGGATTGAAGATGAGATAAACGTTTTGAAACATGAGCATCAATACCTTAGTGGGGGCGCGTATCTTTGGGGCTGAGCCGAGAAAGGACGTCGCTGAGAAGGAGCACAGTTAGAAAGAGTGCAGTTAGAAAGAGTGCAGTTAAAAAGAGTGCAGTCAAAAAGAAAAAACTCAGTTATTGACAGATTCAATCGCCATATTGTCGCTGTAATCGTCCTGATCGAAGTGATACACCGTACGGATAGGATAGGGAATGACAATATCGGCCTGATCGCAGGCTTGCTTCAGGGCAACCATCACCTGTGTCTTTATTCTACGAACGCTCTTCTGTTCTGGATGCGTCCAATAGCGAACAAGTAAATCAATCGAACTGTCACCAAAGCTTACAACATCGACTTCAACAGCGGGCACAGACTTAATTTCTTCAATGGACGTCGTCGCATCGTGCAGTGTCTTAATCGCTTTAGGCAGCGGCGTGTTGTAGTCTACGCCAATCGCCAAATCGGTCCGGCGCTGAGGGCGGCCGGTCCTTACCTGAACAGGACTCGTAAAGACAATAGAGTTGGGCACGACGACCAGCTCACCTTGGTAGGTACGAATCTGAGTGGATCGCAGGGCAATTTCAGCAACTGTTCCTTCAAACTCACCGACAATAATCTGATCGCCCAGAGAGAATGGCTCTTGCAGCAGCAGTAGAATGCCAGATAGAAAATTCTTGAAAATATCTTGAAACGCAAAACCAATAGCAACAGAACCAAAACCTAATAGCGCGATCGCATCTTGAATATTTAGGTTAGGGAAAGCGATAATACTGGCTAACAAGATGCCCACAATCCAGGCTGCGGCGTAGCTCGTTTGAACCAGCAGCTGCCGCAGTGACAGGCTCTTGAGCGTTCTTGCACCCACCTTCTGCGCCGCACTGCGAACCAGCTTAGCAACCGAACGAGTGATTAATAAAACAGCCAACGCCAGCAGAAGCGTAGGCAAACTAAAAATAGCGTCCGTAGCAAATGCAGTTACTTTTTCTCGAACTTGGTTAAGTAGCTCTTCTTGTCTTAATAGATTTTGCATATACTCTCCTATATCTAAAGTCAGCGCCTACTGATGAGGGCTACTGACATATCAAAGGCTAAAACAAAAGCTGCCATTCAGGAAGAGGGCAGCTTTCGTTAATAATAAAATCGGGAAGAAACCAGCATAGACATCAGGGATGAGTAAACCCATTAACGCCCTGCTGAGGCCCTACTAGCGCCAGGTGCGCTCGCCCGCTTCATTTACTCTAGCCTCGCGAATCACATCAGAGATTTCCTCAGCGTCTTTCACGTGGTGCAGCGCCTCTTTCTCTCCGTCCTCACCTTCTACAGGAAAGTAGGTAGGAACTTCGGTGTTGTTTCCCAAAGCATCCTCGTAAGCAACAGCCGTCTTCTGGCTCTTTTCTTCGACAGAAGCATCCGGAGACATCTCTTTGTCACCAGGATTAATATGAGCTGTACCGGCCTCGTTCGGCTCTCTCAAATCCGTATTGTCAGTAGTCATAGCGATTATGCTTCCTCCCATAGTGTACGAATCTTACCCGGCATAAACTCAGTAATCTCGGCAATCTTTTCAGCTGAAAGCTCTTCTTTAGTCGCACTAAAAACAGCTTTCACAACAGTCTGAGGGCCAGTGGTTTTAGGCAAGCCGCCCTCTTTCTCAATTCTGAAAAGAAACGTATCATCGTCAAACTTGAGCGCAGGACGAATCTTACTTAAGAATCGCACCAGCGGGTTAGAGTCTTTCCAGAGCTCAGCAACTTCTTCATGGGCTGCCTTTTTATCCGTGCTGCTAGCCTCCGTATGTAGCTCACTGGCCACATCTTCGGCAGCTTTTGTGGTCATCAGGTCGCGCATCGTTCGGAACACGACTTCTGTCAAATCGCGTGCGTCGTAAATGCTAGGAATGTTGCCTTTCAGCATAACCTTCTTGAGAAAGTCCATGTCCTTAGTAGCAATCTCAACGCTTGGGCCCGTCAGCAACTCCTCAGGAGGATTTTCGCTCATCCGCTCTAGCAGGTCCTGACCGCTGGATGTCAGCTCAACCGACTCTAGTTCAACAGAATCAGGCAAAGGGTTGGGGCCGCTGTTTGCGTAGGCATCGCCCTCAAAATTAGCATTGATGTAGCCCTTTTGGTTCAGGTAGTCCAAGTGAGCCATAATCTCTGTTTTATCAGTGTTTCGGCCTGCAAAGTCCGTCGCTTCCAAACGAAGCGGCGCTGGCTGCTTAGACTCAGGACGATCTCCCATCTTCTTTAAAAGGATGTAAGCGATGTCTTCTTTTAACTCTATTGCCATAAAAAATTCTCCATTGGGGAGCAGCGAACAGCTTACGAATAAACGCCTGTAGTCAAAATGCTCATCGCATTAAAATGCGCGAATAAAGTTACGCTTTACGATGAGCATGTGCGAACAGCTTTTTCTTAAGAAAAACTAAAATGGCACCTGCTCTCGCAGCATAATTTCTGCAAAAGTACTATCGGCAAGCGTGTTTCAGCTGCTTTTGAACATATAAATAAATTGTAAAATAGTGGCGCTAAGTCAGCGATCACTCGATAGAGAGAAAGGATTTAGCCCGTACCCTATCTTTCGATGTAGATCGCAATTGCGCTCAAATCCGAAATAACTATCGCTTTGCCTTAGGAATCGCGTCAGGATTACGCACGTCTGGTGTTCTTGAGAGAACAACAATAATGCCAGTACGCGCCGTATCCAGAGTGGCATCGCTCATCAGGTCCATTACTTCTATACCCAATACGTCTTCAATCAAACTCTTAATTTGCGGTCGAATAGCTTGATGAAGGTCATCTCTCACCTTTTCAGCGAGATCAGACTTACCTTGCTCTAGCAGTAGCTGTTCTGGCTGGGTGATAGAATCCTCCAACACAATAGCTAGCTTGGAGTCAAACAGCTGACAGGTCACCTTCGTCGGCTGATGCCCCAAATGCTGCTTGTACAAGGCCTGCATCTTCTGAGAAATCGTTCTTTCAATCTGGCCTACTGTTTGCTGAGCCACTGAATCTTTATTCTGTGCGTTCATATCTTTTTTATAAGTCATTAGCTCTACTAGCTGTTAAATCTATTAGGTTATTAAATGCTATGTAGTGCTATGTCGCCAGTATTTTTAGCACTTTTTGAATGTACACAGAACACTTAGCATCATGCTAAACATGTCAGACGCTTTGTCAAATGCCCTTCAGACGGATATCTAGCAAAAACATTGATCGCCATCGAACAACATCGGCACAGTTGTAATTGTCAGGCATGCTAAACATTCTGAAAAACGTTCAGGCGCCTTCCCTTCGCCTGCGCTTTAGGCACTGTTTGAGTGGAGCTTTATGCACTGTTTGAGTAGAGTTTTGAGTATCGTTTGAGTACTGTTTGAGGACCAGAAGATCACAGCTAGCAAACGCTGTACATCAGGTCTGTAAGTCGTTTTCATGCCATCTCTTTCCAAAGATAAGGCTGAATCTATCAGGCGATGGATTCACGGGGTCACACCTAAAAGCTTTGATTGTTCAGTAATCCTCAGATACTGACAGTAAAGAGAAGGCACACTATGATATCCACCCGCCAGAGCCGCCATACGCTTGCGGAAAGCTTGAGAAATTGGGTCGTTCGATGCGTTTGCATGTGGCTAGTAGCAGTAGCCGTCTGGGGCACTGCTTCTGTACCTGCCGCTACGGCTGATTCGGTGGGTGTTGGTTCTGAAAAGGCTGCCGAAATTATGCGCGATCGCGCCGCTGCAGAACTCGATAGGATGGCAGACGGAGACGTTAGCGATTCCATTGAAAATGCTGCTAGCAACCTAGAAAGCGCTGCTGATAAAGCCAAAAGCAAAGTTAAGCGCGACATTAGCCGCACCAAGGACGCTGCTGCAAATGTTGGCGACGACCTAGAAGACTCTGCGAAAAGTGCCCTGGATACAGTTAAAGACCTTATAGACTAGGCTGGCTTTCTCATCCGCTTCGCTGAATCTAAGGATTCGCATTTTTATTCAACTTTCTTAGGAGAAAATTCCATGAAACAGATTTTCAACCGGGTTTCTGCAACACTTTCTAGCTTGCGTCCTCTGATGATCGCAGCAGCTTGCGCGCTTGTTCTTTTTGCCAACGCAACGCCTGCTTTTGCATTTGGTAACAGCAGCTCCAAAGCTTCTGACGGACTAGAGCAGCTAGACGGCGTTCAAAACAAGTCTGAGCAAGCGATCACTGAGAACGCTAAAAACGACATGAGCAGCATGGGCACAGTGACCGAAAACGCTAGAAAGGGTCTCAATGGCGTTCAAGGTAGAGCCAACAAAAAAGACATGATCAGCCCTAGCGATGCTAACGGCAACACTGTTGAAGGCAAAATCGAATCAGCACTTGAAGAAGTTACTGATTAGAGCGGCTGCTGATTAGAGCGGCTGCTGGCAGTGACCTTTATCAGACAGCCTTTACCGAATAGCTTTATCTGGTAAAGGCTATCTAACAACGAAGCAGCTGCAATCCAATAAGAATAAAGAAAAGGATACCTGTGTAAGCACGAGGTATCCTTTTCTTTATTCTTATCAATCAAGTAACTGTAATCTGTGGACCGAAGCCTATGATTTTTCAAAGGGCCGTTTTAGATAGCCGCTGTCGCTAAATTGTAGCTAGGCTGAAAGCTGGCACCGTTCATCAGATTAAGGAACAAATCGTAGTATTTGTCTACCTGCGCTTCATGTTCAAAAGCTAAAGCGGCCCCAGGAACCGCTCGTGAGTCATTCATTAGCGCTTCGGCAATACTCTTCGCCATCACGTCAGGGTTTCTCACAGGGACCAATCGGCCATACTTGCCGTACCGTAAAATCTCTGCTGTTCCCCCCTGGCAGGCCGTAGCCACAATTTTCTGCCCCAAAGACAGTGCCTCAATTACAGTATTAGGCAAGCCCTCATACTTAGAGCTAGAGACATACATATCCCCTGCTGCCATCAGGGCATAGGGATTTTTGCAAAAGCCCATCAAATGCACGCTATCAGAAATTCTGAGCTTGTCAGCCAGCGTCTCCAGGCTGCCACGCAGCGGCCCTTCTCCCACAATAATCAGCTTAGCATCGGGAGAATAGCGGCTTTTAAGGCGCTCAAAAGCTCGCAGCAACATATCAAAATCCTTCTGCGGCTTTAAACGACCTACTGACACAATCACCGGATAGGTTCTATCCGGCTTTAGCCAGCGGTGCTGAACGGGTTCTTTGGCCTTTTCAGCAATGTCTTGAGTCACCGTTGGATTATAAATCACCTGAATTTTGTGCGCAGCGACTTTCATAAAACCGGTGAGATCGGCTTCTATCGCTCGGCAGGGACTGATCACCACCTCCGCTCGGCGATAGGCATACTGCGTGAGCGGATGCAACAAAACAGCAACTGGTGAAAAATAGTCCTTAAACTGTTCTTGCAAAGCATTTGCCTGACGCAGTACCAGCTTGCAACGTATGCCTGAGAGCGCTAAAGCTAATGTTGCAACAACATTATTGAAGTGAATAGAGGAGAATAAAATATCAGGCTGACGACGCTTTAAGTAGCGAGACAAAGCGGCTACATTGCGAACGGGCGTATGACGCGATCCTTCTAAGCTAACCACCTGAATAGCCGGGTCAATATTAGCAAATCCGCTTTGAGGTACTTTTGAGAGCACTAGCTCTACTTGAAGACCGCGGTGTACTAGTCCATTGGCTATTTTGAGAACCACCTTGTCCGCACCGTAGCCCTGCAGGGCATCCAAATAAATAGCGATTACTTTACCCTCAGAAGGGGAATGAGGCCGCTGAGCCCAGGGATCAAGGCTGCCACGTCGGCGCTGTTCAAAAGAACTGCGAGCAGCACTACTCACCGCTCGACGTTGGCTTTCAATAGGGTCTTGCATTTTTTGAGCGAATTGCATGTTGAGAAACTTGTTGAGATACACCAGATGTAGGGACGAAAGGGGTCAGGAACAAATAGGTAGAAACGTCTATAAAAGAGAAACACAGAACAGGTTAGAAAGCGCCAGACCAGTGCTATATCAGAAAAACAAAAGCACCTGAACAACGGCCCGGCTTCAAACAATTAGTGGCTCAGGTAAGTGCAGATGAATAGACAGGAGGCCGCTGTTGCGACCAGAGTTGTAGCATTTCCTCATAAACTTCAGAAATCACTTGCCGCCCCTTGTATGGTTTTGCAGCATCGCTACAGGCTGTCGGTGGATATTTTTCAGGGTGAGCAAGGATCTGTTGCATAGCAGCAGCAATCGCCTCAGGCGTTCTCTCTTCGCAGACGATGCCGCTTTGCGCAGTCAGAATGTTAGGGGTGTCGCCTGCGCGGGTAGTAATAACGGGTGTACCGCAGGCTAAAGACTCTAGCGCCACAACTGGCAGACCCTCATAGACACTGCTTAACACGAAGGCACGAGCAGCTCTATACAATACCGAGAGCCGATCTTGATTAACCGCGCCTAGCATCGTTACCTGCGCCGTCAGACCAAGACGGGTAATCTCATCGCGTAGCGCTGAAGCTAGCTCACCTTCGCCCGCAATCAGCAGATGAGCTTTAGGATCTGCCAGCTGCTTAATTGCCTGCACTAACAGCAGCGGATCTTTTTGAGGGTGCAGCCGCCCGGCAAACAAGAAAAACTTCGAGTCTTCAGGAATAGAAAGCTCTCTAGCTAAAGTCTGCACATACTGAAGTCGAGTGTTAGGCGCAACCGGGTAGAAGATGTCATCATCAACAGCGTTATGAACATAGGAAACACGCTGGGCGATTTTCGGATACAGCTGCCGGTACAGTTGTGTGGAGTCTGAATTACAAGATAGAACTCGATCGAACTGTTGAATCAACAGCTTTTCTAGCGCAAAGTACAGCCCAGGAAAGCGCTGCCAAAGAACAGACTTATGCTCACCAGCGGCTTTTATCTTTTGGTGAATATCGTTGTGTATGTACAGCAGCTTATGGGCTCGCCAAGAGAAAGCAGCGATCGCAGGTTCTAGCCGATGAAAGTGCACAAAATCTGAGGAAAAATTGCGCCTGAGTAGCGCCAGTGTGTAGCGTACAGAAGTCGGTACCAGGCGACGGGTATTGTCTTCAGGCAAATCGAACAGCGGGAAAAAATCTAGCTTTCTACCGGCAAAAACTGCTGTGTGCCATTGACCGGCAGGCATTTGCGGATCGCCCGTACCAACCCCTACTAAACGGATGTCAATTTCTGGCGGCGCATACTTTATAAAGGAGCGAATAATGGTTTGGATACCACCTATCGAAGAATGCCAAGGGTTGAACTGATAAAAGATTGTGAGAACAGGTTTTGACATTTTTTCAGACATCGGCTCTTAGAACTGTTTTTAAAGGTGGCTTTGTAGCATAAAAATCAAATTGGTTAAATCAGCACTGAAGATCCGTACTTCAGTAGCAGGCAACACAGACGATAGAAACCGTGGTTCTGCGGAGTAAGACAAACTGTGAGATATGATACCACCCAGGCTCTTACCATCACGATTAAACAATAACCGCTTCAGTATTAACACGGGCGTATTGATACTAGTTTTTGACGAGATTTTTTCATTTTTTGTTGCGCCACATACTGAGTAAGCATCATAAATTGATAGCGAAGGCCCGTGTAAAAAAACTGACTTGCCCTGATAGCTTTACGGAATCTTTGAAAAACACAAAAGAATAGGCATACGATGGCAAATAGATTCGTTTTTGAGCATTTTCTTGTGCGTGGGTGCTCTACTATGGACGGTTTTAGCTTAGGGTGAAGTAAGTAAGGGTTATGCGGAATTACGTTGTAATCGTTTTTAAGAGCAACCATCAAATGTTCTTATTTGGGGAGTATCTACTCACAAGGTGTGCATTTACACACATAACTCACAAGGTGTGCATTTACACATAACCGAATTGAGTGCAGGTTCTTATCAGGTATTTTGGTTCTGCCTTCATGGCTCTTGGTAATCACGACGTCAGACCGATTTCTATTCACAGCTCAACAAACCAGATCTTGAAATCAGATCAGCGCTCAACAAAAGCAAACTCAACAAAAGAGAACCCAGCAAAAGAGGGCTCGACCAAAGAAGTGAATCAAGCTGTAGAGGCCCCTCTTTCTTTTAGTCAGCGTCAGCTTTACTTTTTGGGTCAGATCACCGCAGACGGCGCTGAATACAACATTCCAAATGCCTACAGTCTTCGGGGATTATTACAAGTAGAGGCATTGCAACAAAGTCTACAAAGGCTTGTAGTTCGTCACGCGGCTTTACGAACCCGCTTTCAAGCAACAAAAGAGCGGCCCGTGCAGATTGTAGAGAAGCACCTTCAAGTTAACCTACAGATCCAAGACTTTAGCCACCTGCCCTATAAACAAAGCATTCAAACCGCGCAAAAAAGAGCAGTTGCCGAGGCTAACCAGCCGTTTGATCTTGCGCTTGCTCCCCTTTGGAGAGTCACGCTGCTACGTCTCACCCCCAATGAACACTGGCTGCTGTTCACGGTGCATCACATTATTTTTGATGGCTGGTCGGTCAATATTTTCTTTGGCGAGCTGCTGACGCTGTACGAAGCGATCTGCAAGCAACAGCCCTGTGAGCTACCGGCGCTGCCACTTCAGTACACTGATTTTACACGTCAGCAGCAACAGCAGTTGCAAGGCGATTTTCTCGCTGGGCTGTTAAAGTATTGGACGCAAAGGCTAGGCGGCGAACTGCAGCCGCTGGAGCTGCCTTCAGACTATCCTCGTCCGCCTCAGCCCAGCTATCGGGGGGCCAGTGCGTCGATCGAGATTCCAGCGAGGCTAGTAGACAAACTTCGTGTGCTGGGCCAACAAAAGAAAGCAACTTTGTTCATGACGCTGCTAGCAGCCTTCAAAGTGCTGTTATTTCGCTATACAAATCAGACAGATATTGTCGTCGGTACGCCTATTGCCAATCGCTCACGGCCTGAATTTAGGAGCATGATTGGCTTTCTGGTTAATACACTGGTGCTACGCAACTATCTGGAGGGTAGCCAAAGCTTTTGGCAGGTGCTCGAACGAGTCCGTACCAGCGCATTAGAAGCTTACGACTATCAGGCGCTACCGTTTGACTTACTCGTAGAAGCGCTGCAACCAGAGCGCGATTTGAGCTACAACCCGCTATTTCAGGTGATGTTTCAGCTGCATGAAAAGCCCACAGCTTCACCGGCAGATGACGCTACTGACGAACTGCTGTGGAAACCGCTAGAGATAGAAAGCGATCGGGCAATGTTCGATTTGGTGATGGAAGCAGAGGTCCTGACCGACGGCTTGTTAGTCACGCTAGAGTACAGCCAAGATCTCTTTGAGGCCAGCACCATTGAGCGCATGCTGGGGCACTTTCAGCAGCTGTTAGAGGGGATAGCAGCTGCCGCTGCTCAGCCGATTGCGCAGCTACCGCTGCTCAGCCCAGCAGAGAGAACTCAGCTGATTGAGCACTGGAGCCGAACTGAAAGCCGAACTGAAAGCCGAGCTGAAAAAGGGCAGCTGCGCTCCTACGATAGACCGTACAGTAAGTCCCACAGCAGAAATCTCTCTGCTGAAGAGTTAGACCTTACCCTGTCGCTGCAAAATGCCGCTGGCAAAATGGTAGGCGAGCTAACCTACTACGGTGATTTGTCGAGGACAGATGCGATCGCCACCGCCCTTGAAAAGGCCTCTGCCCAGCTGCGTCAAATCGCAAAAAACGCTCCAGCAAAAAACGCCCCATACACACCGCCCTACCAGCTTTATCTGGAAACAGAAAATCCAAACGCAGCAGGCACAGAAGCAGCAGGTGCAGAAGCAGCAGGTACAGAAGAAAAAAATACAGCTCAGCTCACGCCAGACTGGCACAAGCAGCTAAACCCTGGCGACGAGAACACGCCCACTAAGTGCCTGCATCAACACTTTGTAGACCAGGTAGAACAGACCCCTCATCGCATCGCCGTCAGTTACCAGGCTGACAGTTACCAGGCTGACAGCTACCACACAATAAACAATACGGATAACATCGCCTCCCACAACGGCGAGCAAACCCAGCAGCTCACCTACGCTCAGCTCAACGCCCGGGCCAATCAGCTAGCCCATCATCTGCTCGACTGCGGCATCCAGCCCGATCAGCCGGTTGGACTATTTTTAGAACGCTCTCCCGAAATAATCGTTGCCCTACTCGCCGTGCTAAAAGCAGGCGGAGCCTATCTGCCGATTGCACCAGACTATCCACAAGAGCGCATAAGCTACATCATCAACGACGCCAAAATCGACGTCATACTCACCCAAAGTCACCTCAGCGATCGGCTTTCAAACGCAGTAAAACATACGATCTGCGTCGACCGAGCAAGCGAGCGGCTAGCCACGCAGTCTAAAAGCAACCCCATTATCAGCGTCACGCCGCGCAACTTGGCTTACATCATCTACACTTCAGGATCGACAGGCAAGCCCAAGGGCGTCATGATTGAGCACCAGGCAGCCAGTCATTTTGTCAGAGCTGCGATCGCCCAATACGGCATCACAAAATCAGACTGCGTCTTACAGTTTGCCGCTATCAGCTTTGATCTGGCCGTAGAAGAAATCTTTATCAGCCTACTGTCAGGAGCCAAACTTCAGCTGCGTAACGAAACGATGCTAGGCACCGCTGCGCAGTTTACCAGATGCTGCCAAGACTGGGGGCTCACAGTCTTAAACCTACCCACGGCCTACTGGCACCAGCTAGTGGCCGATATGGCCACCAGCTACCTGCGTTTGCCAGAGGCCATTCGCTTAGTCATTATTGGTGGTGAGCGAGCCCTACCTAGCCGGGTAAAAACCTGGCAAACCCTCGTGGGCGACTATCCGCTGCTAATCAACGCCTACGGGCCGACCGAGGCCACCGTCACAGCAACCGGCTTCACAGTAGACAGCAGCACCACCATTCACCAAGAGGTACCCATCGGTCGCCCCTTCGCCAACGTCGAAACCTACATTCTCGACCCATACGCGCAGCCAGTGCCTATTGGCATTACTGGCGAGCTACACATCGGCGGGAAAAGCCTGGCGCGAGGCTATCTTCACCGCCAGGACCTAACGCAGCTTAAATTCATTCCCCATCCCTTCAGCTCAGACGCCAGCGCTAGGCTCTACAAAACGGGTGACCAGGCACGCTATTTACCCGATGGCAACATTGAATTTTTGGGCCGAATCGATACCCAGGTAAAAATTCGCGGCTTTCGGATTGAGCTAGGAGAAATAGAATCAGCGCTATTGCAGTTTCCGGGGGTGCGAGAAACCGTTGTCACAACCAGAGAAGACGGGCTGGGGCATTCACAGCTAGCTGCTTACATCATCGAACAGCCATCGTCCCCGGTCAGCATCACCGCGCTTAAAAACTTTCTACGCCAGACGCTGCCCAGCTACCTGGTGCCCAGCACAATTGATAGCCTGACAGCGCTCCCCATAACACCCAACGGCAAGGTAGATCTTCAGGCTCTACCTGAGCCTGCCGTTTTAGACAGCTGGGATGAGGCAAGCCTTTACATCGCGCCGCGAACGCCGATAGAAGAAACCCTCTCAGTCATCTGGGCGCAGGCCTTAGGCAGAACAAAAGTGAGCATTCGAGACAGCTTTTTTGAGCTGGGCGGACATTCGTTACAGGCCATTCAGGTGATGGCTCAAATCGTTAGCGAGCTAGAAGTAGAACTGCCGCTTTCTGCGCTATTTCAAGCGCCCACCGTCGAAGAAATGGCGCAGCTATTGCATCAGGCAGGAGCAAAATCTCCTTGGACGCCGCTAGTAGCGCTTCAGAGCAGCGGCAGCAAACGACCTTTTTTTGCGGTTCACGGCGGTCATGGCGAAGTGCTCTTTTATCAAACCCTGGCGCAGCATCTAGGAAAAGACCAGCCGTTCTATGCCATGCGGGCCCTGGGTAATGACTACCCGGACATTGCCCATACCCGTATAGAAGACATGGCGAGTTGCTATATCGAAGCCATGCGAAGGGTGCAGCCAGAAGGGCCCTATCGCATTGGCGGTACCAGTCTGGGCGGCATTGTCGCTTTTGAAATGGCACAGCAGCTTCAGGCGATAGGACAAACCACTGAACGCCTGGTTCTATTCGATACCGGCGGATTTGAAAACTTTGCGATTCCTCTACCCTGGTATCAGCGCCTCGTCAGCCTCTTTCGCTACATTCCTAAGTACGGGATAGCAGAGACCTGGCGGCGGCTTCAGCTGCGCGTACTCAAAGTATTTATGCTGGACTCTGCCGTAGAGTTTTACCGGGCTACGGGTAAGATGCCGACGCGGTTTTCGACCGAGCTAGATATTTGGGAGACGGTTTGGCTAGCAAACCTCGAAGCGATTGAACGGTACCGACCGCAACCCTATAGCGGTAAGCTAACCCTGCTAAGAGCGATAGACGATGGAGACTTCATGTGGCATGCTCACGCGTTGGACTACGGCTGGGGCCGGTATGCACTCGGTGGGGTAGAACAGCAAGACATGCCGGGAACGCATATTGGCATCTTTAAAGAGCCCGCGGTCAAACAGCTAGCCGAGCAGTTAGCTCAACTTTTAGAGATACCACCCATAAAGACATCACCTGTAGAGATATCATCTGGTGAAACAACGCCCAGAAATAACAAACCTGGAAAAGAGATTGCAGATCATCCAACTTCAGGGCCTGCAAGCACAAAGCAGACGAAAACAGAGCCAACAAAAACAGAGCAGACGAAGACAGAGCAGGTGAAAATAGAAGACAACGCTTCAGAAGTATTTTCAGTGACAAACCAAACGCCAACGAAAGAGGAATAGGTCTCTGATGAAGATCTTTCTTTTTATCGTGAAGCGAGCACCTGTACTGACCTGTTTGGCAATGCTGACAGCGCTGTTGAGCGGGCTTTGTAGCGGGGGCTTAGTGGCGCTGATTCATAGGGCGCTAGAAGCTGAAACGGGCGAGGTCGCAAGCACGTCTGCGGGTCTGCTAAACCAGACGCCAAGCGGGCTATTTGGACTGTTTTTACTGGCGGTCGTGCTGACGTTATTGAGTGCGATCGCAGCCAACCTCGTCATTACCTATCTCTACCGTCAGATCCTGCTGGACTTACAAATTCGTCTGGCCCGCGCTATTACCCGCACCCCCCTAGCCAAGCTTGAACAAATAGGCAGCCCGTCTCTGCTGGTAATGCTCACAGAAGACATTGACAATATCAGCGACACGGCCACAGAGCTAGTTCCTCTCATTAGCAATGTCGTCACGGTGATGGTCTGTTTTGGCTATCTCATTTGGCTCTCCTGGCAGGCCTTTGTTGCCACGCTAGTCTTTTTAATAATCGGCGGCGGCTCCTATCAGCTGATGATGCGTAGAGAGCAAAAAATCCTCACCATCAGCCGAGAAAAGCTCGACATACTCTACCGTTACTTTAACGATCTCACCGTTGGCACGAAAGAGCTAAAGCTAAATGAAAAACAAGCCAACGCCTTTTTAAATCAGGTTCTGAGTCCGACCGCTCACACTGTGCAAAAGCTGTTGTTTCGCTGGGACATGGCCTACGCCATTATCAGCGCCTGGGGTCGCTTTTTAATTCTGATGGTGGTCGGGCTGATTTTGTTCTTGCTGCCCCGTTACTTCTCGCTCTCTTCAAGCATTCTTTCTGGCTATATTTTAGCGCTGCTGTATGTCCGCTCCTCGCTACTGGCGATTATCGACACCCTGCCCGAGCTTGCCGAAGCCGCCGTCGCGCTCGAAAAAGTTGAATCGGTCGGCCTCGATCTGGCCTATGAAACAGCCATTGCACCAGCTGCGCCGTCAGCGACTCCAGTCACCCCGTGGCACTCTTTACAGCTAGTGGCCGTTACCCATCGCTACTACCGCGAACGTGAAGATGGCGTCTTTACGCTGGGGCCGATTACCCTAGAATTTCAGCCAGGAGAGTTAGTCTTTTTGATCGGGGGCAATGGCAGCGGTAAAAGCACTTTGGCAAAGCTGATTACCGGGCTGTATCCGCCAGAATCAGGAGAGCTTCGCTTGGATGGCCGCTTGGTCGGCCATCCGCCTGCAGGTGATACAGCCAGCAGAGAGAAATACCTGAAGAAATACCTTAGCCCTAACCAATATCGTCAAATTTTCTCGATGGTTTTCACAGACTTTCACCTGTTCGACGAGCTGCTGGGCCTAGCGCTAAAAGAGAACAAAGAAGAACAGATTGCTCACTACCTAGCCAGGCTTCAGCTAGATCATAAGATAAACATTCAGGACGGTAAGGTCTCTACCACGGCGCTTTCACGCGGACAGCAGCAGCGGCTAGCCCTACTGGTCGCCTATTTAGAAGATCGTTCTTTTTACGTTTTTGACGAGTGGGCGTCTAATCAAGACCCTATTTTCAAAGCGGTGTTTTACACAGAGCTACTGCCAGAGCTGCGGGAAAAAGGAAAAACGGTACTGGTGATTAGCCACGACGATCATTACTTTCATTTGGGCGATCGCATCCTAAAGCTCACAGACGGTCAGCTCACTGCCGCCAAAATCACAGACGGTCAGCTTACCTGAGGCTTGGCAAACACATGCCGGAACGCCCAGATGCTGAACATCAAATTGAAGCACTGACAAATGAAAACTGCGATCGCCACCCAATACACACCAAAGCTCACTGCCGCCAAAATCACCGCCGTAAACAGCCCGGTATAAATCAAATTCCACTTCAAGGTGAGATTGATCTTACCCACCGCATTTAACAGCTGATAAGACGCCAGACCAAACGCCAAAGGAATCGCCGACAGGCAAATCGTAATCAAAATCGGCACCGCCGGAACCCACTTCTGACCAAAGACAATCGGCACATAAAACGGTGCCAAACTAGACTGCAACAGCACCAGCGGAATAATCACAAACCCCACCTGTTTCAAGCTAGCCTTGTACTGCTTTTTCAGCTGCGCCTTGTCATCTCGCTCGGCGCACAGATGCGGGAACAGCGCCACCATCGTTGAATTAATCACCTGCTTACTAATACCCAACCCGGCATTAAACGCCAGAAAATAAAGCCCGAGCGCATCCACCCCCAAAAATCTGCCAACAATCAAATAGTCAATATTCAGCCGCAGCTTATCCATAAATTCTACCCCCATCATACTGAGGCCAAACTGCAAGATTTCTCTGCCTTTTTCAAAGGTGATCTTTCTCGGCGGTCGCCAAGTGTGATTGCGATAGTTCACCACAATCCAAACCGGCGCAGATAGCAACAGACCAAACACCACCGACCATACGCCAAACCCTAACAGAGCAAAAATCACCGTGATAATATTGTTTGCCATCTCGCGCAGGGTAATCCCTAGCGCCGTAATCTTCAGGCGATTCTCTCGCTGAATTAGGCCGCCGTGCACCTTAAATACAGGAAACATCAAATACATAAAGCTCAGCACAAAGATCGGCCAAAAGACCTCTGGCGCATCGTAAAACCAGGCAATTGGAAACGCCGCTATGCACTGAATCACACAGACGAGAATGCACAGCATCCAGCTGACCCAGTAGGTCGTATTGCACACCGTCTCCAAATCTTCTGCTTTCGCTTCTACAATTTTGGCGCTGACACCGCCACCCAAGCTGCCCATCGTAAACACCTGAGCAAAGGCCTGGCAGGTATACACAATTGAAATTAGCCCATAGTCATACTGACTAAACATCCGGGCCAGCACCACCGTCGTCCCCAGCCGAGAGACGCGCATAAACACCTGGCCCAGCCCTAGCCAGCCCAGGTTGCGAGACAGCCGATTGCCCATAATGGCTCGAACTTTATTCACCAGCATGGGGCATTTCTCCTACAGTCATAGGCCCTACAGACACAGGCTCTACAGTCTTTGGCTCTGACACCGGGCTCTCCCAGTCCCAGCCAACAATGACAAACAGCACCCACCAGTAAAAGAAGATAATGGTCTGATTCCAAATATTCTCAGTCAGCATACCCAGCATCAGCGCCATCAAAATAGCGAGTAGCGCAAAACACAGGCTCTGCTGCTTGCTGCCAGCGCGGGCACGGGTTAACCGCTGCACCAGCCAGCTTGCCTGCACAATCCAAAACGTAATAAAAGCACAAAAGCCCACTATCCCCTGCTCCACCATCGCTCTTACGTAGTCACTGTGAGCCGCCTTTTCAAACAGCGAGAGAAAAGAAGACGTGTGCAGTCCATAGCCCAACCAGGGAGACTCTCGCCAGGCATTCAACAAAAAGGTCCACTGAGCCAACCGCCAGTTAAAACTATTCGGCACTTTCCAAGAGAGCAAAATAGAGCGAGAAATATCCATATCTGGATTCAGCAGCGGCGTTTCAGCAATCGATGCCAGTCGCTCTTGCCCAGCCCCTGTAGATGAATACAGGCCAATCACCGCAGCCACCAGTACCAGGCCCAGCAGCACCTTTACAACGCTAGCCCGGTACGCCGAAAACACCACCACAAATACGCTGGTCATTCCCAGCACAACCATCGTCTGCGTATTCACCAAAAAAAACGCCAGCGTAACCAACAGCAGCACCCAGGGCCAAATTCGCTCAGCATGCCTCATTTTCCACAGCGTAAAGCTCATAAACAAAAACAGAAATACCGCAAAGTCATTGGGATGGCCCATTGTGCCATCTAGCCTGAGCACGTCAGTCCCAAACAAACCCAGCGGCGCCAGCACGTCAGGCAGCGCGCCAGGCACCACCAGCTGCAACAGCCCGACAAACAACGGCGCAATCAACCCCAGAAACAGGACGTTAATCACACGCTCGGGGTGCACCTTGCCTTTTAGCTGCATCACCAGTAGATAGAGCAGTACGGTTGAAAATAGGCGAATCCATTCTCGCAGGCTGGTTGTAAACGAGAAGGGAACCAGGGGGTTGGGCAGTGCGCCAAGCGCCGGCAAAATCACCCAGATACTCTGAAACGCGACCCAGCCAGCGAAGAAAAACCAGAAGCGGTCGGTCTGGATGCGATCGCGCTGCAACCAGCAAATAATCACGTAGCCAATGGTCAGCATATTGAGGGCGATCGCAAACAAAGCTGGCAGCTGCAGCGCTTCAAACGTGCCCAACGCGCTGCGCAGCACCAGCAATGTCAACACGGCCGTCTCAAACGAACGCACAAAAAAGAACAGGCCACCAAACGCCACAAAAAATACAGCAATATACAGCGCATTCAGCCCGGCCAAAACGCCTAGACCGATGCCGATCAAAACGCCTATAGAGGCAATCACAACAGTCAGCAACGTCAGCTGATTCTGGCGAGAGATTAAAAGGCGACGACTCATAGCTTGATAAATAGCCTGATAAACAGCTTGATACCCCCAAACAGACCTTATTCAAACAGCTCGATCGTGTTGACAAAATCACCCAGCGGACCAAACAGCAGGCTCAAGAAATTCAAAATACCGACGCTGCGGCGCTGCGCTACCACAATCACATCGCCATCGCGCAGCGGCTCCGAAGCATCGCCAAATTCGAAGGTCTGCTGCGTCAGCTGCCCCTCTGGCCCCATTCGGAACAAATCAATCGACGAGCGTCTCGCTTCGTTCGTCGGGCCACCGGCCGCCGCCAGCGCGGTCAGCAAATCTGCCGTTGCCCCCACCTGAACAGTTCCGGGCTCACGCACCTCGCCCGCGACCTGCACAGAAATGCTCGTGGGGGCCACCGTAGAACTCAAGAGTGCCTGCTGGTCAGCATCGCTCAGCGCAGCGGCAGGCACAATAATCTCATCACCGTCGTACACGCGCAGGTCAGCGGCCAGTTCACCCTGCCGAATCACCCGCCAAAGATCCACTTGCACTTCATTAGCCACAGTGCCGTCGGCCACACCGGCTGCACTGGCAACTCTTGAGGTACCTGGAATCGCCGCACGGCGAATCGTAATATTGCGCAGGTCCGCCTCTGGCGTAACGCCGCCCGCCAAAATTAGGGCGTAGCTCAGCGTCTGAAAGTCACCATCTGATAGGTCACTAAACTCACCTGCGGGCAAGTTGGGGGGTACTACCAGATGCGGACCAGGCCGACGCACCGCCCCAGTCACGCTAATACGAGGCGGACTAATGCTCAGCAGCGTTACGCTCACCTGCGGGCGTCGTACATAGGGCAGCAGCGCCGTACTCACCCGCTCAGTCGCCTGCAACGGCGTCAGGCCACTGAGCTCAACATTACCCACTAGCGGCATCTGAATGGTGCCGCCTGCCGTCAGCCGCTGTTCACCCGATAGCTCTGGGAAGCCCAGCACGGTCACCGCAATCTGGTCACCAGACTTTAGCAGGCTGGAATCTGGGAGAACAGTTGCCCGACGAGGAACAGCAGGCTGTACAGGCACTTGAGTCTCTGCTGGCGTATTGGAGGTTGATGTATCGGAGGTTGGCGTATCAGATAGTGCGGGTAAGTTTGGCGCGGCATTGTCTTGAGCCTTTGCGGGTAGAGCGATCGCACCGACCGAAACCAGCGATATCGCCAAAATCAATAGCCGCTGCACGAGCGGCAGGTTCAACTGTCCAGTGAACATATACAAAGCGGTCTGAACACTCATAACTTCAAAAAAGGCGGTACGGAGGGCAGGCAAGCAAAAGATATCTCAGCCGAATGCTCAGCGACGCTGAGGCGGATATAGCGGCAGCGGCGCAGTAGCAGAGCCCTTGCCATTCCCATTGCCGTTACCGCTACCATTGCCGTTGCCATTACGATCGACGGGGACCTGGTAATAAAGTTCGGTAGGCGTTTCACCGCCATTCAAGACCGTACCAAACACGCTGATGCCATCACTTTTAAGCTTTGCAACCGTTTGCTGCAAGGCCCCTCTAGGGGTAAAGTCCGCACGAACGACTAGGAGCATGCCATCACTTCTTTTGGCCAGCATCGTCGCGTCAGCGCAGCTGCTGATAGGCGGCGTGTCAACCAGCACATAGTCAAACTGCTGAGCAGCTTTGCTCAGTAGACCCGACTGAATCACCTGCTCTAGCACCACTGAGGGCTGACCAGGAATATTCCCGTGCGGCAAAATCCACAGATTGTCTAACCGAGTCGTTTGGATAGCGTCTAGCAAATCGTGCTCACCCGAAAGCACAGAAGTCACGCCGGGCGTGGGCGGCTGATGAAACAGACCGGCCTGCTTGGGACGCCGCAGGTCTAAATCAATCACCAGAGTCCGCCGCAGCAATAGAGCTGACACTGCCGCCAGGTGAGAACTGACAACCGATTTACCTTCATCAGCTCTAGCACTGCTGACCACAATAATGGGGCCCTGGTCACGGCTTTGAAAGGCAATGCTTTGCAGCAGCATCCGATAGGGCTCTACTAAAACCGGATCGTCCAAAAATTTCTGAGGCTCATAGAAGTGCAAAGCGCCCTTTGGCAGCCTGGGCAGCACGCCTAGATTAGATATCTTGGTTAGGCCCTCAACTTCGCTCACGCTGTGAATTGAGTCGTCCAGTAGCTCTAGCAGCACGACGACACCGGTTGCCAATACCGACCCGGCAACCAGTGCCAGAAATATCACCGCAATCGGCTGAGGCCATTCAGCCGCCACTGGCGTCGTGGCTCTATCGATAATTCGAATATTGCCGATCAGCTGAGCTTCGGCTAGCCGCGCCTCTTCTAATTTGTTCTGCAGGAGTGCCAGGGCAGCAGAGTTCTCTTCTTTTTGGCGCAGCAGAGTCGCCAGAGGTGTCTGCTGCGCGGGTAAATCGTAGAGCTGAGCGCTGAGGCGATCGCGCTCTTGCCTTACCACCGCAAGCTGACTAGCCAGCTCCGATCGTTCCACTTCAGTAGCAATCAGCTGAGCTAGCAACTCTTGGCTGAGTTCACCACCGGCCACCGATTGAGGCGCACCAATCCTGGCATTCGGGGCCTGCAAAGACACCTGCTGAGCATAGAGCGACAGCGTCTCATCGCGCCGCTCCAAAAGTGCCAGCATATCTGGATGCTGATCGCCTAAGCGAGAGCGCGCATCAATCACCTGAGTTTCAAGCGTTAGTAAATCCTGTCGTAGCGCTTGCAGCTCAGCGTTTTGCCCCACCTGAACGGCCGCATAGGCCTGAGACAGATCGGATACAGCCGTAATCTGCTGTAGCTGATTCTCACGGCTGGTCACCCCTTCTAGCTGAGCGGTTAAGCTTTGCTCTGCTGCCGCCAGCTCGCTCAAGCTAGCAATGAGCGTGTCGGTTTGAACATCAGACGCAACCAGTCCGCTCTGCTGCCGGTACTGACTTTCTGCCGCTTCTGCCGCCGCCAGCTGCGTTTGGAGCTTCGGCACCTCAGTTTCTAAAAAGGCGCGTACCGCCGAAGCTTTTGAACGAATGGCTTCAGCACTTTGTTCGGTACTCGCGTGCAAAATAGCATTCAGAATCGCCGCCGCTTGCCCTCTTTCTTCAGTGCTGTAGCTGACCTCTAAAATATTGGTTGCCGGAATAATCGCGACGCTCAGGCCACCAGCAATCTCCTCTGCGACCAGCTCATCAGCGGGCAGGTTATTTTCTTTCAGCAAGGTGATGGCCTGCTCAATTACCGCTTGTGAGCGAATAATTTCAGCTTCAGTGGCCAGCGGATTCGCATCGCCCGGCGGCTCTAGCCGAGAGGTGCTCAGCGCCTGCCCTAGCTCGGAAATACTGACAGAGCGATCGTCTACAATCAGCCTGGCCACAGCCAAGTACTCAGATCGGGCGACGGCTAAGTAGGCCAACGCCGCACCTACAGTCGCAACCATAACGGCGAGCGCAGGAATCCAGCGTCTTTTCAAGACGGATACTAGCGATAGTTTTTGGTTCATAGATGCGATGGCGGCTGAGTTTACCTGTCGCCCTCAGCTTAAAACGTAAGGTCTCAACCGTGAAGCTGCGACGGGGATGCTTAGAGCTTCAATGTAAATTAGTATGAATTAGTCCTACGTAAATTTACGATGAATTCGGCCAAAACTCGACCAAAAGACTGCCTACCTAGCAGTTATCGAATACAGCACAGCGGTTCATCCCTATGAAATTATTTTTGCGCCTAATTCTAGAATAAGGCCCTTATGCCCCAAGAAACCTCAAAAGTTCACCTCTAGTGACTCTATATCTCTCAAAATTTAGCCATGCCATCAAATTCAGCCGATAAGTGGTCCATACAGCACCCCGACAGAATTCAGCTCTACTCGCTGGGTACACCCAACGGGCAAAAAGTGTCCGTTGCCCTCGAAGAAATGAACCTGCCCTACGAAGCGCACAGGGTTGATATCCTCAGCGGGGATCAGTTTACAGAGGCCTTCATTGCCATCAATCCCAATTCAAAGATTCCGGCTATCGTCGATCCCAACGGCCCCACCGGAGAGTCATTTGCGGTCTTTGAGTCCGGAGCCATTTTGTTATATCTGGCTGAAAAGTCTGGCATTGGACTGCCTACTGAGGCGGCTGCTCGCAGCGAATGCCTACAGTGGCTATTTTTCCAGATGGGCGGTGTTGGTCCCATGTTTGGCCAGTTTGGCCACTTCTACAAATATGCTAAAGAGAATATCCCCTACGGCATTGAGCGATATAAAAAAGAAGCCCGTCGCCTGCTGGGCGTTTTAGAACAACGTTTACAAGGAAAAGACTTTTTGATGGGGACAGACTATACCATTGCAGACATGGCTACTTTCCCCTGGATAGGCTGCTTGGACTGGGGCTACAAAGCAGCCGAAACCCTACAGCTAGAGAGCGATTTCCCTACCGTTATGAGCTGGTACAAGCGATGTGCCGACAGGCCCGCCTCCGCCAGAGGGCTAAAAGTCTTGAGTATCTCTTAAGTATCTCTTGGGCATCTGAGTGCGTGATAGAGGCTGCGCTTATGAGAAACCTAGCTCAAGTCAATTAACTCAAGTCAATTAGCTCAAATCAATAGGTGCAAGAATCGTCAGTCCCTTATTAATACAGTCGAACTCTACAGGCGTAGTCCCAATAATTTCACCATCAACAACAACTTTTTGAGGCGGTGTTGTGGTTACTTTTATCTTCGGTATGCGCAGGCTCAAAATATCTTCGTGCTGAGTAGGCCGCTTAACCATCGCTGAGGTAAACAGATCGGCGATCGCACCCACGCCCTGCAACCGCGCCCCTATCCCTTGCGCTTCTGTTGGCGATAGGCCAATCGTCACATCTAACAGGCCATCGTCCGTAATCACCTCACCAAATCCCTGCGCCATCACAGACGTTGGCGGCGCGGCGTTAGCAACCGTAATCGCCACACAGTCAAAATGATTCGTCTCTCCATTGATCTCTAACTCAGCCGAAAAAGATTCCTGATCGGCAATTTGTTGCATGCCTGCCACCAAATAGGCCAGCACGCCGAATCGGTTCTTCATTTCTCGGTTCGCCCGCTCCACCGTTTCAGCCTCAAACCCAATCCCCCCAAGCAGCACCATTGGCAGCCCATTACAGGTCGCCACATCCACCTGACGCGTCGTACCCGCCAAAATCGTCTCGCAGGCCGCTCGCAAATTTGTCGGAATCCCGAGCGCTACCGAAAATGCATTCGCCGTTCCCCGTGGAATTATCCCCAGCGGAATATCCGTTTGCATCACCGATTCTGCCACTGCCGAGACAGTCCCATCGCCGCCAGAAGCAATCACCAAATCCGCCCCAGAGATAATCGCATCTTTCGCCTGCTGTCCCGGTGTGACCTCAGTGTCTGTAAAAATCACATTCACCTGAATCTGCGGCTCCAAAATCTGACGAATCAGCTTCAGGTCTTGATTGGGATTACCCTGCCCTGAGATCGGGTTAAAAATCAAATGGGCAATTCGACTTTTAGCCAGTGAAAGAACAACCGCTCGGGCCGTCGCCAGATTGGTCGCAATTGGCACATCATGCAGATGGCAAATGCGCAGCAGCGTACTGACATCGGCCCGATAGTTATCGGTATTGAGCGAATCGGCTAGGCAGATGACGGCTGCAACCTCGCCTTCTGCAACGCGCGCGGCAATTTGAACATCACCGCCCATATTGCCAGGCAGCAAAGATTGAATTTCTAGTGAGGTGGCCTGCGCCAAGCGATCACCTGTCGTTTTGGTCGCAATAATTTGGTAGCGCGACAGCAGTTCGCTGTAGTCACCTACAAAGCTAATAAGGGCTTCTTTTTGACTGTCGTGAGCGATCAGGGCCAGCGTCGTGGGCATAGGCGTTGGGGCAAGGGCTCCTTGAAGATGGAGCGAAGGCTCCTGAAAGGTATAGCTATTTTGCTTTAGCTGGCAGCTTACCAAAAAAGCCAGTCATCAGCTGCAAAATCAACCGCTTCAGCGGACCGATGCTGCTAATTACCCAAATCCCCATCCGACGAGCAATTAGCAAGGGCCAAAAACGATTAGAAAAAGAGCGGTTCAGAAAATCAGTCAGGCTAAGCGTGAACCAGTTTTCTGTTTTACGCCACCGTTCGTAGCGCTTAAGCACCTTAAGCGCGCCCAGCGGCTCGCCGTCTGCTGCCGCCTGCTGGAGAATCTCAGCTAGCGCAGTCGCATCGCGAATTCCCATATTCAGCCCCTGCCCACCGACCGGATGGCAGCAGTGCGCCGCGTCACCAACCAGTGCCACGCCCGGCTTTACATACTGCTTGCTCTGCATCAGCTGTACCGGGAACATCATCGGCTCGTTAACCAGGGTCAAATCGCCCATATCATTGCCATAGCGGGTAGAAAGCTCCGCCAAAAACTGCGCTTTGGGTAGCGCCAGCATGTCTTTCGCTTCCTGATGAGAAGCGGTCCAGACGACCTGACACCGATTATTAGGCAAGGGCAAAATAGCAAACGGACCGCTGGGCCAAAACTTTTCGTAGGCGGTGTTGGCGTGAGAGTGCTCAGGCTCTAAAACGGCAGTAATGCAAGACTGCCAGTATTTCCAGCCAAAGGTTTTTATGTTGGCGCGATCGCGCACCCCAGACCTAGCCCCGTCAGCGCCTACCACCAGCTGCGTATAAAACGTGAGCTGCTCACATCGACCCTCTTCTATATAGCGCTCCACCGTCAGCGTCGTATTTGCCTCAGCCGTCAACACCTGGCTTTCGCACCAATAGTCAATATTCCATGCCGCCTGCACCGCCGTTTGCAGCGCCCTCATCAGCACCGTATGCTCCGCTGAAAAATACACCGCATCCCCTCGCCCATCCTCCGGACGAAAGGTCAACGCCTTGCGATAGTCCGCGTCAGACAGCTTCACCCGCTGAAAATGCGTTAGCTGCGGCCCCACCTCATCCCACAATCCCAGACCCTCTAGAATTCTGGCTGAAACCGGCGAAAATGCGTATGCCCTGGGCCGGCTCGCCGCCTGCTCAGCCGTCTGCGACTCAATGACCGCCACCCGCAGCTCTGAATTGCGCAGACCACAGGCCAGCGTTAGCCCAACGATACCACCGCCCACAATCACCACATCGTACTGACGTACGACAGGACCATTTGGCACAGGCATATTTGAATTTTGCTCTAGATGTTTTTGCTCTAGGTGCTTTTGCTCTAGGTGCTTTTGCTCTAGGTGAGCACTGCGACGAGGAAGATCAACAGGCATAAAAACAGAGAATATAAAAGAAGGCTAAAGGCCCATGATTAGTCGCTTTCAATTAAGCGCTCTTCTCTATTCTTACGCGCAAAACTAGATTCATCAACCCATCACCGCCGCCATCACGTCCTCCGACAGCTCAAAATTCGCGGTCACTGACTGCACATCATCCGACTCTTCTAACGCATCCACCATCTTCAGCAGAGAAGCCGCAATCTCAGCATCTTCCACCTGCACCGTATTATCAGGAATCCAGCGCATATCCACTTCTTGCACCGCGTAGCCGCTCTCCTTTAGCGCCGTACTCACCGCCTCCAGATCAGCGACTTCACAAAACACCTCCGCGCCAGGCACACCGACTTCAATCTCATCAATTAGCTCATAAGACTCCGCGCCGGCTTCTAGCGCATGTTCTAGCAGCGCATCTTCATCGATTTCACCGACCAGCGTCACCACGCCCCTATGTGCAAACATCCAGCCCACACAGCCTGTCTCACCCAAGTTGCCACCGTTTTTACCAAACGCCGTCCGCAGATCCGCCGCCGCCCGGTTACGATTATCGGTCAGCGCTTCAATTAGCACGGCCACACCGCCTGGGCCATATCCTTCGTAGCGAATCGATTCAAAATCGCCTTCACCTGCTAAATTGCCACATCCTTTTGCGATCGCCCGGTCAATATTGTCATTCGGAAAGCCTGCTACCTTTGCCTTATCAATCGCCGTGCGCAGCTGAAAATTGCCATCAGGGTCACCGCCGCCCTGCTTTGCCGCCACAATAATTTCCCGCGAAAACTTCGCAACCGCCTTCCCCCGAACGGAATCGCCCCTTGCTTTTTGGCGCTTAATATTCGCCCACTTACTATGTCCGGCCATCGCTGCTAGTTGAGAAGGTGCTAGTTAAGATTATCTAGATAGTGATAATAGCGGATTGCGCCGCCCGTTGACCGCCACACCCACAAACAGACAAACCTATTTACATCAGGCCTACCTGCGCCTTCTGAATCAAGTAACCGTCCTCAAAAAGCAGCATCATTGCAGAACCATCCTCATTTCTCCATTCAAAAATAACCACAGAATCAGACTGACCTACCTCAACACCACTTCCTAGAAGCGCTTCTACTCTCGACAGCGACATTTGCAACGTAACTTTCTCATAGTCAGCATGGGTGAGCTGCAACCGCTCAACAGTCTGTTGTTCACAGGTGTAGCCAGAAACACTGTTCATGCCATGACTGAGCCCTGCACCCAGAGCAACGCCAATAGAAAATACAACAACCAAGTAATTACGAAGCGTCTGCATCATCACAAAATTGCCCGTCGCACTCTGTTCTGAATCTTCCAAAGAGGCATCATCAGAAGGACGAAAAAATCTATTCATGTTCTTCACAACCTTTGTTAATAATGTCTCGAACGAACTGGGTCTCGAACGCATTGGACCTATCCAGCACAGAGATAGGGCTAAGGCTTAATGAGCGCTACATTGTCACGAATGCCTACCATATACACACGCTCACCAGGGCATAAAAGATGGCCATCAGCACAGTACATCTCAGCGCGATAAAAAATACCGTGACATCTAATCCTGCCGCGAGAGCCTGGGTATACGGGTTCTTCGATCGTGGCTTCAAGTGCTTCGGGGAAAAAATTAGGTTTACTCATGGTGTTTTACCTCTCAGTGGAATGTATGAGTGAGCTGATTTCTTCTTTAAACAAAACAAACGGCCAACAGCGTAGGGCTTAATACCCTCTACCGTTGGCCGCAGAAATCACATCTGTCTTGCCAGGCTAACTAAATTGCATGAATCAGAACATTTTTATAATTGACGTACTAAGCGGTGTACAAATCAACGGTTTACAGAGTGTTTTCTATGCCCTATTTTCAACAGAAAATCACACGACAACCTATAAATAAGGTCTGTATTTTTTTAGCTGATTCCGAAAGTGCGTTCTAGATAGCTGTTTCAACGCCTTGAGATCTGTTTCATTGAGATAACCTTTTCTGTAAGTACCTGACTTCCAGAGCACCGACAGCCGTGGCCCCTGCCTGTATACCTCCGTTTCTACATCTAACTTGGCAAAGCCTGAGTCTTCTATCTTAAAAAGGAAATGAACAAGGGCATCAGAAAAAACAGAAGGAACTGTGTACCCTTGAAAATCAGAAAGCTCCAGCGGATTGAAATAACTAGGGCATAAGTAAAGATCAAAAGCGTCTTCTGGAGACCGTATCGATCTGTACAGCTCGTCAAAGTATGGATTCTGCATAGTAATAAACCTGAGCAACAAACAAGCGTATTGTCAGCGACTTACTAGACCGTCCTAACAATTTGTTGAACTTATTGTAAAGCCTCTTATAAATTATCGCAAGTTGTCATTATATTTCTATAAAGCTATAGGCATTTGCGCATACAGATGTAAGTCAATAGTCGAGCTGTTTACAGAGAGTACGGGTAATTAAAACCACTGATTAACTCGCTCACCGCATGTAGCGTAAAAAGTCAGCTGTTGAAGCTATTTTTATAGCTACTCCGCTTTCTATACTATACATATTGCGATATTTTACTTTTGTTTATGACAACATAAAGGAATATAATCTTTTGTCGTGTGCGGTCGTAGAATTAGAGTTCACAGCAGCATAACGAGTAGTAAATCTATTCTGATCTATACACATAGGCTCACTAAAAATTATCGAAAAAGCTCATTAAATTATTTTTTTGCTAACATGCCTTGTGAAACAGCTGCGAAGCGTCACTGATAAGAAGAGAAGATTAAAACCATGCTGACAGAAAATTTCCTTCTCCAATCCGCTCGTGACCATAGCCTCACTGCGAAACAGGAAGAAGTTTTCTTGCTGAAGATTCTGCAAAATATGCCTTACGGGCAAATTGCTTCCCAACTCAGCATTTCTGAGGCTGCCTGCCTTAAGCGGATGGGAGAGGTTTACGAAAAATTCTCTATCGTCGGGAGAGGTAGAGGCAAGGAGCAAAAGCTAAGGAAGCAACTGCTCGAAGAAACCTCTGCTCACAGCAACTCACTGAATGTTTCTGCTAGATTTCGAGTATCTACACCGCCAGCGGTTATAGCAGAACAAGATAGCTGGATTCAGTCTTTACATGAATGGTTCATCTGTCTGGGGTACGAGTTCGATACTCAGCCGGACGAAAAGGAAGCAACCAGCATGCAGCATCAGCCAACCGCTTTTCATACCCATGTGGAATGGATAGCAGAGGTTCGGGCTCGTCGTGGCTGGGACAAAATTGTCATCCACGCCGTTCATGGAGAGGTCCAGCTAGCGCATATCAGAGCGCTCCGCAGCGCGGTACATAACAACGCGGCAGTAGAAGGCTGGGTCGTCGCACCTCGTCGGATTAGCTCATCGGCGAGAGAGGAGGTCAAGCTACCCAATAACGACGATCTCTTTTGCTACACGTTTGATGAGCTGATTGATCAAGAAGTTGACTTCAGCCAATACTTCGCCTGGTTAGAGGCAATTATAGAAGAGAAAGGCATAAATCATAAATACGTCCAGCTGTCGTGCAAAAAAGCTGAGTTCGATCACAACCGTGAAGAAGCGATCGCCTACAGTCACTATGGCGAGCAAGAGGGATGGATTGACGGCTATATTGACCTATGGCTAGATGATCCAGCCAAAGAACATATCTCTGTACTTGGAGAGTTTGGAACTGGCAAAACCTGGTTTACGCTGCACTATGCATGGCAGGCACTTCAGAAATATAAGCAGGCTAAGCGAAGAGGTGTAGAAAGACCCAGGCTGCCCTTGATTATTCCGCTGCGCGATTGCGCTAAGGCAGCAACGATCGAATCGCTGGTTTCAGAATACTTTCTGAGGAAGTATCAGATTTTGCTGCCTGACTATCGGGTATTTGAGCAGCTTAATCGTATGGGTAAGCTGCTGCTAATTTTTGATGGCTTTGATGAAATGGCCTCAAAGGTTGACAGGCAGAGTATGATCAACAACTTTTGGCAGCTAGCTAGAGTTGTTGTTCCAGGGTCTAAGGTGATTTTGACCTGTCGTACTGAGCATTTTCCAGATGCAAAAGAGGGTCGTGAACTCCTCAACGCCGAGCTTAAAGCATCGACGTCAGGAATAAAAGCGGAATCCCCACAGTTTGAAGTTCTAGAACTAGAACAGTTTAGCGATAGTCAGATTCGTCAGATCATTACAGAGCGAGCTGGCGAGGCGATCGCACAGCAGTTTTTCGATCACCCAGACCTATTACAAATTGCTCGCCGACCGCTCATGCTAGAGCTGATTTTAGATGCACTACCGGCTGTTTCATCCGGTAAACCCATAGACTTAGCGCGCATTTACCTCTACGCAGTCTCTTCCAAAATGGAAGAAGACATCCTGGCCGAACGGACATTTACATCCCTAGCCGACAAGCTTTACTTTCTCTGCGAGCTTTCGTGGGAGATGCTCTCAACCGAGCAGATGAGCATTAGCTACAAGCAGTTTCCTGACAGAATTCGCAAGTTCTTTGGTAAGGCGGTAGAAGCAGATACAGACTTAGACCACTGGCATTACGACATGATGGGGCAGACTCTCCTTATTCGCAACGAGCGAGGAGAATATTCTCCGGCCCACCGCTCTTTTCTAGAGTTTTTCGCCGCCTTCAAGCTCGTAGCGGAGTTAGGCTGTTTATCGCCTGATTTTATCATCCTGGCCCGGCAACAGTCTCACATAAACGCAGGCAAAGACGCTAAGCACTATCAGTGGTCGGAATACTTCAGTCGCCGAACCAATCAAAGAGGGGAGGTTGTTGCTATTGCTCCTCTAGAGTCTTTTGAAATGGAGAAGCAATCGAATTTATTAAAAACGCTAGGCCGTTTTCCGCTCTCCAAAGCACTGGTCGACCTAATGCTGCCTATGATAGATACCACCAGCTCCAAAGACGCAGTAGCGGATCTTCTCGTAACCCAGCTTTTAGCTGAAAACCAAACTAAAGACAGCTCTGGCTATCTTGCAGGCAACCTAATCACGCTCGCGCTCAGACTCTCTTCTTCAGCACTCGAAGCCGTAGACCTTAGCCATCGGACGGTCATAGGTGCCGATTTTACTGGCGCTAGCTTACGCAACGCAAACTTCACAGGTGCGCACTTAGAAAACTGCATTTTCCCACAGGGATGGAATGGTGATCTATCTGTTGTATATAGTCCAGACGGCTGCTTTCTGGCTGTAGTGGACTCTACGGGAGAGATTTCTCTACGAGATGCCTTTACCCGAGAACCTCTATGGCAAAAGAAAGGGCATGATGACTGGATTCGGGCACTTGCGTTTGATTCAAAAAGTGCGACGCTAGCCACTGCTGGACACGACCAAACTATCAACTTTTGGGACGCAAAAACCGGAGAACATATCAAGACTATCTCTACCGATAGCCGAATATATTCAATCATCTTCAGCCATGACTACGATTTACTTGCCAGCAGTGGCGACGACAAGAATATACATCTTTGGGATACTCGCACAGGGAAGTGCCTGAGAGCATTAGAAGGACATGAGGCATCTGTTGATGCAGTTGTTTTTGGCAGAAACGCCAGCCGTGAGATTTTAGCGAGTGGCAGCAACGACGGCGAAATTCGTCTTTGGGACACGAATACAGGTGAATGTATCAAGATTATAGAAACCAATGACCGCAGCATACAGACACTCTCTTTTGATGCGAAGAGCCAGACGTTAGCAAGTGGCAGTAAAGACAAAACGATCAGGATCTGGAACACAAACACGGGTGCGTGCATTCATCACTTAACAGGTCACCACGACTGGGTACGTACAGTCGGGCTCAGCTTTGGGGGACGGTTACTTGCCAGCGGCAGTAACGACAGGACGATCAAAATTTGGGATACCCAAACAGGTCATTGCCTTAAAACAATAGAAGCGCATAAAACGCGTGTGTGGTCCGTGGCCTTTCATCCAGATAACCAAACGCTAGTAAGCGGCAGTGACGATAGAAGCATCAAGTTCTGGAACGTACAGACCGGACAATGTGAACAGACGCTGTGGGGAAATAGTCGAGGGGTCTGGTCTATCGCCTTCAGCGCGGACGCCCAAACCGTATACTGCGGTAGCGATGATCACAGCATTCAAGCATGGGATGTGAGTTCGGGAGAAAATCTGAGGGCGTTAAAAGGTCATCAAGGACGAGTGAGGACTATCTCGCTTTCTGAGTCAGCTGGCTTAATAGCCAGTGGAAGTGACGACAAAACGGTAAAGCTTTGGAACATGGAGACAGGAAAATGTCTTAAAACCCTAAAAAATCATCATGACTGGGTCTGGTCTGTAGAATTTAGTGCTGATGGGAGAACACTGGCAAGCGGAAGTTTAGACAACTCTGTTATGCTCTGGGATACGCAGAAAAAAGAACACATCAAAACACTGGAAGGCCATACTAAATTTGTTTGGTCTGTTGTATGGAGTCCAGTCAAGTCTTTGTTAGCCAGTGGCAGCGCTGACCAAACCGTTCGCCTGTGGGCTCCTGAGACAGGTGAGTGTTTGCAGATATTAGAAGGTCATGACGGTCAGATTGCGTCACTGGCATTTTCTCCAGATGGAAAGCAGCTAGCGAGCATCAGTGATGATGGTGAGATTAGGCTTTGGGATACGCAGACCGGTCTATGCGTACTTACACTAAAGGAGGGAAATCAGCTAAGAACAGTTGCATGGAGCCCTGACGGCAGATACATAGCAAGCGCTGGATTAGATCATGTCATTAGACTGCGATCGGCTGAATCAGGAGAGCTGCTTAGAAAAATAACAACTCATGCCGAGCCTCTCTATTCATTAAGCTTTAGCCCGGATGGTCAATTCCTCGCCAGTGGTGGAGAAGCAGGTGTGCTCCGTCTTTCTGAACCTGACAATGGAAAATGTCTCTTGAAATTAAAGGTCGACAGTGATTTTAAGGGTATGAATGTGACCAAAGCTACAGGTCTTAGTCCTGCTCAGCTCTCACGCTTGCTGTCACTGGGAGCTATCGAGAAAAAGTAACAACATTTCCTTTATAAAATGATCAAAACTGCTGTAGTATAGCAGCTACCCATGCTGTTTTGGGTAACCTTCCAACTAGCTACCTCATCATTATTTCAAGAGAAAAAAGATTTCAAGAAGAGATTTTCTCTATGCAGAGAAAACCCTGGCCATAGAGTTCTTCTTAGTAAAGAACAACATGATCTTTATCTCTTGTGATGCATCTCACTCAGATGGCTCGACCTTATCAGATGGCCCGACCCTATCTGTAACTTAAATTAGACCTTATATATTCTCTTTTAGATGTGATTGACCATACACTTGCAGACCAGGCCACCTCAGATAGTATGGTCTGCATAGCTAAAGTGCCCGCCTGGCATGTAGCAATTCAGACAGAGCAGCCTCTGAACAACTATCCACTCTTTCCCTGGAATCTACTAACCGATCCTGCTATATATCGTCCTGTTCTTATCGAAACTAAAACCATATCGAGTTCTTTGGTTCCACTTGCACATACAGAGCACAAAATTTGTCCATACGGAGACAAATCCGCTCTACTGGCAGTGATACAAAAAGCTGCTCAGCCTCGCCTTGTTAGAGATGCCTATACGCTATCTGCGTTGCGGTTCGAACGACATCCCTTTCCAAAGAAGAACAGTAGTCCTAAGAACAAGATAATAGGCATTCCAACTGATTTACAGCCGCTGTTCAAGCAAAAAACATCCAATAGGCAGACTGACGACACATGGTTGCAGCTACCGACGTTACAGGCACTGGAGTCGGCCATAGACCAGCGACAAAAGGAGATGCGATCGCTCTACACCCAAGAACTCGCACCCTTAATGAACGCTAACCCCTTAGATCCATCACTGTACAGCCATGATTTATCACCAGAACTTGTTCACGACCTAAAACAGTACGTAGCACTACAAAATCGCCCCTACCTGTTCTTCGATCTCATGCAGTGGATAGAGCGAGACATTGCAACCAGACGCTGGCGGTCAGCGCATGCAGGTTATCCCATCACGAATGAGGAAGCGATGATTTTCGTACTCAACAGCTGGGTAGACAGAGACGGCACCCGCAGAAAACGCGCCATTAAGTGTCCTACTGGCGTACCGTTAGGATACATGCAATCAGTCAGAAGGAAAAACCAGCCCTTTATCACACAAGAATTTGCCGACCACGCCCACGGCGCATTCAACCACTGGCTACAAGAGCACATCTGGCAGCGCTTTCACTACCGCTATCCCGAGAAAGCCCAGCTTACGCCCTCACAGTTCTTCAAGCAAATCGGCCGCTGCCATTTTGCCTTCGTAGACGCCATTTCTGAAATGCACATGGCAAACGTGGCCAACCCAGCCAACACAAACTTTTGGAGCGTCCTCCAATTCTATCTACCGTTCATGTCACCCTGGCCATAAATTAACGGCCATTTAGACATCGCTTCGATTTGTCTGCATCATTCGTCAGCAAACTCTCTACCACTCTCCCAAATGCGCTCTTTGTAATTTCGAGAGGCTTTAAGCGCAGCACCAATCAAACCGACAGACTGATTAACCACCACTCGCACCGGAACTTTATCGAGCAGGTGACTCACTCGGCCTTTATTACCAAAGGCGTACATAAATTCGCCTGTTTTCATCAGCGGCAGATTTTTCGCAGTCACCCCCCCGGCGATGTACAGCCCGCCTCTAGGCAAAAACTTCAGTGAGATGTTTCCAGCCTCCGATCCGTAGGCTCGAATGAAAATCTCCATTGTCTTCTGCGACAGCAGGTCCGTTTTCTCGGTTGCTGCCCGCGAAATAATCGAAGCTGGATCCTCTAACTGATTGCGCTGCCCGGCCTGACGCTCCCAGGCATCCATGGCCTGACCAATTTCACTCGACTCGTTGGCATACTGGCGATCGCGCAAAAACTGATAGATCGAAATAATCCCCATGCCAGAAACAACCCGCTCCTCAGACACCCGAGAAATGCAGTGCTTTTCAAGCAGATACTTCCGCAGCTGAAACTCTAGCTCCGACTGCGGCGCGAAATCTACATGGCCACCCTCTGAAGGAAACACCCGGTATTCCCCGCCGCAGGGTAACAAAAAGCCTTGCCCTAACCCCGTACCCGCACCTAAAACGGCCTTGGGCGCAGTATCTAGCGGATCGCCTGCCTGCAATTCATAAATATCCTCTGACTGAAGGCCCAGCACACCATAGCCAATTGCTTCAAAATCGTTAATGAGCTGTACGCTCTTAATATTCAACGCACCGCTGAGAAATTCGCTGCGTAAGAACCAGGATAGATTGGTGAGCTGACAGGTGTTGTCTACGATTGGACCTGCGATCGCAAAACAAGCCGCATCTGGCTTAACCTCTGACACCGAAGCGCCCGCTGCAGCCAAAAACTCCTTCACCATCGGCACAAATTCAGGATAGCTCTGGCTAGGATAGCGCTGCTCATAAACGGTTTCCAGCTGTAATTCGTGGCTAGAAGAGGCTTGGATTACTTCGTCGCTCGCCTGAGCCAAACGCAATATCGTCTTAGTGCCACCAATATCGCCAGCGAGTAGTTGTGCCATAGGATTACGTGCTGCAAATCAACTCCACAGTAAGCAACTATCGCAAAACCAGGTTAAGAGACGTAAAAACTATTCACATTACACGGTCTACTCCAGCCCAGCCGCCTTGAGCTTCGCTAGAAGCCTAGCGTTTTCATCTTCTACTGCCTGGACACGAGCTTCGGCTTCTTTGGCACAAGCTTCGGCTTCTTGCGCGCGCTCTTCAGACCAAAGAACCATCTCACCGTCAGGCGTCCACCAGCGCAGCCAATAGCCCGTATAGTTAATGCGGGTTCCCTCCCATACACCAAGCCACAGATCTAGCTCAGGAATAAAATAACGGCCGTCAGTAGCAGACGCCTTGTCGTAAATTCCATTCTGTAAAATATGGACTTCTAAATCCCCGGAAGCAGGGTCGAAGATCACATAGTTAGGTACTTCAATAATTTGCTCGTAGAAGTACCACTTACCTAGCTTTCGCCCCGACTGTACAGAATACTCCCCACAGTCACTTTCAGATAAAAACTCCATCACCACAGGCGGAATAACACCTTCAGTGTGCGGAGTATAGCTGCGACGGATACCCTCAGACGCCTCAACTGGAGCAACGTACATCCAGTCAGGAGCCTTGCAGATAATCCGGCCATCGACAGAGGCGCACAGAGCAAAATTTGAAACAATCAAAGCCGACTTCGTGGCTGTTGGAATAGAGCCCAAGGCATTCGTCAGCGCAGCGGCCAGGAGAGGTTGGGCTTCATTTTCCACAGGGTCATCCGGTAATACAAAATCATCGGGAAGCTTAGGCCACTCGATAACGTGGGTGCCTCTCTTTCGACGAACAGGCGGGTTAGAAACAGTTGCAGTCATGATATGCGTGCTCTGACTAGACCTACAGAATATTCTAAACCTTTTAGCTGTAACCCCTTAGCCATGACCCTTCAGCTACGACCCTTCAGCAGCCCAAAAGCGCTTTTGACGATTGGCTCAGTCTTTATATAATGGGGGACTTCTAAAATTAGGCCATTAAATACAGGTAACTGCTGTGACGACTACGCCCCTCCCGAGACCTACCGCATCTTCTCCGATTGCTGACAGCTCACTTTCGCTAGAAGCCCGCCCTGATCCCTTTGGTCGTTTCGGCCAGTTTGGCGGCAAATACGTGCCCGAAACGCTCATGCCTGCACTGAAAGAGCTAGAAGAAGCTTATTATCAGTATCGCGACGCTGCTGACTTCAAAGCCGAGCTGAACGGTTTATTAAAAGACTATGTCGGGCGAGCAAATCCGCTGTACTTTGCCGAGCGATTGACGGCGCACTATGCCAAAAAGCATGGCTGGGCAGATAAGGGCGGTCCTCAGATCTACCTCAAACGTGAAGACCTGAACCATACAGGGGCGCACAAAATTAATAACGCTTTGGGTCAGGTGCTGCTGGCAAAGCGCATGAATAAGAAAAGAGTGATCGCCGAAACAGGTGCGGGGCAACACGGGGTAGCCACAGCAACTGTGTGCGCTCGCTTTGGGCTAGAGTGCGTGGTCTACATGGGCGTGGAAGACATGCAGCGGCAGGCGCTGAACGTGTTTCGGATGCGCCTAATGGGGGCAACCGTCAGCCCGGTAAGTGCAGGATCTGGCACGCTAAAAGATGCCACGTCTGAGGCGATTCGCGACTGGGTCACCAATGTAGAAACCACTCACTACATTTTGGGTTCTGTGGCGGGGCCGCATCCGTATCCGATGATGGTACGAGACTTTCACGGCGTGATTGGCAAAGAGACGCGATCGCAGGCGCTAGAGAAATGGGGCGGCAAGCCTGATTTGTTGCTGGCCTGTGTAGGTGGCGGCTCGAATGCGATGGGTCTGTTCCATGAGTTTGTGCAGGATAAAGAGATTCGTATGATCGGAATCGAAGCAGCAGGTGAAGGCGCTGAAACGAAAAAACATGCGGCAACGCTAACGAAGGGGAGACCTGGCGTGCTACATGGTGCGATGAGCTATCTGTTGCAAGATGGCGAGGGTCAGGTAACAGAGGCGCATTCGATCAGTGCCGGATTAGACTATCCGGGTGTGGGGCCCGAGCACAGTTACTTCAAAGATTTGGGCCGAGCGGAGTATTACAGTGTGACCGATGCTGAGGCGTTGGAAGCCTTTCAGCTCGTGTCGCGGTTAGAGGGTATTATTCCAGCCTTGGAGACAGCGCATGCGTTTGCCTATTTAGAAACACTATGTCCAACGCTGAGCGATGAGAAAGTGGTGATTAACTGCTCTGGGCGAGGAGACAAGGATGTACAAACGGTGGCAAAAGTCCTGAAGTTTGAATAGCTGAAGTTTGAGTAGAGGTTAGCGTTCTCTTATTCTCTCTTTTGGGTCTCGCCTTTTAGGCACAGTTTAGCAATTAAAGAGATAGCTAAGCTGTGTCTTCTTTGGACTGTCTTTTTTGGCCTACTGTTGGCCTACTGAGAGAAGAATTAAACTGTGTTCGTTATTTATTGATAATTTATAGGAGAGTTTGGGTGGATAATTTTGAGGTTTGCGATCGCGATTTAACGCCGCAGTTACTAGAGCGATATTTGAAAGCGGATGCGATCGCAGTAGACACAGAGACCATGGGGCTAAATCCTTTACGCGATCGCCTCTGCCTAATTCAACTATCCGACCCTAGCGGCTATGTCAGTGCCATTCGCATAGAACGCGGCCAGACCGCAGCCCCTAATCTCAAACAGCTCTTAGAAGCCGAAAGCATCACTAAAATATTCCACTTTGCCCGTTTTGACTTAGCCACCTTGCAGCATCACTTAGGCATCGTGACAGCGCCAGTCTTCTGCACCAAAATCGCCAGCAAACTTGCCCGTACCTACAGTCCCAGCCACGGATTAAAATCTTTAGTCAAAGAACTCGCAGGCGTTGAACTCGACAAATCCCAGCAAAGCTCTGACTGGGGCAACGCAGCCGCGCTGAGTGAAGAGCAGCTAAGCTACGCAGCCAATGACGTGCGCTATCTACACGAGCTACGCAGCAAGCTAATAGAAATGCTGAAAAGAGAAGAACGTTGGAGCCTATTGCAACAGTGTTTGACCTGCCTCCCGACCTTTGTAGAGTTAGACTTAAGGCAGTATGGCAGTATTTTTGAACATTAGGTAACGAAGGGTCTATAGAGCAAACCTCTAATAGGGATGATGACTTGCGTCCTGAATACAATTTCGAACAGCTAACGCCTGTTGAAAAAGGCCGAGAACGTGGCAGTCCAAACAATCTCAGGCATAGCCAATTAGTATCTGTTTATCCAAACAGGTACTGAAGTAATAGTCGAAAGGCTATGCCTAAGGCTTATAGCCGTCCATATAACGGCTAACTAGTCATCTCAAAAAGATAAGACATCGCACCTGTCGGATCTTCAATCAAAGAAAAGTAGCCTGTCTCAGGAATCTCTGTTTTGGGCATCACGATTTTACCGCCCAGGCCAGCAGCTTTTTCTGCGCCTGCATCAACAGAGTCAACCGCAAAGTAATTCATCCATACGGGCGGCATTGCTGGCACATTGGGTGGTCGCTTTAAAAAACCACCTGCACTCTCACCATTGACATCAAAGCTTGTATACTCGCCTCCATTCATCGGCATCGGATCTGAAAACTTCCAGCCAAAGAGATCGGCATAGAAAGGTAGAAGCGGCATCGGGTCATCTACCATTAGCTCCATCCAACACACTTCGCCAAGACCGTTGCTAATCATGTTGAGGTCGCTCTCTTTATCTTCTGGCGTGAAGAGGTGAAAGGCCGCGCCTGCCGGATCGGTAATGACAGCCGTTCTACCCACCGTTGGAATATCAAACGCTGGAACGCACACCTTGCCGCCTTTGCCCTCTACCTGCTCACAGGTCTGATCGACATTTTCGACAGTAACAAAAGGAATCCAGTGGCTGGGAGCCGGAAAGTCTTTTTCTAAGGGCACAGGATTGCCAAATCCGCCTTTACTAGCCGTATAAATAGTCGTATTGTCTTCACCTGGGATTTCAAGTTCACCTAGCGTCCAGTCAAACAGCTTCTGATAGAAGTCATTGGCTTTTTCAACGTCCGTCGTCATCAAACTCCACCAGCAAAAGCTACCGATCTGATCTTTTAGAGCCATGAGATTTTCCTCGGATATCGTTATCACGCGGCTAGCACTCACTGCGTTAGAAGTAGATTTCCATCAGAAAGCGCTACAGCTGAATCAATACAAACATACTATTCAGAAAAATTCAATACTTATTCAGGTGGCAAAAGCTATTTATGAGCCGGTCTGTTCTGACTGGCACCAAGGAACGCGGCCTAAACAGACTGAAGACTATCTAAAGATAGACTGCAACTCATCGATCGCTCCGGCCAGTTTCTGCCCGTTTGGGCTGCAATGAACTCGCTATAGTCAGCTAAGTTATCTAGCCCAACCAGGTTGAGAACAATTTCGAGGGTTAACCAGAAGACGAGTCTTCTGAAGACTGTTTTGGAGGTGGTAGACATGGCTTTTCACTTCTGCTAAGCAGCTAGGAGAGGTATAGCAAAAGGTCTAGTACGTTAAGCCCTTTTGCTAGTCGAGTTGCTTTGTGAGCCGTAGACGGTAAATTTCAGAAGTGTTCTAAGCAACCGGGCAGACTCTATAGATAAGAGAATGAGCCAGGATAAGAAAAATATCGAGACTGCGTAGACGGTTACTCGACAGTCCCTCTGGTGACTTTAGGCGGTGCGTCAAAACGCAGTCACAACGAGCTATCTTAGTAAGTTACACATCTCGTTGGTTAGCTTTGCGCTGTGCCTGTGCTAGCAACTGGTCCTTCGAATGCGGAAGCATCACTGCCTCTGACAGTGGTATCAGCAGGGGTAAAAACTACGCTGGGCTAAACCGTAAAACCCATAATTCATGAACTATAATTGTTCGTTGAGCTGTAAACAATTAACCCGCCATGCAGTATCGCTCTTAATCATTTTGATAATCATTTTGAACGAGTAAGCATCTTTAACAGGCATCAGTAAGATGCCATCAACAGGGCAACCTTACAGGTACCGACGACGGATTACCATCCGGCAACAGAAACCGCTTCTTTAGGTGCGATCACAGGTATGCCACAACGCCTTACGCGCTATCTGCAAGGCTAAATCTTCAACTACTTTCTACAGACTATTTGCTATGGTATGTGTAATTCAAGGCCCTTTTCAAAGAATCTAGCTAAATGATTTAGCTATAGGTACAGGCGTTTATCTCCAGTAAAACTCTATGTCACTCACGATTGTCGCTAAACCGCTACCTTTGGAAATAAATGCTGACAACGTAGTGCTAGTTGGTAAGACCAGGGTCACTCTGGATACAGTAATAGGTACTTTTAATAGAGGCACAACGGCTGAAGAAATAGTCTATCGCTATCCCTCACTCAAGCTAGCAGATGTGTATGCCACGATTGCCTTCTACCTTGATCATCAAAGAGCAGTGGACAATTACCTAGAAAATCGTCGTCAGCAAGCTGAGACAGTACAAGAAATGAATGAGTCAAGGCCAGACGCACAAAACATTCGGCATAGACTACTCGCACGTAAAAGAGATCAGGCAACCTCTTGAAACTGCTGACAGACGAAAACTTCGACAACACAATTCTAAGAGGCTTGCTGAGACGCGATAACACAATTGATATTGTAAGAGTTCAAAACGTTGCATATTATGCGTTTGGATCACTTTCTAGCTGGCTGAAGTTAAATAAGGTATTGTCAGCTAGCTGAGAAAGAACAATGTTTTGCATGCTACGAAATAGGGTTTCCGTGCGACCAGGCCACTGCTTTTCCCAGTCCTGTAGCATCTGTTTAATCTGAGCGCGCTGCAAATTTTCCTGGGACCCGCACAGCGTACAAGGGATTATGGGAAACTGCTGGTAGCGAGCGTACTTCGCCAGCTCTTTTTCCGCGCAGTAGGCCAAAGGCCGAATCACAATATGCCGACGATTGTCTGTCAATAGCTTCGGCGGCATTGACTTCAGCTTGCCGCCATGAAACATGTTTAAAAAGAGCGTTTCTACCATGTCATCACGGTGATGACCTAAAGCAATTTTAGTCATGCCCTCTTCAGCAGCAACCCGATACAAGACGCCTCGCCGCAAGCGAGAACACAGGCTGCACATCGTTTTACCTTCAGGGATCACGCGCTTTACGGTGCTGTAGGTATCTTGTTCGACAATCCGGTATGTCACCCCAATCGATTCAAAATAGTCTGGCAATACGTGCGCAGGAAACCCTGGCTGCTTTTGGTCTAGATTTACGGCCAAAATATCGAAATTGATGGGCGCATGGCGCTGTAGATGCCGCAAAATGTCTAGCAGGGCGTAGGAATCTTTACCGCCAGAGACGCACACCATGACGCGATCGCCCGCTTCAATCATGCTGTAATCAGCGATCGCACGCCCAACCTTCCCTCGCAGCGATCGCTGAAGCTTTTTGAAGCTATTAAAAGAACGCGTCAAACCTGGGGGCGAAAGGGCAGTCATGATTGAGGTCTCCTACCAAATTGAAGGCTGTGAAGAATATATAGGCGATCGCCAACTTTGAAACAGACTCAAGCTAAAATCTACAGTCTATCGACACTAATTTATCGACACTGTAGAGAAGGTTTTTATGAGCGCAGAATACGGTTTAGGAACGAAATGCTTACACGCCGGACAGGAGGCCGATCCCACCACAATGGCCTGCGCGGTCCCGGTGTATCGCACCAGTGCCTACAAGTTTCGCGACACTGAGCATGCCGCTAACCTGTTCGCCCTCAAAGAGCTGGGCAACATCTACACACGCCTGATGAACCCGACCCACGACGTGCTCGAAAAGCGAATCGCGGCGATGGAAGGCGGCGTAGGCGCTTTAGCGCTCGCCTCGGGCACCAGCGCTATTTTTTATAGCATTATTAACATCTGCCAGGCAGGCGATGAAATCGTCTCGGCGAACACGCTCTACGGCGGCACCTACACAATGTTCAAGAACATCCTGCCGCAGTTTGGGCTAAAGGTAAACTTGGTAGACCCGCGCGATCCTGAAAACTTTCGCAGTGCCATTACTGAAAAGACCAAGCTGGTGTTTTGCGAAACGGTGACAAACCCGGCTTTAGAAGTTGCTGACCTGGAAGCAATTAGTGCGATCACCCACGAAAACGGCATCCCCCTCATTGTCGACAGCACCTTCACTACCCCCTACCTTATCCGACCCATAGAGCACGGCGCAGACATCGTCGTTCACTCACTGACCAAGTGGCTCGGCGGCCACGGCACCGGCATCGGCGGCATCGTAGTAGACAGCGGCAAATTCGACTGGACCTCCGGCTAATTCCCCCTCATGAGTGAGCCCGACGACAGCTACCACGGCCTGCGCTGGGCACACGATCAGGGGCCTTTGGCACCGCTCGCCTACATCCTACGCATGCGCCTGATCCCCCTGCGTAACCTTGGTGCCTGCATCTCTCCCGACAATGCCTGGATTTTCTTGCAGGGCGTCGAAACGCTGCACCTGCGGATGCAGCGCCACTGCGAAAACGCTATGCAAGTTGCCGACTTCTTACAGCAGCAGCCCAGCGTAGAGTGGGTTCGCTACCCTGGCCTAGAAACCGACAAAGCGCACAAAAACGCTCAAAAATACCTCAAGAGCGGCTACGGCGCGATGGTCGTCTTTGGTATCAAAGGCGGCATGGATGCGGGTAAGGCTTTTATTGAAAAGCTCAAGCTGTTCTCGCATTTGGCTAACGTTGGCGATGCTAAAAGTCTCGCGATTCATCCCTCATCCACCACGCACTCTCAACTGTCAGATGCGGACCTAGAAAGTGCAGGCATCGGGCCCGAGCTAGTCCGCTTAGCCATCGGCATCGAAGATGTGGAAGATATCATCAACGACTTAAAGCAAGCGTTAGCGAGCTAACAATTGCCAAACAACTGTCAAGCAACTTAGTACAACAGCCGATAAATCACGGGTGTGGAATGTCTCAACCAGGATACACCACACCCAACGCTACAAATTATCGCCCACCCTTTCCATGAGTATCGGCCCCGTCCAAACCCAGTTTTTCCATATCAACGAAACCTTCTATCTTGACTCGGGCGAGTCCTTCGATGCGATTACGCTCGCCTACGAAACCTACGGCCAGCTCAACCACGATGCCAGCAATGCCATTCTGGTCTTTCACGCTCTCACCGGTAGCCAGCATGCCGCTGGTATAAACTCGTCCGTTCCCGCAGCCGATCCCTTTTGGAAAGAAGAATGCGTTCTCGGCTGGTGGGATAGCTTTATTGGTCCTGGCAAAGCCTTCGATACCGACCGCTACTTTGTTATCTGCGCCAACTACTTGGGCGGCTGCTACGGTTCTACCGGACCACATTCTACCAACCCCCAAACTGGCAAGCCCTACGGCAGTCAGTTTCCCCAGGTTAGCGCTTGGGATGTTGTTCGTAGCCAGCTTCTGTTACTAGATTCTCTAGGCGTTGACTGCCTCCATGCCTCTGTAGGCAGCTCTTTGGGCGGCATGCTCTCTATGCTGCTAGCCACCCGTCGCCCACACCGCGTCAAGAAAGTAGTGCCCATTGCCACCGGACTAAAAACAACCGTACTGCACCGCGTGCATAACTTTGAGCAAATTTTAGCCATTCGCAACGATCCTCACTTTCAAGGTGGCGACTATTACGACGGCCCCGCCCCACAAGAAGGCTTACTGCTCGCTCGTATCATCTCTCACAAAACCTTCGTGTCTTTAGACATGATGGAAAAACGAGCTAAACAAGAGATTACAGTAGAACAACCGATTGGAAAGTTCTACAAACTCTCTAACCCGATTGAATCTTACATGTTTTATCAGGGAACAAAGTTTGCAGATCGTTTTGATGCCAACAGCTATTTGCGAATTATGGATATGTGGCAGCGCTTTAGCCTCAACGCTCAGCAGCCTGGACTCTTTGCAGAGTGCACTCACCAAGAGTACTTAATTTTCAGCATCGATTCTGACGTCTGTTTCTACCCAGAAGAACAAAGCGTGATTGTCAAGGCACTTGAAGCAGCAAACATGGCCGTGAAACACATCACAGTGCACTCTGATAAAGGGCACGATTCTTTCCTACTTGAGCCCGATCTCTACGCGCCGTATATTCGATTTATTTTGGACGAGACATCGCAGGTGTAAGACAACAAGCACTACCTGCTTTCTGTCTCTCTCCGCGAATCAGACGTTTTGCCCCAGCTCCGTCAAACGTGCTGTGGGGAGGCAGAACGGCTGATTTGGAAGTGAATGATGAAGATACGGTAGCGCTACGACACTTGAACCAAACCCTTCGTCAAGCCCCGCGCATAGAGCTAAGCATGCTGCCTATTGGAGATGGCCTCACTCTCGCACTCAAGCGTGGTTAGTTATCCACAGACTATTTGCCAGTAACTACTTGCCAGTCGATTATTGACCAACGAGGCTAAAGGAAAATCCTATTCTCTCAATGACTTTTCTATTGCTCAATCGTCAGGATCGGGCGTATCGGATGCTTGTAAATGCAACAGATAGTTACTAGCAGAAATCAACAGAATCGCTAGCGAGGCATATATCAAGTCGCTCATCTGTGAAATATCGAGACTTAACGTTTTTTTAAAGAGATTAACAATCAGCGCCACCACAATCACTTTAACCAGCTTGCTCTTAAGTGCCTCTAAAGACTCACTTTGCAGCAGGTTGATATCTTCACGCAGCCGAACATCAATCTTGGAAATAAATAGCTCGTAAATCCCAAAGCTAAAAATCAATAAAACAATTCCGATCAGATAGTAGTCGATACCGCCAATAATGTAAGAAACGATTCTATTCGTAATATCGCCTTCAGGATCAGCAATATTAAACTCAAGACTCAGCCCGGCCCAAATATCTTGCGTACCGATTAAAAAGAACTTAACTGAGCTGAACAGCCCAAACACCACAGGCAGCAGCACAAAGAAACGAAAGTTCCAGATTACCTTTTCAAATGCGAGCTCTATTCTCTTAATGAGTTTCATGCAACCCTACCCGCGACAGAAGGCGTAACAAACAAAAAAGCAAGGTACGACTGGGCAAACACAGTATCCAAGCCCTATCTGATTGAACCACACCAGGGAGGCGCCTCTATTGATTCGGCAAGCGGTATGCCGTTTTAGAGCCGCTACAAAGGATGCTTCACAGTTATCTGGCAGGTGCTGACTGGTAGAAGCGGGCACCGTCAGGATTGGGGCAGGTCCAGTTTGCATTTTGGTCACCCTTCGGTTAAGCCAATAGAATGAAATCGATACGATAGGATCGATACGATAGGGTGGCGAAAGTTGATACTGCTGGAATGGCCGTGGATAACACACAAAAAATCACGCATGTTCTAGACCGATTGAGCCTGGGCCCCAGACCTGGCGATCGTCAGCGGGTTGAGCGTATGGGCGTTGAGCAATACATTCAAGCGCAGCTAGCTCCTGACGACAACGCCGCGCCCGATACACTGACCGGGCCGCTTCAAAACCTCTCAACACTCAGTCTGACGCCGGTTGATATACACGAACAGTATGGACCGCCAGAAAGAGGAGCTTCACAGCAGCAGCGAGAAGCGGCTAGGAAAAAGCAGCGACAGGTCGCACAAGAGTCTTTGCACGCCAGAATGCGTCAGGCACTAGAAAACCCGAACCAGCTACAGGAAGTGATGACTGACTTTTGGTTCAATCACTTTAATGTGTATATCGGTAAGGGAATTACCAGACTGTGGGCAGGCGTATACGAGAAAACGGTACTTCGCCCGCTGGCACTCGGTAAGTTTAGAGACCTGCTGGGAGCAACCGCAAAGCACCCTGCAATGTCTTTCTATCTGGATAACTGGCGCAATACCGATCCAGCTAGCGAGCTCGCAAAGGGCCAGTACAAGGGGTTCAATGAAAACTACGCACGTGAGCTAATGGAGTTGCACACGATGGGCGTTGACGGTGGCTATACCCAGGCAGACGTCGAGAGCCTGACGCGCATTCTCACCGGGTGGGGGCTGGTTCGCCAGAACCGCGCTAACCATGACGGTAGCGGCTTTCAGTTTGTGCCCAGGCGACACGACAGTAGCGACAAAACGCTGCTGGGTGAGTCCATTCCAGGGGGCGGTATAGAAGAAGGCGAAAAAGCGCTCGATTTGTTGGCGCAGCATCCGTCTACCGCGCAACATATTAGCTATAAGCTGGCTCAATATTTTGTCAGCGACGAGCCGCCCGAAGGCCTAGTTAATCGATTGGCTAACCGGTTCAAAGAAACCGATGGCTGCATCAGAGAAGTACTGCGATCGCTCTTTACAGACGACACCTTTTGGGCCACCGAGCACTACCAAACCAAATTCAAAACCCCTTACCAGTACATTCTCTCTATCGCCCGCGCGGTCAAGCTATCCAACCCTGAAGAAAACGACGTGCAGCGGCTGTTAGGCGGCATGGGCCAGTTAGGCATGCCGCTGTACCGATGCCGTACGCCAGATGGCTATGCACAGGTAGAATCTGCCTGGCTCAACGCCGATGCTATGCTGCGACGGGTCGGGTTTGCGAGGGCAGTCGCCAATATGAAAGATCCCAAACCACCAGCGGCTGAGCTGCTAGCCACGCTTGGCGACCAGTTTTCGGCTGAAACTCGCTCAGTGGTCGATAGCTCGCCGCCCGGCATGCAGCCAGCTTTGGTGCTAGCTAGCCCTGAAATGATGTACCGATAGGCATTCCTCTTCACTCCAAATGCGGCTTTATACCGCTGCCGCTGCTTCTACCACTTCTTCTAAGGCTCTAATCTTTTGAGTCCCCTAACCTAATCCCTTTAACCTTTTGAGAAATCTCATGAAACGACGTCGTTTTCTCACACAGGCCGCTTTGTTTGGCGCTTCAGGACTAGCCGCAAGTACCCACGGCTGGCTATGGCAAAGTCAGGCAAAAGCCGCCAATATGCCCAGACTAATCGTCGTCATGCTGCGCGGAGCCGCTGACGGGCTAGGCATTGTTGTCCCTTACCAGGAAGAAGAGTACTACAAGTCACGGCCTTCAATTGCGATCGCAAAACCTGGCGAAAACAACGGAGCCTTCGACCTAGACGGGCAGTTTGGCCTACACCCTTCCCTAGAAGCGCTAATGCCCGAATGGGCAGAGGGAAATTTGGCCTTTGTGCAGGCTACAGGCTCGCCCCACGTCACCCGATCTCACTTTCAGGCTCAAGACTACCTGGAGAACGGAACCCCTGGAAACAATCGCACCAGTGACGGCTGGCTCAATCGACTGCTCGCGGTTTTGCCCGATGGCACCAATACGCAGGCCCTCAATATGGGAGCAGGGGGCACGCTACCACTGATCTTTAAAGGAACAGAATCTGTGTCTAACCTGGGAGTCAACAACGCTGGCACCCCTGCGGTTCCCATGGCCGATGCCGATACCCGCACACCTTTCGATCAGCTCTACACCAGCGACAGTCGTATCGCCAGAGCCTATCAAGAAGGTCGCCAGGCACAGGGCGTACTCATTCAAGAACTGGCTGAAGAGGGGATGGAAGCCTCACGCGGAGCCCCGACGCCTGAACGGTTTGCCAATACCGCTCGCTCACTGGCCCGGCTGATGAAAGGAGATGCTGGCACGCAGCTTGCCTTTATGGAGCTCGGCGGTTGGGACACTCATGTCAATGAGCGAGCCACGCTCAAGCGTCAGCTGACACCGCTGTGCTACGGGCTCGCGGCGCTGGCCGAAGAGCTAGGCCCAATATATCAAGACACCACCATCGTTGTTATGTCAGAATTTGGCCGCACCATTGCTGAGAACGGCAACGGCGGCACCGATCATGGTCATGGCAATACGATGTGGGTGCTCGGTGGCGGCGTTCGCGGCGGTAAGATCTACGGCGACTGGCCGGGCCTTAGCGAAGCCAATCAGCACGAATCGCGCGACTTGGCGATCACCACAGATTTCCGAGATGTATTGATGTCTTTGCTCGCTCAACAGTTCGGGCTTAATGACAGCGCGCTAGCGCAGGTATTTCCAGAACACCAGCAGCAAAACAGGATCGCATTGCTGTGATTTGATGCTGTAATTTGATACCAGGAATCTGCGTCTGAACAACACGCTGGCGACCCTCACCCTAGCCCTCTCCTGTGGGAGAGGGAACCGGAATTTATTTTCTGCGCTCAGCTGCGACCAGCTACGGCCAACTTACACAACCAAGACGCGATCGCCCACATTGGCTTTCGCATAGTCATTCGTCAGCTTGCCCAGCGCGGCATCAAGATATTGACCCATCCGGTCGATCTCCGCTTTAGCATAGCCAGGAATATCGCCCTGAGCATCTTTATACAGCTGATTTAGCCGCGCTTCAATCGCCTTATAGGCACCGTCAATATCACCCACTAGCGCACTCACAAAGTCCTGAGGACCGTAGCCAATGTAAAGCTGATCGTCAAACAGGATGAGCCAGTCAGGTTCACCCGTTTCTGGCGAATCAGAAAAGAGAACAAAATTAATCACGCCGCAAGACGTTCCGCGAAGTGCCTTAAGCGCATCCAAAGTCATCGGCACCTGGTAGCAATGTTGTTCTTCAGCGCTGTAAAGACCTACCGCCGTCATCGACGTAGCACCCGTTGTCTTTGCCGCCTCAAACATCTTTTGCAAAATCTCTTCTGTCAGCGTGCCTTTATGAACCACCGGCGCAACGACAGCACTCTCCTGCTTCAGCAGCGCAATGTCTGGAGATCCTTCTTCTCCAGACGCGATAGTGACAATAGAGTTTAGCCGTTCCACAGCAGCGGCGGCCGCTTGCCCTTCGAGAACTTGAATATTATCCATACGTTTTTCGGGGTGCTTCGCTATCAGCTTTCCATTATATAGCGCTGTTTACTCGCCCATACTTACGGACGATTGCTGGCACATCTAGCACGCAGGAATCCGGCTACATAGAGATAGATACATAGAGATGGCTATATAGCTATCTCTATGTGAGATAAGCTACAAACAAGCAGCCGCTACGCCGTTACTTTTTTCTGATAGGGGAAGAAGCGCCTCAGCTTAAGAAAGGGCTTCTCTAACAGCAGAAAGCTCAGGTAGGACACCGCACCTGAAAACAAAAAGGCAAGCGGCATCATCAGTAAAGGCTGACTGTTCGGAACAAGCGTATCTAGCCAGCTGTAGCACAGCAGATGATACACATACAACCCAAAGCTGATGCTACCGACAAAGCGTAGCGCCTGACTTTCAAAGACTTTTCTGAGGATAGAATCGTTCTTTGTTGTGATAGAAAAGCCAATCAGCGAGGTGTACACCAGTGCTGTCATCGGGTATTTCACCGCAAGGACCCAAAGGCTGCCTCTACCTGCCGCAAGGACAAAAATGAGCGTCAGAGGGATATCCACCAAAAACAGAGAGAAGAGAAATAAGCGTCTGTTTTTTTGACTAGGGCGTAGCAGCTGAGGTTCAAATACGGCTAGCAGAGCTCCCAAAGACAGCGCATCTAGGCGAGTGAGCGTGAAGTAGAAGACCTCCATACCTTTATTCAGCATGAAAATGCGAACGATGAACGAAAGCGCAATGAGAAAGAAAGAGGCGATCGCAACTTGCTTACGCGGCAAGTAATAGACCAGCAGAGGCCAAAACAAATAGAAGTGTTCTTCTACCGCCAGCGACCAGTAAAATACCGGACCATCCCAAGACCAGTTCAAGGTTTGAGCAATGTTTTGCAGATTGGCCCACCAGTACCAGGTGGTAGAAAAATCAGCAGTTTCCTGACCTGCTAGCGCTGGCAAAATCAGAAAAGTGAGAATCAGATAGAAGTAATACAGCGGAAAAATTCTGATTGTTCTTCTAGCATAGAAGGCCTTAAAGAAGTTGTTTTTGTCCTTAGAAGCAAATTCACTGAAATTAATAACTCAAACTTTAGATATCGCACTCTGGCACAAGTTTTCAGTAATTACGCTACTTCAAGGTAACTTTGAAGTAATACGAAGCCTGACACAGCAATTGCATAAACTCTAGCTTCACACGCTTCAAACACAACAACAGCCGAAGATCAGAGCCCTATGCGACAGTGATCGCATACTGTTGCATATAGCATTCTATACGAACAAGTTTTCACACAACCGCTTACACCGACAGGCTACTCACTGTTCGATTAAACGTCTCGCTTGGACGCATCGCTTTAGTAGCTTGATCTCTATCAGGCAAATAATACCCACCAATATCTACCGGCTGCCCCTGAGCGGCGGCGAGCTCAGCCAGGATTGTTTGTTCATTTTCATCCAGCTGCCGAGCGAGCTGCTCAAAGCGAGCTTTCAGCTCAAGCTCTTCATCTTGTCTGGCTAAAGCCTGCGCCCAGTAAAGCGCCAGATAAAAATGACTGCCACGATTGTCTAGCTCATTCACCTTGCGAGCAGGAGACTTGTCTTTGTCCAACAGTTTGCTCGTCGCCTGATTAAGTGCATCTGCTAAAACAACCGCTTTGCGATTGCCTGTTTTACGGCCTAGCTCTTCAAGCGTCACGGCCAGCGCCAAAAATTCGCCTAATGAATCCCAGCGCAGATGACCCTCTTGTAAAAACTGTTGTACATGCTTGGGCGCAGAACCACCTGCCCCAGTCTCAAACAGTCCACCACCGGCTAGAAGCGGCACGATAGACAGCATCTTGGCACTGGTTCCTAACTCTAAAATAGGGAACAAATCGGTTAAATAGTCTCGCAAAACGTTGCCAGTTACTGAAATAACATCTTTGCCAGATTTAATTTGCTTACAGGTAAACTGCATCGCCTCAACCGGCGGCATAATTTGAATATCCAATCCGACCGTGTTGTGATTGGCCAAGTACTGACACGCCTTAGCAATAATATTGGCATCGTGAGCGCGGTTTTCGTCTAACCAAAAAATGGCCGGCAGCCCGGTCGCACTGGCCCGTGTCACCGCTAGCTTTACCCAGTCTTTGATCGCGATGTCCTTGGTTTGGCACATTCGCCAAATGTCTCCGGCTTCCACGGCATGCTCCATCAGCGCATTCCCCGCATCATCGACCACTCGCACCGTGCCCGCTGTTGCAATTTCAAACGTTTTGTCATGAGAGCCATATTCTTCGGCTTTTTGGGCCATTAGGCCTACGTTAGAAACGCTGCCCATTTTCTTGACTTTAAACGCTCCTTTTTGCTTGCAAAAGTCAATGCAGGCCTGGTACATCGTGGCATAGCAGCGATCGGGAATCAGGGCTTTGGTGTCGTGGAGTTCACCGCCTGCGCCCCACATTTGGCCAGAAGCGCGAATCGCGGCGGCCATAGAAGCATCAATGATGACATCGCTTGGCACATGGAGGTTGGTGATACCCTTATCAGAGTTCACCATGGCTAGTCGAGGTCGCTGCTCGTAGGTCGCCTGAATATCGGCAGTAATCGCATCGCGCTGATCAGCTGGTAGGGTCTGAATCTTGGCATATACATCGCCTAAACCATTGTTAGGATTCACGCCTAGTTCAGCAAACGTGTCAGCGTACTTAGTAAAAACATCTTTGTAGTAGGTAGTCACCGCATGCCCAAACAGAATTGGGTCAGACACCTTCATCATGGTGGCCTTTACATGCAGTGAGAGTAGAATGTCTTCTTCTTTGGCAGCCGCCATCTCGCGTTCATAAAAGGCTCTAAGCGCCTTTACCCGCATTACTGCCGCGTCAATGACTTCTTTAGCCAGTACGGGCGTGCTTTCTTTGAGCACCGTAATGCTACCGTCAGCGGCAACTAGCTCAATCTTGACACTGCCCGCCTGCTCAATGACAACAGATTGCTCGCTACCATAAAAATCGTCAGCGTCCATATGGGCGACATGAGAGTTAGATTTAGCGGTCCAATTGCCTACTTTATGAGGATGCTTTTGGGCGTATTCTTTTACCGCAGTAGCCACTCGCCGGTCAGAGTTACCTTCGCGCAACACCGGATTTACCGCGCTGCCGAGCACCTTGGCGTAGCGTTTTTTCACCACAGCTTCCGCTTCGGTCTGCGGCTCGGCTGGGTAGTTGGGGACGTTGTAACCCTTGGCTTGGAGTTCTGCGATCGCCCCTAACAGCTGCGGCACCGACGCGCTAATATTCGGCAGCTTAATAATATTGGCCGCTGGCGTTTGAGCCAGTGCGCCCAGCTGTGCCAACGCATCCGGCTTTTGCTGCTGAGGGGTCAAGTTCTCAGGAAAATTAGCAATAATCCGCCCGGCCAAAGAAATATCGCTCAGTTCGACAGCGACATCCGCCGTGCGGGTAAAGGCCTCTACAATCGGCAGAAAAGAGGCCGTCGCCAGAGCGGGCGCTTCGTCTGTAAAGGTATAGACAATTTTATCGGTCGATTCGGCAGTCGGTTCGGCAATCGATTGAGACGCGATAGATTGAGACATCGTTTTCCTTAGCGGCGGTCACTCTTCTGATGGAGTATACCAACCCGACTCAGCTTTATCGGTATCAAATGACCACTGCTGAGCCACCACCACTAACACACCCATTAACTGGCGCGTCTATACGCTGGGCGTGACATTACGTAGAGCGCAGCCAGTAAGCCCCACGCAGGAATATTGAGGCGAGCATCGTGCAAAACAACGTCAAACAGCGCAAACATCAGGCAGGCCGAAAACGCGAGCAGGTAGCTAAAGAGAACGGCTCTATTGCTGGCGGTCAGATCTGAGCCCAAGTAAGTGCGAACAGCCCGATAGCAAAGGGTGCCACAAATAACGCAAAAGCCGAGCATGACGGGGATGCCCGATTCGGAGGCTAAAAACAGCCAGATATTGTGAGCATGAAAAATACTGTCGTACCCTGGAATGCTGTCAGGAATATAGCGTTCGCGCAGACCAGACAGGCCCCAGCCCAGCAGGGGGCGCTCTTGAATCATCTCAATAGCTAAACGCCAGACGCCCAGACGCGGATCGCCCGTAAAAATAGCCAGTGAGAGCGAGCGCCCGCCAATTCCAAAACTTACAACAGCCGCGGAGATCGCGCCAAGACTCGCCAGCCCTGAGAGCAAAACCCACCTGTACCGCCGGGCCGCATAAAGCGCGATCGCTCCTAACACCAGCGCAATCAGCAGCCCATTGCGCGAGCCTGTGCAGAAAACGGCACTTACGCACAGCGCCACTGCCGCCAACAAAGTCAACCGATATCGAGATGAAGGAACTGCTTTCAAGGGCCGCTGCTCACCATCCGCCAGCGTTTTTAAGAGTAGCCCCAGACCCAGCCCCAATATCATGACCAGGTAAGCGCTCAATCCATTGGGATGATCGAACAGGCTGTGAGCCCGATGACCAAAAGACGGCTCTTCGTACAGCCAGATGAAGAACCGCTGCGGCAGCGGCAGGCTGCGAACATATTGAGCAGTGCCCTCAAACTTAACGATGTACTCTGCAATAGCGATCGCACACAGAGGAATAGCGCTGAGCACCAGCCACTGCGCCACCGATTCCAGCTTGGCAAACGGACGAAATGCGATCGCCGGATGCGTTGCCAAAACGCCCCACAGCACAAAAAAGGGTAGAAAATTAGCCAGCTGCAAAAATGCATCGCCCCGGTTAATCCCAAAACTAGAACTGAGCAGCAGACCTGCCGTTAACCAGCCAAATCCAGTCTGGCCACAGAGCTGCCAAACGCTACGCCCTCGCTGCATCATCGCTGTCACCAGCAAATAAACCATAATCAGCATCGCACCGTACATAAAGTAGGGTAAGCCGATAAAACTCGCGAGCCACCAGCGCTGACGCGTCGGGAAACGACCTTTCACTACAACACTACTCATAGGCACAAAACCGATCTTTCAGGAACGCTGCTTTCGTTCATACCCTTTACACAGACAATTGACGCTCAAGTCCGGAAGCCTGTGGACACCTCTCAAGGCAACTTTTCATACCAGCAGCCTCAAATAGCGATCAGGAATCACTCAGTCTAGGTCGCTTGGGCCGGATCGCCTGCTCTAGTAGGCACCGTCGCCCGCTAAAACGACCTTGACCGTACGAATCAGAATATAGATATCTAGCCACACTGACCAGTTTCTGACGTAATATGTGTCAAAATTTACCCGTTCATCGTAAGTAATGTTATTTCGCCCCGAGACCTGCCATAGCCCCGTGATACCGGGCAATACCTGCAAATACAGCTTGAATTTATCGCCGTAGCGTCGCACCTCTTCTTGAACAATTGGCCGAGGACCCACCATACTCATTTCACCTCGCAGCACATTCCACAGCTGCGGCATTTCATCCAAACTCGTCTGCCGCAAAAACTTACCCACCCGGGTAATTCGAGGATCGTCTTTTAGCTTTTGATCTTTCTCCCAGTCCTTTCTCAGCTGAGGATAGCGCTCAAAATACTGCTCTAGGACGCGGTCTGCATCCACTACCATTGAGCGAAATTTCCACACCTTAAAGCGCTTGCCGCGCCGACCAATCCGCGTCTGCCGGTAGAAAATCGGCCCGGAAGAATCAACCACCACCAGTAAACTAATCAGCACAATTAGCGGCAAGCAGGCCAAACCGACAAAAAGAACCAGTGCCTTATCTAATAGCGCTTTGAGCAGCCGAGGGCCAGGCAAAAACAGCTGCTGACGTACCTCCAAACCTAATACGCCGCCCAGGTCTTTGGCTGCAACCCACAGGCTGGCCATACCAAACAAATCTGGAATAATCATCAGATGAGGAAACGTTCGCCCATAGCGTTCTATCAGCGGAAAAAGCTGATGATGAGCGACCCCTGGCATAGCCACAATGGCATAGGGAATCTTGAGTTCCTTAGCAATAATCGGCGCAATCGATAGCTTGCCAACGACTGGCACACCGCTCAGCTCGCCGTGCTTTTGAGGATCGTCATCCAGCATGGCCACCGGCTTTAACCCCAGGGTGGGATGCCGTTGCAAGGTGCGAATTACCATCTCCCCAGTTTTTCCGGCCCCCATAACGACCACCGGGTAGCCCCACCAGGCCTGCCGGGCGCACAGCGCTCTGACGCCGTATCGACCCACAATGACCAGCAGCAGCGATAGTATCCAGGCAATCAAAAAGGCCCCACGAGAATACAGCTCTACCTCTCTGAACATAAAAATAGATGAGCCCAGCAATAGATACATCAGCGTTGTCGTCAGCGTTAGACGACGCAGCTCTTCTACAGGGCTAATTGCAATTCCCGGATAGAGTCCAGCAATTGCGTAAGTTAGAACAAAGATGCCGGTAAGTGGCCACAGCCGCCAATACAGCGATGGATGAAACTGACCGTTGAGCAGAAGACGAATCCAGACGCTGGTAAACCCGGCCAGGCTAAGAGATAGCACATCAATCGCAATCAGTACGGCCAGGGTTAACCAAGGGCGATGGGGAACCGGGTCAATCGCACGGCGGAGGCTAGCGATGCGATCGCCCATAAAGCTGGAGGGTGAATAAATCGTCACAGTATCATTCTTAACTTCTGATAGACATCTATTGAGCGCGCCCTAAGCGCGCCCTAAATGAGCCTGATTTGGCGCACCTGACTTAACGCACCTGGCTTAACGCACCTGGCTTAACGCACCTGACTGGGCACACCTAGAGCAACACAACTTGGCTATGGGTGATCTAGATCATAAGTCACAGGTAGCCGCCTACTGACAGGGCGAGTGCCACAAGGAGTAGATAATTAACCCAGGCACCAAACCCAGGCTAAACACAAGTACCCATCATGCAACAGCCACCAGTAAATGCAACAGTGGTCAGCATTCTTTACATCGCTACGCATCGCAGTCTAGCCAATTACCGATTGCTCGCTTGAGCGTCGGCATGAAACTGTATCCAAGCCTGCTCTACGAAGTGTTTGAAGCGACTGCGAAAATCTTCAGCTGAAAATTTTGCAGCCTGCTGTCGCAGCACATTTACATCAAATCGCTCATAATGATTGTGCAAATGTTGAACAGACTCTACCAAACTTTCAACAGACTGATTATCAAAGAGTAGGCCAGTTTTACCGTGAATTACCGTTTCGGATTGGCCGCCCTTAGCATAGGCAATCACCGGTGCGCCAGCAGCTTGAGCTTCTACTGGGGTAATACCAAAGTCTTCCTCCGGTGGAAAAATAAATCCTCTACAACGCTGCATGTACGTTTCTACAACATGGTCGGGCTGTTTACCCAAAAAGCGAATATTATCTTGAGCGGTTTTCTCTAAATCTGAGCGACTTTTTCCCTCTCCAATCACAACCAGAGGCAACCCTAGCCGATTAAAGGCAGAGATTGTCAAGTCTACCCTTTTATAAGGAACAAACCGTGATACCGTAAGATAAAAATTTTCTCGGGGAGCGGTTGAAACAAATCGCTGAACGTCCACAGGGGGATAAATAATCTCTGCCGAGCGACGATAGGTTTTCTCTATTCGCCGAGCAATGTAGTGCGAGTTCGCAACATAGCGGTCCACCCGATTAGCACTACAAACATCCCACAGGCGCAGATAGTGCAACACACCGCGCACAAACATCCCCTTCAAGCCTCGGTCGAGGCCGCTTTGACGAAGGTACTGATGCTGAAACTCCCAGCCATAGCGCAAAGGCGTATGCACATAGCTAATATGCAGCTGATCGGGGCGGGTAATCACGCCTTTTGCTACAGCGTGATGACTAGAAATAATCAGATCATACTCAGACAAATCGAACTGTTCTACCGCCAGCGGCATTAAAGGTAGATAGTTGCGAAAAGAGCGCTGAGCAAACGGAAGCGTTTGAATGAATGAAGTCGTTACAGACTTTTTTTGAAGAAAATCGCGTTGGTCGAGCGGCAAAAAGTCCACCAGACTATATAAGTGAGCTTGAGGATAGATCGCCAGAATTTGTTCGACCACCTTCTCAGAGCCCGCATGACTGGTAAACCACTCGTGAACGATAGCGATCTTCTTCATAAGATTTTTGTTGCAAATCAAACAGATGTCGGCAGCGGACTAGCTTACTTTTGCCAGACAACCAGTAAAACACCGCAGACAATACAGCCCAGCCCAACCAGTCGACTGACAGGAATTGCTTCATTGAAGTAAAAAAATCCTATCAGTACCGATAAAACGTACGACAGAGCGACCGAAGGACCCGCCACGCTCAAGTCAACCCTAGTGAGCAATAAGATATAGGCAATAGAGCCAAAAGCGTAGCAGGCTAGACCAAGCATAAGCTCTGGTGTTACCACAATGTGAATAATGTGGCCAAGCGCATTGTTGATAGTGGTTTGCCCTAGCTTTAGCGCGCCAGCTTTGAGTAAAAACTGACCGGTCACACCTGCAACAACCGACACCAGAAGCAAAATCATTTCCTGAAATAGCATAGAACAAAGGTCCTAAAATTCATCATTACGAATCGGGCGTTCCATTGGTCGTCACATCGGTCATTACAGAAACGCAGCTACTTTTGAGCCACTAACAGGATATTTTTGCCAATAGGCGGCGTGGCCAGCCCTTCGACTAAACGCATCGTCGGAACAACCCACCGATCATAAAGAGAAACACTCCCAACACCGATTGAATTTTTCAGCAAAACGAAATTGACGTACCAGGGAATCATACCGGCCACATCGAAGTATTTAGCCTTAACGACAGAGAAGTCTGCCTGCTGAACCAGCTCAATCAGGTCTTGCTTTAAATAGCGACGAAAGTGCCCGACGTCTCTATCTAGATTGCTATACAGCCAGGGCAGCGCAGGCACAAATATGAGCAAATAGCCGCCTTGTTTTAGCGTTTTAAAGGCCGTTGTTAGCTCCACAGCGTCATCCTCGATATGCTCTAGCACATTGACATATAAAACAGAATCAAACTCTGCACCTATCTGGTTCTGACCAAAAAAGCCATGAATTGCCTCAGCCTGCCGATCAGAACTGAGTGCCTTTTTTAGCCGGGGATACATATTTTGAGAAGGCTCAAAGGCTTGCAAGCAGCGAACAATATCCACCTGCAAGAGCAAGTGAGAAAAGCTGCCCACACCTGCACCAACCTCTGCGATCACAGGCCCTATATAGGGCAAAAATTCAGAGAGAATCCAATCGTGATAGTTCTTAGCAAAAGACATCGCTTCTAGGTCTTTGCCGAAATATTGAGGTAGTGAAGTAGCGCTCACAAATAGTTCCTTCCATAGTACGAATAGTGTCTATAGCGAATGAAGACGCGCGGTCTATTCCTTTTCTGTAATCAACAGCTCAGTGTCCAATACTGACTGCTCTGTTCTACCTTGCGGTGGAAATTCCGCAATACCTTCCGAGACAAAATCAAGCACAAGCCTGTATTTGCCAGGATCTACTGAGAAGGATACGGTGGCCTTGGCCGTCACTGTCTCACCCGGTAAAATCATCCCAGCGATATACAGTCTGTCCTCTTGAGCGATATTACCACTGCTGTCGATCAGCTTTAGTCTGACTCTAGCTTCACCGCTGGGAAGGGCAAACTGATAGCCATACCATGCAGAGCGCCCAGTATTTGTAACGGGGGCTTGCACTTCTACAATATCGAGCCTGGTTTGCCAAGAGGGCGACGCAGCGAAAATGTTACGTTTTCTACAGATCGAGACCTCTGAAAAAGTGCCTGCAAGGTTATGAGCATAGACTGCATTGTTAATCAGCATCGGTTCAATACGAAACCGTCCCCAAAGAGAATTCAGGTGACGCTGGATCAGGTTATCTTGAAGCCGAAAGATTCTGGTTGGCGTTCGATCAATATCGAGAGGAATGACGTTCCAGTCAGCACCGACCTGATGTCCGTATACACCAGCAGCTTGAACCACCAGCGACAGAACCGTTGCCAGCGTAAATGTGCTCAGCACTAGCTGCATCCGCCAGGTTCGGCGTATGGCTGCACAGCTGTTATCAACAGCCCCCAAAAAATAATTTAAGAGGAAGACCAGTCCGGGCAAAGCATCTGTCAGCAATCTAGGCTCATAGGAATAGCCTCCCCACCAGCCAACGTAGAAAAAGTAGCTAGCCATCAGAATCGCAGAGGACGTAAATAGAGCAAACAATAGCTTTTCATCGTCACCTGTCTTTCTAACCAGAAACAAAACGAGAAATAAATAAATCGCAGGCAGACAAAAGAGTAAAACGGGAGAGAAAAAGAACAGACCTCTGCTCGGACTGATCAGAACGCCTGTCATCGCTGTGATCACGTGCTGCAGATTAAATAAATACGGTGAACTGTTGGCAAACGTACCGACCGCATAACCGCCAGAGAGACTACCAGGAATACTGCCGGAAACGCCGCCAGAAGCACCGCTAGGAACTCCATCAGAAACACCGCCACTGAAAGAAATAGAGATTCCAGAAAACACCCGTCAAAGCTGACGCTGTCCCCAGGACAAAGGGAGACACTCGCTTTTTATGTATTGCCAGACAGGCAGCGGCGATCGCCACAAAAAACACAGGCTCGTCTGACGAGTCACCGGCAGCATGCCACAGGCAAAACCTGCACAAAGCAGCCAGGGGCGCAGCGCAGCTGGCGTCGTTTGTCGATTGGCCTTGAGCAGACAAAAAAGGCAGATCAACAGCAAAAGATTAGTCGCACCATGCTGCCAGAGTGCCTGAGCGCCGATGATCCAGGTGTTAATACAGAACGCAAAAGTAAAGGTTAAAACAGCAGATACTCGCCAAGAAAACTTTAACCGAGAAGAAAGATAGAAGAGAACCACCGAGGCAGCCGCTACGATTGTCGCAGCGACTTTTTCGAAGAGCAGTCTGTAATTCTCAAAATACGGGCTGGCGATATCAACTGGCACCGAAGAGATTTTCAAGAATAAATAAGCAAAAAAGTAAATGGGGAACGTTACGATAGCTGTGCCGATTGGATAGACCGTTGTGAGATGTCCCCGGCTAGATTCAGTAAACACATAGGCAGCGCCCAGTGAATTAAAGAAATAGCTGTCCCGAAGAAGGTCAAAATTTAGGGTGTGATTCTCTAACAGGTTGAGCGCCAACAGCGTTGTTGCAACAGAATCATTTTGCGCGATTGTCTCTCCATTGGAAGCATACACGGCCAGACACACAAGGAATAGGGTGGCCGAAATAATCGTATTCCGCTTAGTCTTTGTAATCATCATGATACATGGGCTGTCTTGATACGGTTAAGCACCCCTGTTAAGCACCCCTATTAAGATCTCAAGGACCAGTACAATAATAAATACTATCGGCGACGGAGATTATACTTCAAAATGCAAAAAATTGCCTGAAAGCCATCTCTCCAACCGATCTTTTTTCCGTCTTTGTAGGTTCGTCCATAGTAAGAAATGCCGACTTCATAAATACGGCAGTTCATTCTAGCTACTTTTGCAGTCACTTCTGGCTCAACACCAAACCGATTTTCTTCTATCTTTATTGACTGAATAATCTCTCGCCTGAACGCCTTGTAGCAGGTTTCCATATCTGTCAGATTGATGTTAGTAAACATGTTTGACAGTGTTGTCAAAAAGCGATTGCCGAGCTGATGCCAATAGTAAAGCACTCTGTGGGGCCGACCACTTTGAAACCGAGAACCAAATACAACGTCGGCTTTGTCATCCAAAATGGGCTGAAGCATTAATGGAAACTCACCCGGATCGTATTCAAGATCGGCGTCTTGAACGATCACAACATCGCCAGTTGCCGCCGCAAATCCGCTTCTTAAAGCGGCCCCTTTCCCCATATTGCGAGGATGATAAATCACCTGATAGACGTCACGCTCTACTTTCTCTTGCAGTAGCTTTCTTGTATTGTCGGTAGAAAAATCGTCTACCACGATAATCTGACAGTTTTTGACCGGAGAATTCTTCACAGCTTGAATCACTGATTCAATCGTTTTGAACTCGTTGTAACAAGGAATTACAACTGACAACGTCACACTCATATTCTTTCAAATCATATCTGGAAACGGGTATCTCACACTACATGAATTGCTTAAGTAATTGAGCAGTCTGCTGGCCGGTTTTCTGCCAGCTAAAATGACGCGATCGCGTTAGACCAGCGCGCCTGAGCTGCTCGCCAACGCTCGCATCAATAGCGACCTGACGCATTGCATCCGCCAGCGCGTCTACATCGTAAGGATTGATCAGTAAAGCAGCGTCTCCGGTAACTTCTGGCAATGAGGCCAGGTTAGAGGCGATGACCGGCGTACCGCAGGCCATTGCCTCTAACACGGGTAGCCCAAACCCCTCCCACAGACTGGGGAAAGTCAGTGCGATCGCACCGCCTAGCAAAACCGGCAGCTCACGATAGTCAACATAGTCCAAAAAGTGTACGCACTTAGCAAGACCCAGCGACGCTACCTGAGCTCGTAGCGCAGGCGTATAGCGCTGATCTATCGGACCAACCAGCCGCAGCTCTAGGCAATGATTGGCCTGATACACCTGAGCAAACGCCGATATCAGCCGGGATACATTTTTGTGTCGGTCGTGTCTGCCGATATACAAAAAGTAGTTCTCTGTCGGCATCTTCAGCGGACAAAAGTTCTGCTGATCGTACGCTAGCGCAATCGGTGTAATTTTGTGTGCCGATATCTGGTAGAAACGCTTAATGTCTTCAGCTGTCGCGCTAGAGTTACAGATAATATGCGCTGCCTGCTGTAAAACGCGGCGAACGTAGTAACGAAAGTAGCTGACGAGAGGCAGCGGAAAAGCCTGTGGAAATCGTAAAGGAATCGTGTCGTGAACCGTTACGACAAATCGACAGCCAGTATACAGAGGGGCTTCGGGTAGCGGAGAGAACAGTAGACTTTGAGCTGCCGCTCCTAGTGCTTGGCCTGACGTTTGAGTGCTTAATTGAGCACTTAACTGGCGGGCACTTAACTGGTGGGCACTCAACTGACGACAGTAGGCAGGCACTTCTCGCTGTAGCCAGCACAGACGCTTTAAATGACCCTTACTGCCATAAGCAGGCGACATGTCTTCAGGAACTTTGCGTATTCTAAAGCCAGAGATAGAATTTGCCGACAGCAAAACCGGATTAAATGAGCGTAGAAAAGGCAGCAGGTTTTGAGCATAAGTACTGATTCCAGTCGGTCGATTCATGAGCACCGACAGATTGACCAGTAAAGGGGAGCACAGCGAAGAAGAGGGCACAGAGACTGTCGGCATAGATTCTTAAAAACAGACAAACGCCTGACAGCGGGTCCCGGGTGCATAGGCCAAGAGAAGGTTCTGCCTGCAAGGAACCGCGAGTCATTTTGTCCCAAGGAACTTTTGGCACTTTGTCCATTGCGACATAACGCTTTTGGCCGACGTAGTCTACCTCAGCAAAGTGACCCAGTCTATAGTATCGCGATAATCACTCGCGATACTATAGACTGAGTCATTAGTGAGTAGCAATTAGGATAGTCTTGACTAGATATGAAGTCATTACTTCTGTCTGCGTGGCGATATCGGTACTTTATCCTATCGTCCATCAAAGTTGATTTTCGCCGACGATTCGTCCGCAGCCGTCTGGGCGGACTGTGGATGATCATCAACCCTCTTGTTCAGGCCGCTATGTTTGCACTCATTTTGTCGCAGGTACTATCGGGCCGACTACCCGACATGAGCGACAACAAGTTAGCTTATCCAGTCTACTTACTATCTGGAACGCTTGCTTGGAATATTTTCACTGAAGTTATTAACCGATGTCTAACGGTTTTCATCGAGAATAGTAACCTGCTCAAAAAGTTGGTCTTTCCTCGTATTTGTCTACCTATGATTGTGACTGGCTCAGCCATGATCAATAATCTGCTGCTGTTAGGCTCTATTTTACTGATTATTATTGTTTTGGGATTTACGCCCGGGTATAACGTCATCTGGTTGCCCTTACTGATGGTGATTACGCTAACGCTATCTTTGGGCATCGGCTTAATTCTAGGCACGCTCAATGTCTTTATTCGAGATATCGGCCAAATTGTTCCCATCGTCTTGCAGTTAGGCTGGTGGTTTACACCCATCGTTTACCCAGCTAGTATCGTACCCAAAGCGGTTCTTCCTTTTATGCGGCTTAATCCGATGTACTGGATTGTGCAGTCTTTTCAAAACGCTATTTTGTTCAATACACCACCAACCTGGATAGCGCTAGGCTGTATCACGCTAATCTCGCTTGTTCTACTTCGAATGTCGTTGATACTCTTTCGCCGGGCTAGCAGTGAAATGGTAGACGTACTATGAATCAACCTGTTCTACAAGTAGACAATCTGGCGAAAACGTACACCCAATATCGTTCTGAACTTGCAAGAGTGCTTTCTTGGACTGGATTGCCCATCGAGCCTATTGCCCAGCACTGTGTTCTTCAAGGGATCTCTTTTGCCATCGAACCAGGAGAAGCGATTGGCATTGTGGGTCAAAACGGTGCGGGGAAAAGTACGCTTCTCAAGATTGTTACAGGCACGCAGCAACCCACCACAGGCACAGTCAGCGTTAACGGTCGCATTGGATCTATTTTAGAGCTGGGAATGGGATTCAATCCCGATTTTACGGGCCGTCAAAACGCTTTTCATTCAGCAGGGTTGATGGGGTTCTCACAGGCTGAGATTGAGAGCGTCATAGATAGAATCGAACGGTTTGCAGAAGTAGGCACGTATTTCGACCAGCCGGTCAATACCTACTCTAGTGGCATGCAGATGCGAGTAGCGTTTTCAGTGATTACCGCTTTTCGGCCCGCCCTATTAATTGTTGATGAAGCCCTCTCTGTTGGCGATGCTTATTTTCAACACAAAAGCTTCAACCGCATAAGAGATTTTCAGCAACAGGGAAGCGCTTTACTGATTGTTTCTCACGACGCTAATGTGATCCAAAGCCTCTGCAACCGAGCTATTTTGCTAGATCATGGTCAAGTCATACAAGATGGTAAGCCCTCTGCTGTGATGGATTACTACAATGCGCTGATTGCTGACAAAGAGCGGGCAACGGTTAGCGTCAAGAAAGTCGACGCAGATAATCTGCAAACAACCTCTGGCACAGGTGAGGCAATAGTTGATTCTATTGCACTCATAGATGCAACAGGAAAGCCGACTGAACTGGTGAATGTAGGTGATTTGGTAACGCTACAGGTTTGTGTCAACGTTCGGAAAAACTTACCCATCATGGTTTTGGGCTATATGATCAAAGACCGGCTAGGACAGGTCATGTATGGCACTAACACTTGGCACACACAACAGGCCGTCAAAGATCTCAGCCAGGGTGATACCGTCACATACAACATACAATTTTCAATGAACTTAGGCCCTGGTAACTACTCAGTGTCAACAGCTTTGGTCAATGCTGAAACTCATATGGACCAAAACTATGAATGGAGAGATCTGGCCTATGTGTTCGAGGTCGCCAATGTTAACAAAGTAAAGTTTGCAGGCAGCGCTTGGCTACAGCCTGTAATTGAGGTGAGCTGAACCATGGTATTTATTTCCTACGCCCAAAATCATGAGGATGTCATGTTGTGGCGAGCGCTCAAGCATGTAGAAGCAGGTTTCTACGTCGATGTAGGGGCAAACGATCCTGTCGAAGATTCGGTCACAAAAGCATTCTATGACTATGGTTGGAGCGGTATTAACATAGAACCAGTGGCTGGGTGGTACGAGAAACTGTGTGAGCAGCGACAAAGAGACATCAATTTGCAGGTGGCCGCAGGAGATTATGATGGAGAACTGCGTCTGTTTGAAGTTGTCGATACGGGGCTTTCAACGACGAACGAAGCCTATGCAAGCCAGCATGCCGAAGAACATGGCTACACCGTACATCAGCTAAAAGTGCCGGTTCAAACACTGTCCACGATTCTTAGCCATCACACCGTCACAGACATTCACTTTCTTAAGATAGACGTAGAGGGCAGCGAGCGGTTTGTACTTAAGGGCTTAGACCTGTCGAGCTTTCGGCCTTGGATTATTGTGATTGAAGCCACCAAACCGATGACAGCTACGCTCGACTTTGAGATTTGGGAAAGTTTACTCACGCAGCAAAACTATTCATTTGTATATTTTGATGGCATCAACAGGTTCTATCTTTCAAATGAGCACCCTGAACTAGCGCAAGCTTTCGCCGTTCCCCCAAACCTTTGGGATAGATATCAGCGTATTTCTGAGTACGAAGCCCATGAGAGTATCACAGCATTAGAAGAAAATGTCAGAGCGCTGAAGGCTGAACTCGTACTACAAGAACGATCTAAACAGTCGCTTGAAAGATCGCAACAGACGCTCGATAAAGCGCTACATGAGCTTATAAATAGTCGATCTATGAAAGTGACGGCACCTTTGAGAAAAGGGTTGGATATAGCTAGAAAAGTTAAGCGATCACCTAAAAGTTTGTCTCGCAAGCTGATCAAAGTCGTGGTAGAACATCCGCAGCTGCGGCGCATTGCTAAACCGATTGTTAATAAGTTTCCAACCCTTCAGTACCGTTTAAGCTACTTTTTTCACAGCGGCAACCCAGACATTGTTAGGGAGAGCACTCAGCTAGATGATAGCGATCTCTCGGCTCGCTCGACTCGTATTTTGAAGGATATTCAGCAAACCCTTCAACAATAAAACGACACTGGCAAAGTCAGAAAAAAGCTCAGAAGAACAGAGAAAAGCCAACAGCAAAAAAACAAACATTGGAACAAAAGCGGTAGGAAAAAGCAGGCGCCATGCGAATTGTTATTGATCTTCAATCTTGTCAGACAGAAGGTAGTCGTAGTCGAGGCATCGGCCGCTATAGTACAGACTTAACGAGAGCGATCGCAAAGCAAGCAGGCGAGCGAGAAATTTGGCTGGCGCTCAACGGTAATTTTGTTGGCACTGTCGCTCAGATTCGACAGGATTTCGGCAATTATATTCCACCTGAGCGGATGTTTGTTTACGATATGCCAGATAGTGTCAGTATGCATGAGGCTCGTCATCATTGGCGACGTCAGGCAGCTGAACGGATTAGAGAATATGCGCTCAACGCGTTAAACCCGGACATTGTTCATATATCGAGCCTGTTTGAGGGACTTGGAGATAACGCTGTTACCTCTGTCAAGACGTTTGATAAAACGACGCCAACTGCCGTTACCCTCTACGATCTCATTCCACTTATTAAATCTGAAACCTATTTAGAGAATGCTGTGACTCGCTCTTGGTACAATACTAAGATCGAGTCACTTAAAAAAGCCGATCTGCTGCTAGCTATATCTGAAAGCTCGCGCCGAGAAGCATTAGAATTTCTAGAAATGCCCACAGACAAGGTCGTTGCAGTTTCTACGGCAGTGGGTGATCAGTTCGAAACTATAGATTTCTCACCTGAACAGATCCGCACTTTGCAAACGCGCTACTGTTTAAATCGACCTTTTATCATGTACACGGGAGGAATTGACTATAGAAAGAATATTGAGGGGCTAATTGAGGCATACAGCAAGCTATCCTCGGAGGTTCGCAGCCGTCATCAACTAGCAATTGTTTGCTCTATGCTTCCACATGAGCGAAATCGCATTAAGTCCATAGCCAATCGTCATCGGCTAACTGATAATGAGATTGTTCTAACTGGATTTGTCCCAGAAGAAGATCTAGTTGCACTCTACAATCTGTGTGAACTATTTGTATTTCCATCATTGCATGAAGGATTTGGTCTACCAGCTCTAGAGGCAATGCATTGCGGCGCTGTCGTAATCGGAGCTAACAATAGCAGTATTCCTGAAGTTATTGGACGTAGCGACGCTTTATTCGACTCAACCCGAGTTGAGGAGATAACTCTAGCAATCAACAATGGACTCACAAATGAAGGATTTCGCCGATCTTTCCGTGAGCTTGCAAAACAACAAATCACTAAGTTTTCTTGGAAAGCATCTGCTCAGAAAGCACTTGAAGCCTATGACGCTCTCCATGATCGGCAACAGTCAAGTAAGAAGGCACAGATACAGGTTCCAGCTGTATCTGTGCCTACAGAATCTAAGCCGAGTCTAGCATTTGTTTCACCCTTTCCACCTGCACAATCTGGCATCGCAGAATATAGCGCTGAATTACTACCCTTCTTAACCCGACACTACGATATTACGGTCGTTGTAGATAAAGTAGAACCTCACTATGCCTTCGTTAATGCAGCTACTGCTGTGCAGCCAATAGAGTGGTTTAGCAAGCATGCTGATGACTTTGATCGCAGGCTATACCATTTTGGGAATTCCTCTTTGCATCACCACATGTTTAAGCTACTAGAGCGCTATCCAGGGGTCGTAGTTTTGCACGATTTCTATCTAAGCGGTGCGCTCAACTGGATGGACACGTTCGTTGGGCCACCCGGAGTACTCGCTAAGCAACTTTATCTATCTCACGGTTATAAAGCCTTGCTAACGCTGTTCGAGGAGACTTTAGAGGCTGCTACCACGCACTACCCTATAAATAAATCAGTGATAGAGAATGCTGCTGAGGTGATTGTTCATTCGCAACACTCAAGAGAAATTGCTAAACAGTGGTATGGACAAAATGCAGGAAGAGATTGGCACATTGTTCCTCAGCATCATACTCGGCGAATAGACATTAGCAAGCAAGAAGCAAGAGAACAGCTAGGTTTTAAAGAAGATGACTTTGTTGTTTGTTCATTTGGCATTGTCGCACCCACTAAACTTAATGACAAGCTGCTGAGCGCTTGGCTCGGATCTCACCTTTTAACCAATAAACGCTGCCACTTAGTTTTTGTGGGGTCAAACAACAAGGAAGAATATGGTCAGCGGTTGGAAGCCATCATAAAAGAAAACAGCGAGGCCAACATCAAAATCACGGGCTTTGCGAGTGCGCAGAGCTACCGGCAGTACTTAGCCGCCGCTGATGTGGCCGTTCAGCTACGCACGCTTTCACGGGGCGAAACCTCTAGAGCGGCCTTAGAAGTTCTCACATATCAACTTCCGTTAATTATCAACAGTCACGGAGCAATGGCTGAATATCCTGACGATGTGGTGATTAAGCTACCAGATGACTTTAATGGTCATCAGCTAGTTGAAGCATTAGAAAAGCTCTACAACAATGCTGAGTTGCGTCACTCACTCGGCCAGTTGGGATATCAATATGTCACGGAGCATCACGCACCAGCTCAGGTGGCGTCGCGCTATCGTGATGTTATTGAAAGCTTCGTTAAGGATGGTCCGTACAGACGCTATCGCAACCTACTAAATTCGTTTACAGAGATTCAGTGTGAAGAGGGCTACCAGGAAGGTGACCTGGCAGCAACAGCTGAGGCGATCGCACGCAATACAGAAACCATTGGCAAACCCCAGCTATTAGTTGATATCTCAAGCTGGATGCAGAAAGTGCTGAATGCTCAGAGCAAAAAAGCAATAAAAGCATCTGTCATCCATCTCTTAAAGCAGCCAGCGGAGGCGTACCGAGTCGAACCTATCTACTTTGACGGAAAAATCTACCGCTACGCCAGACTGTTTACCCTCAAGCTACTCGACCTCAACTTAGTAAAAGGGTTAGGAGATGATCCTGTTGACATCTCTAAAAAGGATCTATTCCTAGGATTAGCCACTGAAAAAGTACTCACCGCTGAATCACTGCATCAAACACAAAAATGGCACGAAATGGGAGTAGAGATTCATTCAGCAGTATTTGAAGAATCCACTCAAGGGCTCTTGAATAATCTTCAGAATACCGACCCTACCTCTTTAGCACAGCGTTTGTTCAGTATTAGCCGTTACATCTTCTGCTCGCCTTCAATCGTCACTAAACAGATCCAAACCCAGACAGCACAGCTCACAAATCCGGCTCAGTACCAGCCTCATATTCTCAATCTGCCTGAAGAGAAAGATCCGGTAGCCTATGCAGTCAGCTTTCTATCTTTGATCAATAGAGACATTACTCATTGAGCATCGTCGTTAGCTTTGCTTACGTGACGATTCAAGTCATAATTCTCTGCTTGGTTGCCTTCGCCGGATTGCCAGCATAAATCAGCCAGGGAGACAAAGCACCACTGGCGACACTATTCACCGTCACAACCGCGCCCTCACCGACACTCGTCCCTGGCACCACCACAGCCTGTGCGCCAATCCAGGCACTTTGGCCAATTGTAATTGCCCCTAAGCGCAGATCAAAGGTCGATTTGCTCCAGTCGTGATTGCCCGTACACAAATAAACGCCCTGAGAAAGGCACACATCGTGCCCCAGCGTCACAGGCGCTAAATTATCGATCCACACCTGCTCACCCAGCCAGCAGCTATCGCCGACACTGAGCCGCCAAGGAAACTTGACCCGCACGCCCGGCTTGATACGTACCTGCTGACCGATATCGGCCCCAAAGCGTCGAAGAATTTTGACCTTCAGGGCCGAAAACGGTAGCCAGTAGCTTATTACAATGGGAGAGCCAATGTAAAACCAAAGTAGCTGCTTAAGCAGCGACGCCCCCGGCGAATAGTCAGGGCCGGGGGTATAGTGAGCTAACTGAACGGCGTTCGGCTCCATAAGAAAGGGACTAAGAAAGGGACTCTATTCTGGCTGAAGGATGTCTTGGGCTTGATTGACTAGGGCAGAAAGAGTAGCACAGTCGCCGCCATTGGAGCAGTCCGCGCTGGCTGCTTCAATATCATCAGCAAGTTTTTCGACATCTTCTTCATCTAGCCCAGCCTGTTGAGCCCGACTGCTGGCGGTCTCTGTACCCGTAATGTCAGAGACATTAGGCCCTCCAATGTCAGAGACATTGGTCCCTCCATTATCAGAGAGATTGGGATGGGGTTGAGCTTGAGCGGTAGTAGCGCTAGCCAACAGAACAATAGCTGTAGTTGCGTAGCAGGTCAATTGAATAATCATCATTTTTTTGAGATCTAGTTGTGAATACTGGAGTCGTGAAATAACAAACAGCGGTATGCACCAAAGCCGATTGAGAGAAGAATCCTTAGAGACCCAGGCGTGAGAATATTTCAGAAAGGGAAACGCCTACACCAAGAACAAAACGAGGGGTGCCATCGCCTTCACCGGCAAGATCGCGAATAGCCGGTGTAAAGACAATCGGAAAATGTGGGAACGGCGCGATAGATACACCCACAGCCAGATCTTGCCCTGTCCATTCTGTGATGAGGCTAGTAGAAGGGAAGACTTGCAAGGCAGCACTGCCAAAAACACCAATAGCAAAGTCATCGTTAGCAATTTGGTCTACTGAGCGAAAGCGGCCAGACCCGGCCCCGCCCGTGAGGGTTAATCGGCTGAACGGCTGATAAAAATCTTCTCTTAGAGAGATGGTTTTAGTAACCACACCATAGTAGGTACCTTCAAAATCGTTAAATTCAACTTCGCCATCACCGGGCAAGCGGCCGAAGTTAACAATGCCTTCACCCCCGATAGCCACCGCCCACCCCTGGCCAAACTGCTTGTGTAGCTTAGCGTTGAAGCCGCCGCTAAAAGGTGCACGACTACCGCCAAAACTAGCGGCAGTGTAGGAAAGCTGCAAGCCGATCGACTCTCTGGCATTGCCCAGGCCGAAGCCAATGCCTGCTGTGCCATCTCTCACACCACCACTAAAGGTATTTCCCCCACTGAAGCGGGTGCGAGACTGGTAGCCAATTCCGGCATAGACCTGACCACCATCTGCGCCATAGCCAGACGGATTAGAAATAGTGATCCCCGGATATACGCTGCGACGGCTGCGTGTCGATTCTGGGATGTCCAAGCCTCTAAGATCTCTTTGAATTTGTTGAATTTCTTCTAGAGAGGGAATAGATTGGACAATGTCTACCTCTACTTGTACTGCTTCTGAATCTTCTGTTGTTGGCTCTCTTTCTTGTAGTTCTTCTACTGCTGGTTCTTTTTCTGTCAATTCTCCTTCTAGTTGCGTTACCGATCCGTTGAAAAGTTGACTGTTCGCTTCTTCTAGCGCTTGCGTCGTCAACAGAGGAGAAGAAGTTAGCGTAGGAAGGGCAGCAGGCCTGTGGTTCACAACTAGCGAAGGCTGAGGAGAAGCTGACCAAAAGGTAGGAACGCTACGGGCCGTCACAGGAGAAGGTGTCCAACGCTTGTGCGTGCTAGGCCGAATCAAGGTTAGCTCGGAGCTACCAACTAGAGCGGACGTAGGCAAAGATGAACGGGTGCTTCCGGTAAGCCGTTCGATTGGAATATCAGCTTTGGCCGTGTAAGGGAGTGTGATGATCAATGTTGGCGCTATTGCGCACATCACTTTGGTAAAGCCAACAGCGTTGAAGCGCATTTTGAATCGATTCCCCTATAAAACAAGTATTCGCTTCAGCGACAACATTAGCTTATAAGAAGATTTTAAAAATTGGTGGTCATTGCTAGCAATTTCACGAAAATATCACGCACTTCTCTATAAAACAACTGAACCAGCAGAAACAAGTGGTATAAAAAGAATCAAGCAAAGAAGAAGAGAAACAGTGATATTACAAGATTTGTTATTTTGTTCTTGGAAGTAGATATGAGAAATGGCAAGCTGACATGACTCTTCACTGTATTTGCTTTTTGATGCGCACAAAAACAGAGAGAGGTGCCACTTTATACCATAAAGGTTCTATGAAAGAAAAAGATTTCAATTAGCTTGCAATCTATAGGAGAGCTAAACGTCAGCGCCAAATATCAAAGCTAAAGCTTACGATGCGCCCGACGTTGTTTTGAGCGAAACGGATGCGGTGATTTGTGATGTGGTACGGGCCAATAATCAGCGCATTGAGAAATGGTATTAATGAGTCGGGTCATTTTCGGGTCATTTTATTGTTGCGCATGAGCTGATGGTTGAAGTGATTGTCTGCAGGAGGCCGAAACGAGCAGCGTGATCGCGAAGTGAAGCTGAAGCTATATTCGCTCTATGGCGCTCAGGAATATTGGATTGTTGATTGGCGACTGAAGCAAGTTAAAGTGTATCGTAAGGCAAGAGGCTTATCTACAGTTGGTCGCTACACTGCTAGCGGAAGATAGATTGAAGTCGCCGCTGCTGCCGGGTTTTGATTGTGCGATCGCAGCTCTCTTTCAGTAGTTTGGGATCAAGTGTGAGTTGTAGTCGCCGCTTTATTGAACAGTGATGAAGTATCTGAAGGTTTGCTATGTTCTGTTGGGTCTGGGGATTGCGATCGCGCTATACATTCTCGCTATCCCGATAAGGTTAGATAGGGTACGAGCGGCTGTACCAACGCCACAAGCCATCTTTGTACTAGGGGGAGGGCAAGATCGAGAGGTTGCTGCGGCGCAGATGGCTCACCAGTACCCTGAGCTAGACGTTTGGATTTCGACAGGTTCGCCACCAGAAGTAGTATCGAAGATATTTACTGACGCAGGCATTCCGCTTTCTCGGCTGAAGCTTGACTACCGGGCAAGTGATACAGTAACTAACTTCACGACAATGGCTGAGCGGTTTGAGCAACAGCAGATTGAGCATGTTTATTTAGTCACTTCGGATTTTCATATGAGAAGGGCACGTGCAATTTCCTTTTTTGTCTTTGGAAGTAAAGGAATTGTTTGTACGCCTATAGAAACTCTTTCTAACAAAGATAAGGAGTCTAGCTTGCGAGCATTAAGAGACGTAGTACGATCACTCATATGGAGTCTCGTCGACAGAATAGAGATATGAATAGTAGTTCATGTATAACTCATCTGAATTACTCTATCCCAACTCCTAAAGTTGATCAAACATTATGATCTCATTGTCTTTTCTATAAGGTAAAGTGAGAGTAAGATTTCGGCAAACATCCGCTGTAGAGCGTAGTACCAACCGCGCCAGCCATCAAAAACGCCACCCTTAAGAACAAGACAGTATAAAAGAATCACAAACGGCGCAACTACTTTTAGTTTGCGTATGCGGTCACCTTTACTCAAGGCGATAACAGGTGTATTTTGGAGCTTTTCAGCTTCAAGAGCCATATATCTATCTTGTGCCCACAGCCAACGACTAATGGGCTTACGATCGTCATGATAAATAGCGTGTCTTAAACAAGCGGACGAACCTTCCACTTCCAGTAGCTGAGTATGACCATCGTCAACATACTCAGAATACTGCTTACGAAAAAGTATCTGACGGGGCGGTAGGATACTTCCTCTAAGTGGTTGACCGAAAACACAGTACTTAAAGGATGAAAAATACCCGTTGATTGGAGTGTTGAAGTCTAATTTCCCTATTTCATGCAGCAAATTATCTGTAACGATATAGTCAGCATCTAGAGAGAGTACCCACTCGCTTATAACTTTCTCTATTCCATAGTTCCACTGAGCCGCATGGGTATCGAATTTTCGTTGACAGATTTCTACTTGAGGGTAACGCTGAGCAATTTCTATGGTTTCGTCAGTACTATGACTATCTACAATAAGGATACGGCTAGCCCAAGTGAGATTTTGCAGAGTTCTTTCAATATTAGGAGCTTCGTTATAAGTAAGAATAAGAGGAGTAATTCGTTCAAGAAAGCTGTTTTTCGAAAAAGCTATTGGCGATGGCGACAGGTTCTTAGACTGTTGCATTAGACTCTATTGTATTATTATGGATTACCGCAATGAAGAGAGATATAGTCCTTCTCAAGCAATGTATCTCAAGAATTGACAGCTGTCTGAGCTGTAATAATTAAATGGTCGGCTTATATGCAATTGCAACAAGACTTGGTTCGATAATATGCGGAATAGCAGTTCGCCCACCACCACCTGTTCCAATAACATATCCAGCTTTCACAAAGGGTTTGATGAAACTGAAGATCATTTGGCGAATGTAAGAACGTAAGTCGAATCCAATTAAAGGTTCGCCAGCAACATAAACAGATGAGAATCCACAAGCATGTAATACTTGAGACAGACTAGCAGCCGTGAAATATACTTCGTGAGTGAAGTCTATGAAAGCAAGCGGTACTCCAAACGGGGAACCTCCGTTTGGAGTACTAATGTAAACTTTCCCACCTGGCTTAAGCGATGCCAGCATACATTTCAAAAGCTCAACAATTTCATCTTTTGTAAGATGTTCAATAACGTTATCTAGCATAATAAAATCAAATTTTTCTATATGTTCAGGTAAGAAATCTTGCCAGCGGCATAGCCTTGCCCCTTTAACGCCAAAAGTCTGTGCTGTATCTACTTGTTCAGGACTTAGATCTATTCCAACCGAATTCGAAAACCCGCTACTCTGCAAGAACTTTAGAAAGAACCCCATTCCACACCCTATGTCAAGGATGGTTGCCTCCTTTGATTTCGGCAGTATGTCCCTAAACTTCTTTCGGAATGCTAGCTCTCGTATAGCATAGTTATTTTCAACAACTCCTATCATCGGAGCTTGAGCAGTTGAAGAGTACTCTTGAAATAAAACAGTTCGATAATTCATAGTTGTTAGGCTATATCTTCCACTAGATCTAAATAATTATTAACGGTTTTTTTGATCGAAAAGTCTTCGGCTCGCTTATATGCATTAAGACTCAAACGTGTTGAGACTTCCGAGTCTTTTACAAGATCGTTGATTGCCTGAGCCAAACTGTCAGAATCTCCAGGTGGAACAAGCACTCCACATTCGCCATCCATCAGAATAGTTCTAGGTCCTGATGGACAATCAGAAGCGATAACAGGCACACCAAGAGCTATAGCTTCTAAGAGAACTAAGCCAAATCCTTCCCAAAGAGAAGGCATAACAAATAAATCTGCTTTGGAGATGTATCGATAGGGGTTTCGGTCGTATCCGATAATTTCAATACGCTTTTGCAGATGTAAATCAGAAATTTTCTCATCTAACATATCTCTTTGCTCACCATCTCCAACTATAACTAGCTTTATGTTCTGAAACACCTTAGTCATAGCATTTATGAGAATAGAGAATCCTTTTTGCTCTACTAATCTTCCACATGTTACAATTGTTGAAAAAGATTTAGGTCTTTGAAACCAACGATGTTCTACACTTTCGTTTGAAAGCAGTCGTACTTTCTCCACATCTAGACCATAGTAAATAGTTTTTAGGTTTTTGCTTATTCCAAAGTTTTCTGTCAGATCAGAAGCAACATCTTCAGAAATCGCAACCACAGTAGATGCTAAGGGATAAGTCAGCTTTAAGAAACTAGTTCGGAATAGTCTTTCAAGCAGACTATGTTGTCGAATTTCACTACTCTCGTGAATAGCTTCTATAAGGAGTACTCTATTAGAGAAGCCTAATAGTTTCGCTGAGAGAGATACACTCCCATTCAACAGGCTTCCGAACGAGATGATAGCATCAGGATTAATCTCTTTAATACTTTGTTTAAGACTCAAAACATATCTAAAGGGACCAGTAGGTGCGAGTAACTTCGCCGACATAGAGTGTTCTATCAAAATATGAACATGGACACCCTTAGAAATCTCATGATCGAACGGCCCTCTTCGCGCCAATACTAGATACATCTCATATCGAGATGTATCTACGTTATTAAGAAAAGAAATTAGAAATTTTTCGGCGCCACCCCCCGTAACTTTAGGCAAAACGCATAGAATTTTTTTCATCATGATCTATCAACAACACTTTTATAAGTATTTTTCAGAGACTCAACAGTAGAATCTAGCGAAAACTTTTTAGCTAGGCACAGCGCGTTTTTCGACATCTGAGATCTCAAATCATCATCTTCAATCAGCGCTTCTATAGCATTTACGATATCGTTTATGTCATCATGTTTCACGACAATTCCTGCCTTCGATGACTCTACGTCTGGGGCCAAGGCGACTTGACTAGAGATAATCGATGGCAGTCCATACGACCAAGCTTCTGCAACTGCAACACCGAAATTTTCGTTATACGAAGGTAGTATAAATGCATGAGCATCTTTGAAAGCCTGTCTTTTTTCTTTGCCTTGCACAAAGCCAATAAATTTTACAACGCTGCCCAAACCTAAATCTTTCGTTAGTTGAACTAGCTTATCTTCATAGTCTTCCATCCCGGGATCCGGTGCTCCAGCGATTTTGAGCGACACGATTTTTTTTCTAGAAAGTACTTCTTTAACAGCTCGTAAAAGCGCTTCAATATTTTTCTTTGGATGGAGCCTAGAAAGAAAGAGTAGCTCCAGCGTTTCGCCTTTCGCGCGTCTAGAAATTTCTATGTTTGAAGAACTCGTGATTCCTAGCGGAATCACTTGAATATTTTCATGGCTCGTATTTCTATAAATATCTTCGGCTTCCTGTTGAGAAGTTGCATGAAATAGAGCAGCTGATTCTATATTTCTCTTTTCAATAGAGTTGAGCCAAATCTGCTTTCTCAACGAAAGCTTTTTATCTGCCCAAATACTTAAAGTGCCAGCAGGTCTAACTATATAAGGAATTTTATATTTTCTTGCTAAGCAACCAGAAACATAACTAGGGTGATTAAATAAGCTATGAATATGAACAACGTGGTATTTCTTAATATTTGTCTGCAACCAACTCTCTAAATCCTTAGAGAACGCAAAGTTTTTCCTCTCCCAACGGCGAAAGAAAAAAGTTTTTGTAGCCACCTTGAAAAAATCAACTAGCAAATATCTGTCTAACGGATCAATGGTTGTTGCAATATGAGACTCGACTCCAATTCCATTTAGAGATGAGCAAAGATCAACAACAACTTGACTAGGACCACCGGAGATCTGTTCTATCCCAGGAATGATGTGAAGAGTTTTCATATAAAGTGAAGAAATTCTAAGCTTCGAAAGCATTTTTCAGCAGGTAAAAATAGCTTACATAATCGGCCAACAAGCACTAAGATTAAATAGTCTATAGAAAGGCTAAGACATGGTTAACGAGAGAATACTTACTCAATCATGTTTTCGTCTCTTGTCCCGTTAATCTGTTGAAGTTGACTTCGCATGCGCTATATCTCTATCCGATTTTGTACACGTCAAATTTTCATTTTTCTATTTATCCAAAAGCTAAATATCCAATGTGCCGATTTCATCATATTGAACGAAAATCATTTAGAACAGCTTATCTTATCGATTAGATTTTCTCTTTTCGGCATCTGAATGTAGATAATAGAGTCGATAGTTTCTCTTCGAACGCTGAAAACCCATAGTTCATAACCATAGCTTTCCGTAGGGCTTCTGGTTGGTACATTAACTGTAGAGGATATCGTTTGCTCAAGATCTTAACTAGAGTCTTAGAAATTTCCTCCACGTCGTCTGGATCTACAAGTGCACCAAGGTTTCCGTTGCATAAAGCATCTACAGCGGCATCTTTGTTTCCGCCCATAGTAGGTTTTCCGCAGGCTAGAGCCTCTAGATAAACGATTCCAAAGCCTTCTTGTTTTGCAGGCATGGCAAAAACGTCGCAAAGGCGGTAGTAGTCTGCCAGACATTCGTCTGGAACAAACCCAGTGAGTATTACATAATCTTCAAGCTGAGATCGACGAATAGAAGCTTCGAGCCGAGGTTTATCTTCTCCTTTCCCAACAATGATATACTTAGCATCTGGGATCTCTTTGCGAACGGCTGGCAATGCTGACAGAACCTGATCGTAAGCTCTGAATGATTCAGTCGCACATAGTCTATTGACGGTTAAGATAACCGGCTGATCTGCTCTCAGGTGGTAACGATCAAGCAGATACGATGGTTTTGGAGCAGGATGGAAGCGATTCGAATCAAAGGTAACTGGCAGCAGTGAGAATTTTTCTATATCTATATGCTGTTCTTGTATGATTCGATTGCGCGTAAACGTGCCGATTGAGATAATCTTGTTTGCCTCACGCATCGCCTTTTTCTGCATAGGCTTACTTATATCCCAAGCATCTATTCCATATACTAAAATCCAATAAGGGACATTCCTTAATCGACTCACTAAGTAGGCAACTGGAGAGAAGTTAGTATGTCCGCAAATAATTAAATCTGGTTTTTTGAATAGCCCAAAAATAAACAGCTGTAGAGAGAAATATAACGTCCGAATATACTTCGAAATATGCCCGCTGAAGTGAAAATCTACTGCTTCTGGCATATCTCTTTGAGATCCTGGGATATCCAGCTTATTGAAAACAGAAAGGTTAAAACTAGGAGATTGATTCGATAAAACAGTCAAAAAGTCTAGAAGATAGGTTTGGATGCCACCCTTAAACTCAAATATATTGGGAAGCCACAGGTGAATTGTTTCTATCTTTTTGGCTTTGTCAGAAACTAGCATATTAAAGGAACAGCGATAAATGAGGTAAAAGATTTTAGAAAAAACAGGCTTGTGCGACTGCAAAAAAAGGAATCACTCCAAAATTCTACGAATCTCCTGAGTGAGTTTACATCGATATTTTTGCCAGGTGAGTTGTTCAGCCTTACGCCGGGCAGCTCGTCCCATCTCTGCAAGAGCTTCTGGATTTTGATAACACCATTCCAGTTTCTCCTGTAAAGCTAGTTCATCTCGAATTGGCACAATGAACCCCTCTACACCGTCGGTAATAATATCAGGACCGGCCGTATTTGGAGTGGTAATAATTGGAATACCGCAAGCCATAGCTTCAGTAAGTACTAGCCCAAAACCTTCTACCAGTGAAGGAAATATCAATACGTTTGCTGAACTGTAGTATTGGTTCAAACTAGCATGTGGGACCGAAGCAACATGTCGATAAAACGACTGATACGGTTTGAGCCAACTTTCTGGCAGCATTTTAGTTCCCACAAACAATAGCTCAGCGTTGGGTAAGTTTAGAGATCGCCAAGCTGGCAACAAATACTGAACACCCTTCCGAGGAGACATCCGGCCCACATACAAAGCTCGAAATTTTGAGTCCTGTTTCTGTTGAGGCTGAAAATACTCAATCGGTGAACCGTAAGGAATCACGCTAATCTTTTCGGCATCTACTCCAATTTCTAACAGTGAGCGTTGCGTCATAGAAGAAGCAACAAAGATATGGTCAGCAAGCTCTACTTCCTGATCCTTACGAACTAGCTTCCAATTGGGCTCCTGAATAGCCTGGAAAGAACATGCCAGCTCAGGAAAACGTTCAGCTTCTTCTATCTGGATAGAGCGACTGAGTTTATAAAATGGGATCGGGAGATCGTAAAAGCAATGAATGTCTTTCTGCTTAGCTTTGCGAAAGGTAATAGCACAACCATCTTCATAACCATAAACTGCGGATAGTCTCTCAAGGTGGCGGCTTGCTGTTCGTTTGTCCAACGATGTCTGTACCCAAGAAAGGGTTTGATTAAGGCCAGTAGGCAGGAAACGATGTAATTTACTGCGAACTAAACCAACTCGAATCAGCTCTGCCCAAGGATAAGAACATACTTTCCCTGTCGTCGAAAGCGTCCAGGTACGACGTCCTAGCTCTTTAGAAAGCATTTGGCTCAATGGCATAGGAAGCTTATTGAGATAGCTAGCCTGAACTGAGGCTGGATCGTAAGCTAGTGTTGTCAATAATTCATTCAACCAACCAGCTTCGGAAAGAGCAATCGCCGCCTGAAGAGAAAATGAATTAGCGTTTGCTTGAATAAGGGAGATCGAAGGTTGAGACATTGAAATTCACAAATTGTTGATGTTTTTGATAATCTTTGACTCTTTCGAGGTGGGGTAGTAGAAAGATAAAGCTAGCAAGAAACCAGTAGTACACAAGAAAAGTGTGATTAACAACTAATTGGCCGCTAATTTGAATCAGATGCACTAGAAACGCGGATAGTGCGAGCTGTCGTAGAAAAGGATCTCTTAGCTTAAAAAATACATATCCCAGTGAAAAAATTAAACTGATGCGTAATCCATACCAAAATACAAATCCGAATGGTCCTAACTCTAACGCAACTCTTCCCATTTCAGATTCAAATCCGACTGGAATAAGTTCACCATGAGGCAACCCTAAGACGTTACGGATGACATTAACGGCCTGATGTGTAGCACCTGTTCCATAGCCATCTAACTGCTTGTAAACAAAAAATTGTGAAACTGCAAAGCCGTCAGCAATCCGCTCTAGCAAGCTATCAGATGAAGTAGCACGAGCTGCAAATGCATCGAACGCAGAGCGAAACCAAACACTCGCTGCTAGAAATGAAACTATCGCAAGAATAGCGAACTTTTTGATGTAGTTGACTATCAGAGAAGCTTGAGTTAAAAAACTTAAGCTGATATAACCAACTATGAAAATGGTATTAGCAAAGACAACTGATCTTGAGCCAGTCATAAACGAATTAGCGATTAGCAGTACTAGTTCAATAACGGCTAATCCTTGCCAAAGGTGAGACTGCTTACGAAGCAAAACTGGCATCAGCATGGAAAAGCAGACGATTAAAAAAACTGCATAGCCAGCAATATATGAGAATGTTCCCGTGATTCTAGTATTTTCAAGTCCGACAAAGCCAGCGGTAGAAGCCTCGCCACTGGCGTAAACATTAAGAGGGCTAGAAGACGGGCTCACAAATTGTGCCATCCCTAATATACCAACGGGAATTAACAGTAGCAGATGCATCCGAATAAATCGATATAGCTCATCTTCAGAACGAAAGAGATTAGTCGCCATCCACATCAACGGTACATAAAATAAATATCCCCTCAGCCCAAACAAACCAACGATTATAGAACCTAGACTGGGATTAAAGCTCTGAAAAAAGCACCAGACTGCCGACAACATAAAGAATATTTTGACGAAGTCATTACGAACTGGAACCCTAAGCTCGTTTTTCGAGAGAAAAAAGTACTTAAAATAGGCACCAAATAGAATAAAATCTTTTAGAAAGTAGACCAGTTCGCTAGCCTGAGGTAAAACCCACTTCCGCAGCGCACCTTCTAGCACAAGTAAAACAAAAACAACATAAAGTGACCTTCGCCAATTGCGAGAAGACCAACATAGAAGAGCAAACAAAATAACAAGAAGAAAAATTAGTTTCATCTGATGGCTGCTTCTATCACTTCTGAATATTGCTGTGCGATCACAGGAGCATGATGACGGGCAAGATGCGCTGAAGCCCGACTACGATAGGGCATTAGCCACTTAGGATGAGTCAGCAAACCTGCTAGTCCAGCCGTCAGCGCAGTCACATCCCCGTTTGGAAAGGTCACACCACATTCTCCAATAGCATCTTTGAGTCCACCTCCCTGCGAACCAACCACAACACAGCCACAGGCAAGCCCTTCTAGGGCAACAATTCCAAAAGGCTCGTCCCACATTGAGGGCACTACCATGATCTGATGATGGTTGAGCAGCTGAGTCAGTTCTAATCCTGTTTTTGGCCCGACAAATTCTACCTGCTCAGCAATGTTCAGATCATATGCCTGCTGTCTTAGGGTCTGTTCCTCAGGGCCTTGACCAATCACGCTTAAGCGGAGCAATAGATCCATGGCTTATAGTCGAGCCATTCACTCTCACAACAAACTGCCACCTTAATCAGAGACCAATCGTCCCAGAAAAACAAGCTCTCGGTTACGCTCAACATCCGGCATTTCATAAAACAAATCATCGCGATATGAATTAGGAATAACTGTAGAGGCGGCTGGCAATGCCTGCGCAATGTCCTGACTCACCGAGATATTAGTCGCAAACCGGGTAACAAAATGCTTCAGGCGATCCTGCCAATTACACTGACCGTTAGCACGGCGATACCAAGTTTGATGTGTGATCACCAGCGGACGATGAATAAATAGGTGAGGCCACAACCCTTTCATACTAACGCAGCCTTGAAAAAAAACATCGCACCAGTCCGCTAGCTGTAAAAGCTGTTGAGGCGCAGGGTTACGAATAACTTCAAACGGAAACATTTTATTGTCATTAGCACGTGTGAGGCTGACAAGTTTCACAGTATGTCCTAGCACTGTAAACTCTTGAGCTAGCGAAGAAACAACACTTTCTAATCCACCGATTCTAGGATAAAAAGAAGGAGAATAAATCAGAATTTTCATAGAATTGCCATACACCTACCAAATCGATTGAAGACCATTTCTTATCTTTCATTCATACGGCCGATAATACTCATCGCTGACTCACTACAGCCGTCGTCTGTTCGATGGCCTGGGCTATGGCTGCTACATTATTGCAGGGTGACCAAGTTTCCATTCTTCTTTGAGCCTGGATAGATAACTTTTGTAGATAGTCTTTGTCAGGCAGGGCAAATTGCAATAGTTTTGCCAGCGCTTCGGTATCACTAAAGGGATAAACTAAGCCGGTTTTGCCATGATCGACCAGATCGTAGCGAGCACCAACGCGATCACTCACTACTACCGGACAGCCACACAGCATAGCTTCATTTACAACTACGCCAAACGGCTCATGCTCTGAAGGAAACACGAACAGATCAGATGAAGTATAGGTTGCTGGTAGCTGGGATTGATTAACAAAGCCCAAAAACCTTATTCGGCTTTCTAAATTCAGCTTCCTTACCTCGGTCTCCAATTCAGCTCGTAGCACCCCGTCACCCGCAAATACTAAATAGCTGTTAGGAATATCTGCCTTAAAAAAGGCCCTAAGAACATCTTGTGGACGCTTTCGAGGATGGAGTTTGGCACAAAAAAGAATCACGTTCGCATCCTTTGGAATTTCCCACTGACTGCGAGTCACGGCCCGATCAACCTGGTGCGATTGTTGAATCCACCAGTCATTATCTACCACAAAGGGCGTCAGTCGGATGCGCTCTTTTGGAATACCCAGCGAACGAATAAACTGTTCACCCGCCGACGATGGCATTGTAATAATATCAGCTAGCCCAAAGATTTTGGGCAACAAAATCTTTTTAAGCTGAGCCTTCCAGTTAGAACAACCCTGCGGCCGTAGTTCATGCGCGTCCGTACCAAACATCAGCGATACACCAGTTAACTTCGCCGCCGCCGCCACTACCCAAAAAGTAAAATAGCTATAGCCGGTATAAATGACAACTGCATCGAAGTTGCCCGTCCTAACCCGCCGCCACAGCGACAAATTCATCAGCCCGAAAAATCGGCCAATCCCAGGTTTAGGTGCTTGATTAGCCACTTTCACCCAAGGATAACCATCTAGCAACGGAATGTCCCACTTCACTTCGATCCCAAATCCAGAATCCATTGAAGCTTCGACGCCATGCATACTGCAATAGGCAACTAAGATCTCCAAATTAGGGTGCTTTGCCATCAAACGAAAAACAGGCGAGGCATATTGAACCGGATGAGAAGCCACGACTAACACTCGAAATTTTTGATCGCTCATATCTACGGTGCCTGCGAAAGAAGTCCCAAATTATCTGCAAAGCTTTTAGCTTGAGCCGAAAGGCTGTGAGCGCTGTACCAACGGTAAGCATTGTCAGCAATCACCTGGCCCACCCCCAGCGTCAACAACTGCTCTGAACTATCGACCGTCCAATAGTGTTGGTTGACCCGCAAACCATCAATCGGATCTACCTCATACCGTGCCATACAGGGAATAACACCATGCGCACAATAGGCGGCAAACACCGTAGACTTGGCCAAAAACCGAGGTGGGGGAAAGTTTAACAGCCCTACCACAGAATCTGCCATCAGCCAGCTAATCTCAGACGCTTCCAGGATCCCCTTCTCCACAACAGGAACATTGTTAAACTCAGAGAGCGTCAGCCCGGTAGGCTTGCCAACATCACAGATTTCTTCAATTGAAAGCATCTGACAGAGATATTCTATGGTTGTCCGGCACTGCTCATAGACCTGAGTTCGACTGTTGCGATGACCAAAAATCAGCAGTCGGCGACTGCGCTTTTCTAGCCCTGGGGGTGCAACAGATTCACCCACCGTTGAGAACACGGGTAGCGTTTTGACAACGCTACTCACTTCAGGAGTTAAATTGGCTATCAGTTGAGTCATCGTTTGGTTGCTGGTGAAGATACGATTACTCAGATGCACCAGTTGAGCCGCTAGCTGCTTCTGCACAGAAGAGAGCCAAAAAGAACTTGTCCAGGGAATTTTAGACGATGCGTACACCTCATGAAACATAGTAATTAGACGGCTGCTATCGGCCTGCTGTTGCCGCCAGCTTGCCAGCCCGCTTACCAGCCATCTCGGACAACCTCGCTTTGCATAGCCATATCCGACATAGTGAAGCAAAACGGTTGCACCTAGACAGCTTGAGAGTGCTGTAGCAATTGCATCAGCAGAGCGTGACTTCACGGTCATCACGGGAAATCCATCTAGTTCATCGCGATACGAAGAAGAATCATCACACACAATGAACTTCGTTTCGATCTCAAACTCATGACGAAGTTGTTTTGCCAACATAAAGCTATAGTCACCCAAGCCGTTAATCTGAGGAGGTAACTTCGGTACAATCTGCAAGACAAGTTTCATCTATACTTTCGGCGTAAAAACAAAATTATTGACGTATACGCCCGACTCAGCACTTGCCATGATCTGGCTCAGGAAAGGGCGCTGATGCACCTCATAAGAAAACTCCCGAATGTCTTTCATTTCTGTATTTATCAAAAACTGGCCTGTATATCCCAGCGACAAAATATCATCGAATACCGTCGTCATTGGAATCTCTCCTAAGTGACGTTGCTCTATCTCTACTAACAGCACAGGTTTCTCTCTCATAAGCGTTTCGCATGCACCTTCTAACACCTTCTGCTCATGGCCTTCAACGTCAATTTTAATAAAAACAACATCAGAGAAATTGTAGTCATCTAGTCGGCAAACCGGCACAGATAACTCATCACATGCTTGAGCGAGATCATTTAGGCTAGCGAGCCCAGTCGCCTGACTTCTACGCATACGGCCTTGAATAACAGGAATTTTAAGATTGGAAGTTCCCTTAAAGTTGGAGAGCGCACAGTTGTGGACCGTTACGTTCTGACGAAATCGCCTTGTGTAGGCATAGATAATATCCGCACATGCAGGCTGAGGTTCAAAAGACTCTACATAGTCACAAATTTGAGAGAGTTTGTAAGTATATAGACCTCGATTAGCACCAATGTCGATCGCGCGTCCACTCTTCGGAATTAGATTTTCTAGAATTAAAATTTCGTTCTCAATGGTGTTTTTAAACTTACGTGATTCATACTCTAAGGGAAGTCGTAAGGATTTTGGGAAAACATTCATAATTGATTTCTCACAGCATGAAATACTAAATCGAAGCCTTAGATATTTGAGTCCATCCACAATAGGATAAATAGATGTTTAAAAATACACTTGGAACTAGAGATATCAAATTAAAGATTAAAATACCGCTGATACTGGAAATATCACAGTAGAACAAAGCGAAAATTTGAGTCGTAATAGTAGCCGGAATGAAAGCCCAAGAGCCCTTTACCCATCCCTTGGAAACGTTAATCGTCCACAATGTACCAATAAGGGAATTCAGCACAGAAGCAGCAATTGCCAGTGTGACATAGTTAGACAGAGCACCGTACTTCGCACCCAGAATCCAAATGATCTGCTCGGAAAAGACCACTGACAAAGGCATAATAAATATCAGCATAGACAGATAAAAAGTAATCACAAGAGCATACTTTTTCACAATCTCTTGTTTGCAAAAGGTTCGTGAAAAGCTCGGTGAAATCAGATTAGATGCGACCGAAGTAATCACTGCAAAAATAACACCCAGCCTACCAATTGCACCGACTTCAGCAACACTTTCTACGTTACCAAACAGCCCAATCAGGAAGATAGTCAGCGGACCTTGAATACAATAAAAGATTGTGTAAAGCGATTGGTTTTTAACAAATCCAACAATCTCTTTATGATCGTTTGTATTGGTGGGTGCATTTAAATTTACTGCTTTATTGACCCATCTGCTCAGATAAAAGTCTTTGACACCCGAAGCAAAAGCAGAAGAGAAAATGCCGATAGCAGCATTGGAATAAAGGTTCAGCGCTGGAAACAAAATGGCCATCCGGGAAATACCAGACATCAGTTCTATTTTCTGCAGGCTCAGTGCCTTTGACTGAAGTCTGGGCACTACTTGAAAAACCCCCGTTCTTAGATAGAAATGAAGTTCTATCAGTATACCTAGCGTAAGTATAAGCGCGTAGCCAAGACTAGCACCATTCACAGATAGTAGCTGTAGCATGATAGGCACAACGACAACGATAGAGACGAGTGCCAAGCAACGCCGCCACTTCATTGCCGTATTGATTAGCTCACCAAAGCGGTTACGATCCTGCCAAACATTTCCCCCTATAGCAGAGAGAGCAGAAGTAATACCGCTATTAGCCAAAACATTCATAGAACCCTGTAGGGCATTCGCAAGTATAAAAAAAGCGTATTCTTGCTTACTAAGGCTGCGAATCAACAAAATACCAGAGGCAAAACCGGTGCACTGCACTAGCAACTGAATAGAGATAAACTTCCCCAGCAGTTTAACCCAACTCATTTGTTTATTGAGAATCGCTCTGTTCATTTAGAAAGTTGACAGTGTAGAGAAAACATTAAATGTATTTAGTACGTATGAAACAAACCTATTAGGACATGGTAAAGTCATAGACTTCTACTATTCAATCTCACGCTTTACACTGGCACATCCTTCTTCTCCTTACAGGCTAAGAACTCATAAACTTAGAGAAAGTCCAAGCTTTTATATCAAGTGATGTTGATACAAACACCAGACTTATAATCACAGTTAATTTTACATCTGTCGTCAGTGAAACTACACATAGTAATTGAGTATGCTTAGTGGCCTTAGCATATTCTCAAGATAAAGGCTTTAAATCTCCGTCAATTCACTGACTTACAGTCATATAAAAGCACTGTTTTGTTACTTCTACACGACAGACAAAGACAAGGATGTAGCTGCCAATCTTTCTTAAGAGTCAACGAGCATTATAAGTATCTGTTGAATCTAATAAAGATGAAACCTATGATCAAAACAACATCAACGTCGACAAATTAAACAACTTGCTTACTGGTGATAGGCATCACTTATAAATGGTGACTGCGATACTACTGACTTAATCACCGCTAGATAATGATCTGAAATAATCTTTGGCGTGAAGTGTGTTTCTAAATATGCTCGCCCTGACCTACCCAACTGCTCAGCCTTTTTTCTATCATGCGTCAGCCCTCTAATAAACTCAGCTAGCGGCTGTGCCTCTCCATTATCAAAAGACGCACCACAGTTCGGATCTCTCAACAGCGCGCCTATATATGACCCTGTAGGACAGATAACTCCAATTGCACTCCCAGCAGCCATAGCCGAATACAACTTACTCGGCGCTACCAGCTCCTCCATCCCCTCCGCCACACTCACTATCGCCACATCCGCTGCCGTCAGCGAATACGGCAATACAGACTTCTCCTGATAAGGCAAAAATTGAAAATTCTCTAACCCTTCAGCCGCCACATCCGCCATCAACGCATCTCGCTTAGCTCCACCTCCCACACATACAAACAAAATAGGCTCATCACGCAGCAAACAAGCCGCCCGGAACAACGTGTCAATGTCATGACACCGTCCCATATTCCCCGAATACATCACCACAAACTTATCAACCAGCCCGTGCTCTCTCGCAAACCAATTTTCCTCCTTCGGCATCGGCACAATCTGCTCATCATCCGCCCAGCTATGAATCACCGAAATTCTCTCTTCCACTGCCGGGCACTGAGAGACAATCCGATTCTTCATAGAATCGCTCAGCACAATAATATTCGCTGCCCGCCGCCACACCAGCCGATTCACCCACCGCCAAAACACAGCCAGCGGATGATTCTGCTTCACCACATCCAGCTCTACCGCAATATCCGGATACAGGTCGTATAGCAAACAGACATAGGGTAACCCAAAAAACAGATTCGCCAGGAAACCGAGCAACGGTAAAAACGGAGGCGCGGTTGTCACTAACATCACATCGTAACGCCGCGATCGCTTCGCCAAATGCCAGATAGCCCGTAGCGAAAACACCACACCATTCACCGCCTTCGCCCGAATCCGCTTAGAAAACAGCTGCGTCGTGCGAGACCTTTTCACCCACACTCGCCCCTTCTTCTCTGTCTGCGGCGCATCCCCTTCCGCAAAAGCATATCCCGGCTGCCCGGTAAACACCTTCACCTCCACACCCTGCTCTCCCAGCTGCCCAGCCAACTCTTCAATCAGCTGCCCGGTCGCCGCAAAATCCGGCGGAAAAAACTGCGTCAAAATCAACAGCTGAAGCGTCTTCGTCTCAACGCTTTTCTTCTTAGCCTCAGACTGTTGTCGACTACCCTCAGCCGATGAGGCTCTCCCCACCAGGGGCTTTTGAACTACCATATTTCGTTACCCCTAATAGTATTCATAGAATCACGCGCTTCAGCTCGCCATAGCTGGCGAACCACCACATAGGCAGCAGATAACAGCAAAGCGCTCATCGCCACTATCCAGCTACCGCCGTGCGCCGCGCCCGCTGCCGCCATTGCCAGGCAACCGGTTGCCACAGCCAGCGCATAAATCACCCACACTGCTTCCGAGTGAGAAAACCCAATCGCCAGCAGGCGATGATGCAAGTGCCGGTTATCTGCTTCAAAAGGAGACTTCTTGCAGTACAGCCGAGTCGCAATCACGCTCACCATGTCAGCCAGCGGCACCATCAACACAATCAGCGGAAAAAGCGTCGGAAAAGCATTAGTTATCTGCCCAGACTCCACCATGCAAAAGCTCGCCAGCATAAACCCAACAAAGTAAGATCCGCCGTCGCCCATAAAGATTTTGGCCGGATGCGAGTTGTAGCACAAAAAGCCCAACAGACTGCCTAGCAAAGCCCCGCACAGTATCCCCAGCATCGGCTGCACCGCTATACCGGCCACGCCACCGCTCAAAACCACCAGGCAACCCAGCGCAACGCTAGCAACCCCAGCAGCCAGGCCGTCTAACCCATCTATCCAATTGATTGCATTCACCACACCTGCTAGCCACAGCACCGTTATCGGCAAACTCAGCCAGCCCAGCGATACCGACTCAAAGCCAGGTATTGTCACATCGCTAATGCGGATATCACACCGCCATAGATAAGACGAAATGCCTACCTGCATTGCTAGCCGATGCAGCGCCGACAGATCCAGCAGGTCATCTGCTAAACCAATAACAAAGAAGCCAGCACCGCCTAGCAGCAACAATCTTGCAGTATTGACATCTGTCGGCAAAAAGTCTGATGGCGAAAGATACGCTGCTGCACCAGTCAAAAATGGACCGGTCAAAAAGCAGACAGCCGTCAGCATCATCGCACTGAAGATAGCCACGCCCCCTAGCCGTACCATCGGCTGACGATGTACCTTACGAGCCGCAGGCGCATCTACTCGCCCACAGCGCTTACTAACTGCGTTAACAGCAGGCGTGATTGCCACCGCTAACCCCATAGATAATCCAATAGCAGCTAAATAAACCCAGTAAATAGCCATAGTTAATTCTTCTTTCTGTAGTGCAGCACCATCGTGATGGCGTGAACAGTCAAAAAACGTTTCGCGATCGCACCAAAACCATCGCCGTTGTTTTCTTCCTGCTTTAATACTTATTTCTTTATTGACTAATCTCTTTATCGACTAAGCTGACATCCACAGCCCATCAAAACCTACTCTCTATATGCTTTCGTAGCAGGTCCCCCCTAGCAAGGATTAGAAGGGACCCAAAAGGCTGCACACAATAAATCTCTATTTCTCTAGTGATTTTTTGCCTATGGAGATAATGAAGGATCTCTTCAAAAGAGATAGGGCACCAACATTTCTCTTAACAGTCTTTTCTGTTGCAACAACAGAGCAACAAAGCAGTGAGCTAAATCACAGAAAATAAAACTGTTCGATCGCTTAGTCGGAAATACTGTTTGGCCTATGCACTAGACGTAGTATGGCACGCATCAAAAGCTATTGGTGTAAAGCTTAGATAAAAACAATTTTTACAACAAATCACTACAACAAACTGTCCGTATTCACACTGAAACAAAAACAGATAAAACAGGTCGAAAAAGCAACAAATAGCTTCAAACGTAACAGCTACCAACCATTTCAGCAGCATGAGTTTTTAGCACATTCAATCGCTGAGTTCGCCAGCCCGTCTGTCCTTTAGAGACTACATAAGGGACAACCTGAAACTTACACGCTTGCTCAGGCCTTACCTCAACCCGTATAAAGCTATACAGAGATTGTTTTTTATTGTTTTTTACGTGATTTCCGACATACATCCGAGACTTCGCCACCACCTTTGGATACAGCGACCCCCGCTGCGGCACATTCTCTAAAATCTCAGCACTCTCAGAGCGCCACCGAGACCGCAGGCTAGCACCGCTGCCCCCACAGATCACCCAGTCCATACCCATATCGGCAAAGTCGGTATTACTTGCTGTCTGTAGATGCTCCAGACAGTGAGCATGGCCACTAATGACTAAATCCACGAGGCGCTGTTTATCTCGGTATTGTTTATCTCGGTATCTAGATATCTTGTCAGGCAGCGCCTGCCTGACTCGCGCGAATACGCTTCTCAAATGCTTGCGCACCCACAAGGTATCAGACTGCTGCCATCGACTCACTTCTGTTGTATAAGGCGAGTGATGCATATAAATTATCCGGCCCGCCGTCCCTGGCGTTTGCCAGGACCGGACTAGCGATCGCACCAACCAATCCAACTGCGCATGGTCAAAACCCGGCACATCTGAAGACGTTTTCCAGGTGTTAGAATCTAGCGCAAAAAAATCAACGCCCCCACAGCGAAACGAATAGTAGCGGTTGGGCAGCCGCGTAAAGTGTCCCGCTCTGTAGTGAAGGCCCGCTTTTGCAACTGCTGAGTCTGCGGTCACTTTGTCATGGGCAGCGTAATGGGCAGCCAAATGATTCCTCAGCTGCTCAGGATCTAGCCGCGCTAAATCATCCAGAAAAGTATGAGCATAAGCCTCTCCGCCCTGTCCACCATAGTGTCCCAGGTCGAGACCAATGGTTTTACGTAGGCGATCGCACACCGCCCTCATTACCTTCTGCCAAAGCTGCGATCGCCCTATTGCATAGTCATGATTTCCCGGCACTGGCAGCAGCGGTTTATTAAACACAATCTCCCAATTCCGATAATCAGGACTCGCTGGAAAATTATCAACCAATGAACGATAAGGCTGCAAAAAGCCGTTCAAATAGTTCTCATAGGAGCCTGTCGGATAGGTAACATCGCCAGTGTGCAACAAGAACTGACTGTCTGTCGCATGTGCCAGCAGCTGCTGAGCAAACGCTTCCGCAAATAGAGAAGACTCTTTTGCAGTATCGCCAGCATCCGTATCGCCAGCATCCGTATCTCCCATGACCAAAAATGAAAAGGGCGCGGCCTCTCTCGGCGCATCTTCCAACACCAGCCGCGTTTGATCAACGCCATGGCGAATCATCATCGGCTGCTGCCAGCGCACCTGTTGATCTAATACCGACGACGTCACCAATCCCTCTCCTACCAATGTTTTATTCATCACCCCTCTATCCGCTAATTCACTAGAACCGCCAACCCATTAGAAGCTGACATTACTACCTTCACGACTATCCCCTTCACGGCTATCCGCGAAGCTCACCATCGTCAGCTCGTTCAAATCACTCTCATCATCCATCTCGCTATTGCCCGCACCATAGCCATAGGCGTAATACCGATAGCCACCCAACGCAGAAGACTTTACCCCGTTAGCAATCAGGCCCAATATCGAGACTTGGGCCAGTCTCAATGTCTCTAACGTTTGCGTCAGCACATCGCGATCCGTTTTACCAATGCGGCTCACCAGCACCACGCCATCGGTATACTGCCCAATCAAACTCACATCGGCTAAGCCGGTGATCGGCGGCGCATCATAAATCACCAGGTCAAAATTGCTCTCAAACATTTTCATCAGACTCCGCATCTTTCGAGAAGAAAGCAGCTTTGTAGGATCGGGTGGAATCTTACCTGCCGTCAGCGCAAAGAGCTGATTGTCTACACCCACACTTTGCAACACAGACTTTAGCGGCAGACTGTCCGCGATCAAATTAGAGAGCCCCAGCTGATTGTCCAACTCTAGTCGCTTGTGCACCTGTGGCTTACGCAAATCCACATCCACAATCAGCACGCGCTGTCCCATCGCCGTCGCTACCTTCGCCAAATTCGCCGCCACCGTAGATTTACCCTCTCCTGGCAGCGCAGAACTGACCAAAATTGAATGAATTGTCCGGTCAGAACTCAGCATTCGGATATTGGTATGCAGCACGCGCAGCGCTTCTATAAAGCTAGATTCACTGTTGCCACCGTAGCCGTAGTAGCCGCCGCTGCCCGCCCGTTTACCCGGTATCAGCCGCTTTAGGCGAGCGCCCGCCGCAGCGAAAACGCTTCTCTTTTGCGCCTGTTGCCGCGACTGCGGATCGTCTAGCAGCCGTCCTTCTTGCAGCGCCGCATTCAGCGGCAATGTGCCCAGCAGCGGTAGCTTCGTCCCGGCTTTCAGCTCATCGACAGAATGGTACACATTATCCAGCTTCTCTAGCAGCAGCGCCGCCCCCAAGCCCAGCAGCACACTAGCCACCAGCGCCAAAATCAAACTGCGCTGTAAGTTCGGCGAAATCGGCTGCGACGGCTGCATGGGCGCTTCTATCAGCTGCCAGGGAATCTCCGTTTGCGCCGCCTCAATCTCCAATGTTTCTCGCGTCAGCCGAAAGCGACTGAGCGCTTCTACCGCCACTTCTAGCTCACGCTGCAAATCGGTATACTGCCGAATCAGCGAAGGCAGCTCGGCTTGCACTTGGTCAGCCCGCTGCTCTTCTGCGGCCAGCGCTTCGTTTTGCACCGTCAGCACCTGCAGTTGATTAATCGCGATCGCCTGCTTCGTATCCACCACCCGCTGCGCCTCCTGCTGCAACAGCGGCAGCATATTGGCCCGCTGCTCTTCTAATACCTGAATGGCCAAACTATCTGGCTCAAACCGGGTTAGCTCTTTAGCAATTTCTGTTTCTACCGAACGCAGTTCACCCAGCAGCTGCTGATAAACAGGTGCACCGTCTAGGGCTGCGATCGCCCCATCTTCCGACTGCAAGCTATCAAATCTCTGCTGCGCTTCAGACAAATCACCCGTCAGCTCAGAGCGCTTTGTCACCAGCGCATCTGATACACCAGAAAGCGCCTCAGACTGCATCTCCGGCGTAATAAAATCGTACTGACGGCGAAACGCTTCTAGCTGATCTTGCAGCGTATTCACCTGCGCCTGCAAATCTGGCAGCTGCGCTTCAACAAAGTTAATTCCCTGCCGCAAATTAGTCTGACGCTCTTTTAGCGAATACTCTAAATAAGAAGACGACAGCTGATCGAGCACCACCTGAATCTGTACCGGGTCAGGATGCGTGTAGCTAACCTGCAAAATCTTAGTCTCACCCACGCGGGTAATACTCAAATTTTCCAGCAGCTCAGCGTAGCTTATCTCGGGGTAAGTATCGTCTAACTTGTCAGCAATTGGCTCAATCAGCTCGGGGCTACGCAACACCTGAATCTGAGTCTCATAGTCCAACCCAGAATTGTTCAGCTGCTGCTCTGCAAGCACCGAGGTCAGCTCAGAAAAATCATCATCTGCATTAACCGGCTCCACTAAAACGCGAAACTGCCCCTGAAAAACCTTCTCCTGCTGCAATGTCTGCACCGTCATAAAAGACATCACAGCTACAGCCACGCCCGCAACCGCCCAAGCTCGCCTGCGCACCATCGAAATCAAATTTCGCAGGTCGCCGTCATCTTCCATTGGCTCCTGCTGCTGCCACGCAGCCAACATCGGCGCAGGCGGTATTGGCGTCGGCCCAGTTTTATTATTTGGCCTATCAATCGGCTTATGAACCGGCTGAGGAGGACTCGTAAACGAGGGCGTAGGGCGAGAAATTTCCATAGGATTATTCATGCAAATGCGAGATAGCAACGTAAGATGGCGATCACAAAACAGAGAGAAGGAATAGCAGAGAAGGAATAGCAGAGAAGGAATAGTAAAAGAACGTTAGAGGCCCCCCAGCCCCCGAGTTCGGGGGAGCTGCGCTGATTCAACACTTCTCGATCTCGATCCAGACTTTTGTTGTGCGTCTTGCCTCAGAGTCCCCCGAACTCGGGGGATTTAGGGGGCCAGTCGATGAGCTTGCTACATGCCGAAATACTTCGCCACAATCAAACTCACAGGGTCTTGCCTGTAACAAATAAGACTACCTATTACCGTAATAACTAGAACAAATTAAATATCGGCAACAAACGGAAAACAGGACCTAAAACGCCTTCCAAAGAATCACTCAAGCGAGCCCGACCGTTTCGCCCCACAATCACCACATCATTGTTCAACAGCAGCGGATTCTCTACCGGATCAATTCCCTCACTTACATCTACCTCAACGGTGCGCTGCGTCACAGAGCCATCTGGATTTAACCTCACTAGCTCCACAGTCTCTTTCGCCCGGTTAGTGAATCCACCCGCAGCCAGCACCGCCTGACTCAGCGTCGTATTAGGTGCAACCGCAACCATTCCCGGACTGGTCACCTCACCTACCACATTCACCCTCACCTCATCCGGTGAAAGATTCGCCGCGGCCAGCTCCACCACCTCACCCGGCGTCGTCTCCAGCGCCACCGGAATAATCACCGTATCGCCCTGTTGCAACACTAGGTCCTGACTAATATCGCCCGATCGCAACAGCTGCCAAAAATCAAGATCAATAATCTGTTCTGTACCGCTGCGAGTCTGCCGGCGCACCTGAACCTGCCGAATATTGGCAGAAGGCTTCACTCCACCGGCCTGTTGTACCGCCTGAGTTACGGTTGTTCGCCCCTTGTTGGCGCCGCCTTCAAACTGATACGCACCCGGCCGAAAAACCTCGCCTACCACCGCAACTAATATCTCTGCTTCATTATCAGACGCCAGGTTGGAGGCCGATAGTCGATTTGTTTCAGCCACATCAACGCTATCCGTCTCTCCAATCACGATGGCATCGCCATCTCTAAGCGTTAAATCTTGCCGTACGTCTCCATCGTTTAGCAGCGCCCACAGGTCCAGGGCAATGGTTTGGGTCACCGCCTGGCGACCATTTTGTCGGCGTAGCTGTACCTGACGTAGGTCGGCCGCCTGAGTCACGCCGCCCGCTGCCTGCAAAGCCTGCGTAACGGTCGGTAGCTGAGCATTGTTCTCAGGCACAATGGTATAGGTGCCTGGCTGGCTCACTTCACCAGAAATAGCGACCCTTACCGGGCTGGGCGACTCTAAAACAACCGTTACTTGAGGATAGCGAAGCTCTCTTTGATAGGCGATCGCAATGGCACTACCCGCCTCCTGCGGCGTCAGCCCGGCCACATTCACCAGCCCAATCACCGGCATACTAACAGAGCCATCTGCTAGCACTTGTTGAGTGCCGCTATACTCTGGCACGTTGAAAATGCTAATAGCAATCGTATCGCCAGCGCCTAAGGTATAGGCATCATCTAGCTGAGACAATCGGATCGAAGACGACTGTCGTTGATTGTTGTTTTGTTCGGCTGCTAGTGCGGGTAAGCTAGCAGCCAAAGCAGGCCTTGCTTTTTCTGAATAGGTCTCTACATATGTCACAGCGGCGATCGCAAGTCCTACAGAAAGAAAATTTTTCAGAAAACGTTGCGGATGCGCCCACCAATTTACTCGCCACTTTAGTTGAGATGTCATCTCTACTGCCCCAGGAAAGTCTCTATACAATTAATCAGTTCACAAATAACTAGTCACCATTAACTAGTACAAACCAAGCTGGGCTTACCCGCGTGAAACTTATCAAATCAGTCTGGTTTAATCACAGCTTGATTTGACAAGTCTAAAGCGTTAAAAACCCAAGAAATAGCGTGCTAAAGACCAAGATATATTGATTTTTCCTAGACGTATTGTTTTTTCTCTCAATACTGTCTGAAGCTTCACGTCTATGAAGGCTAATTTATCATTACTTGCGTGATAACAATGAGAAAAAGAAAGAAATATGATACCCAGCAGGCTCTAAGTACAAGAATTTCGTTGGGATAGTTTCTGAGTAGCAAAATCAGTATCTAGAAGACAAATAAGATACTCAGTAATTCTCAGTACAACACTGAGTTACAAGATTCAATAAGAGAGTAAGTGTAAGCACAAGTAGAGATGTTCTTTTTGTGACCTAATCTTTTTGTGGCCTATTTTTATGACCTAAAAGATATCTCAGTATGCGTCTAATCAGCGGTTGAAGAGGCAGCTTGCTTTAGCACAGTTGTGTACTGATGAGAAATGATCTCAGGCGTAAAATGGGCCTGCATATAGGCTCGGCCAGAGTCACCTAAGCGCTTAGCTTCCGCCTTATTCTGAGAAAGATGACGAATGTAGTCGGCCAGCGCACTGGCCGCACCGTTATCAAAAGCCGCACCCGCTGACGCTGCATCCAGCAGACTTCTAAGATACGAGTGCACCGGGCAAATAGCCGCAATCGGTCGGCCCGCGGCCATCGCCGGATAAAGCTTACTAGGCGCTACCAGGCTCTCCATGCCATCAGCAACACTGACCAGAGAAAGATCGCTCGCCGTTAAAGAAAAGGGTAGTACGGACTTCTCTTGATAGGGCAAAAATTTAAAGTTGTTGAGGCCTTTTTTAGCAACGCTCTCCATCAGTCCACTGCGCTTAGCACCGCCACCGATGCACACAAATAAAATCGGCTCATCTTTTAGCTGACAAGCCGCCGCAAGTATCGTGTCAATATCGTGACAGCGACCCATATTTCCCGAATAAAGCACTATAAACGGATCAACCAAATCATGCTCTTGTGCAAACCAGTTATCTTGCTTTTCAATCGGCACAATTTTCTGATCGTCTGACCAGCTATGAATCACCGACACTTTCTCAGCGACCTGTGGACAATGCGCAATAATACGCGCTTTCATTGAGTCACTCAGGACAATCACACCAGCAGAGTGTTTCCATATGGCGCGGTTGAGCTTTCGCCAAAGCTTAGCCACCGGATGGTTGGCTTTCACCAGCTCTAGCTCTACAGCAATATCAGGATACAAATCATACAGCAGACAAACATAGGGAAGCTTGAAGAACAAACTAGCCAGATAGGCAATCACTGGCAGAAAAGGCGGTGCGGTTGTAACTAGTAGCACCTGATAGCGCCGTGAGTTGCGAGCCAAATGCATGATAGAGCGAAGCGTGTACAGCAGCCCACTAATCGCCTTACCCCGAATCCGATTAGCAAACATCTGGCTAACGCGCGATCGCTTCACCCAAACGCTTTCTTTTCGCTCTAAATCAGGCGCATCTCCCTTGGCAAAGGCATACCCCGGCTGTCCGGTAAAGACGTTCACAGCCAGACCCTGCCGACCGAGCTGAAGCGAAAGCTCTTCGATCAGCTGTCCGGTCGCAGCAAAATCCGGCGGAAAAAATTGGGTCAAAATCAGCAGCTGAAGCGCTTCAGAGTTGGCTGCCGCTGAAGCTCGTGCGGGCGTCCAGAGCTTGCGCTTTGACATCCGAATATTTCGAGCCAAAGGGTTTTCGAGCACCATATTTTTTCCTATCTATAAAGGTTCAAAATAAAGAAGAAACAGAAATCGTCTTACCTTGGAATAACAAACCGCTATCGCCAGACCTGTGACATCAGTCACCCCTTCTAAGTAAGCTAAAAGAGAAAAAGAAACAATTTAGACACGCGTAGTCATCGCTTGATTACAAGAGTGTTTACTGTCTCCTTAGCAAACGTAACTAGCTAGATGAGAAAGGCACATTTCAGCAGAAAAATCGCCTACGTATTTACTCTTCCCTGATAGCAACAAAAGTAATCGACATTATCAAAAAAGATTGATGATACTTCCGTAAAGCTCACATCAAGGCAAACCAGAGAGAGTAATCTAGACAAAGAAATCCAGACACAGAGAGAGCCAGACACAAAGAAAGCCAGACACAGAGAGAGCCAGACACAGAGAGAGCCAGACAGAGAAATTCGAGTAAAGTACTCTAGGGAAGCACTCCAGGTAAAGCGAGCTAAACACGAGCCATTTTGTGAGATTTGACGGCGGTTGTTCCCAGCTTTAGAGGTGCGATCGCCCGCGTTTGCCAATATCCATCCGCATCCGTCACCAAAAAAGGACAAACAGATATTTTCTGAGCCCGGGCAGGATGCACATCGACTCTAATAAAGCTGTGAAAGTTTTGTTCTTTTATGCCCAGGCCATGCTTTCCAGCATATAGCTGCGATCGCGCCACTACTTCAGTACAGGACTGCCCCTGATAAGTCACATTCTCTAAAATATCAATATTACCCGAACGCTGCCTGCGCAAACCAGCACCACTACCACCGCACACTACCCAATCTATCTGAGCATCGCCTAACCCAGTCTGAGTAGTCTTCAAATGCTCTAAACAGTGAGCATGGCCACTGAGCACCAAATCCACGATAGGCGGATTGCCAATGCACTCTTTTGTCTCTCTCCTAGAGACTGCAACCCGTTCAAACACATTGCGCAGATGACGACGGACCCATAGCGTCTCTAGCTGCTGCCAATAGAAAGATTCAGTCGTATAGGGCGAATGGTGTAAGTAAACAACCCGTCCAACAACTTCAGGATCTGCCCAGGAGTGAATTAGCGATTGTTCTAACCAATCTAACTGCGCCTGATCAAAATCTGCTGCCGTAGGAGTCGTTTTCCAGGTGTTAGAATCTAGCGCAAAGAAATCTACGCCGCCATATCGAAATCGATAGTATCGATTTGGAAGCCGAGTAAACAAACCAGGGCGATAGTCAAGACAGGTCTTTTGATGACCCGAAATACCAGAGGGTGTACAGTCAGAGGCTGCATAATCAGAAGCCACATACTCAGAGGCCGTGTAGTGCGCCTTTAGATGTTGGTCAAGCTGCGCTGGAGAAAGCTTTGAGAGATCGTCTAAAAACGTTTGAGCATAGGCCTCACCGCCAGCACCACCATAGTGCCCCCAGTCTATGCCAAAAGACCGCAGGCGATCACACAGTCGCCGCAACGCCCTTGGCAACAGTTTCGTCGATGCCCTAGTGCTGGCATAGTCATGATTACCTGGCACCGGTAGCAAAGGCCGATTAAAAGTAATCTCATCGCTGCTATAAAAGGGGCTACTCGGCAGCTGAGTTAGCAAACCCCGATAAGGGCTTAAAAAATATTTCAGATAGTTCTCATAGCTGCCCGACGGGTAGGCCACATCACCAACATGCAGCAGAAACCGATTCTCTCCTAAATGAGCCATCACCTGCTCAGCAAACTGCCAAGAAAAAGCGTTAGAAGAAAATGCAGCTTTTCTACTTGACGCCTCTCCCGCATCCGTATCGCCTAACACCAAGAATGAAAAAGAAACATCATGGCCTACAGGTGCATCTGCGATCGCTAAGCAAGTCTGATCTATCTCATGCTGCAATCTTTTTTTCTGTAATGCTTTAAATGGCATCGGCACTTTACACTGAATCTGCGACGCGAGCGCCGACGTCTTCGTCACAGCGCTAGAACGAAACATTATTCTCTGAGTTTTTAGTACTAAAATCAGTCGCCGAAATCGTCGCGAAATCAACCTCATCGTCAGTCGCATCCTGACCATAGGCATAGTAGCGGTAACCGCCAAACCCATCTGGTTGAACCCCATTTGCAACAATTCCTAGCGTTGGAATTTGAGCCAGCTTAAGGGTCTCAATCGTCTGAGAGAGTACCGTGCGATCGGTTTTACCCATCCGCGTTACTAGCACCAAACCATCCGTCCGCTGACCGATCAAACTCACATCAGCCAGACCTGTCGTCGGTGGCGCGTCGTAAATAACCAAATCAAAACAGCGCTCAAACGTACCCATTAACTGCTGCATTTTTTGAGAAGCCAGTAACTTAGTCGGGTCGGGAGGAATTTTGCCAGCGGTTAGCACAAATAGCTGACCGTTTGGCGTCAGCTGTTGAATGCCCGACTTGAGAGGAAGATCGTCCGCAATCAGATTAGACAATCCCACCGCGTTTGAAACAGATAAGCGATCGTGAACCTGTGGCTTGCGCAGATCAACATCTACCACCAGCACGCGCTGTCCCATCGCGGTTGCCACCTTGGCCAGACTGGCACAGACCGTCGATTTACCGTCGCCCGGCAGCGCTGAGCTGATCAAAATAGAACGAATAGGCCGATCGGAACTCAGCATACGAATATTCGTATGCAACACTCTTAGTGCCTCTAAGAAGCTAGATTCACCGTCGCCGCCGTAGCCGTAGTAATTAGGCTTCCTACCGATGCGGGTGCCGATACGCATACTAGAAAGACGATTAAACAGAGAAGCGATCGCACCGCCACGCACCGCGCTATTGTCTTGCAACATCCGGTTATAGGGCAGCATTCCCAGCAAAGGCAGCTTGGTGCCAGCTTTCAGCTCATCAACAGAGTGATAAACATTGTCTAGCTTCTCCAACATCAAAGCCGCACCCAACCCGGCCAGCACGCTCGCTACCAAACCCAACAGCAGACTTCGCTGCAAATTAGGAGAAATTGGCTCTGTGGGCTGCACGGGAACCTCAATTAGCTGCCAGGGAATTTCTGTTTGCGCCGCTTCAATTTCTAACGTCTCGCGCGTGGTGCGAAACCGGGTCAGCGCTTGAGTAGAAATCTCTAGCTCACGCTGCAAGTCAGTATACTGACGAATCAAGGCTGGCAGCTGACTGCCCGCTTGCGCCGCGAACGCCTCAGCGCCGGCTAGAGCATCGCTCTGCACGGCCATCACCTGAAACTCGTTGGTCACCTGCGCTTGCCGGGTACCCACAACCCGCTGCGCTTCTTGCTGCAGCAGCGGCAACAAATTCGCTCGCCGCTCTTCTAGCACTCGAATAGATAGGCTATCCGGTGCAAACCGGGTCAGCTCCTGAGCAATCTCACTTTCTACGGCGCGCAATTCTCCTAACAGCTGCTCATATATCGGCGCTGCGTCTAGCGCCCCTAACGTACCAGACTGGCTTTGCAGATTCGCAAACACCTGCTGAACCTCCGCCAGCTGTTGATCGAGTAGCAGACGCTGCGCAGCTAAATTGCTGGTTTGTTCAGCCAGCTGCTCTGACTGAATTTCTGGCGTGATGAAATTATACTGACGGCGAAATTGCTCTAACCGGTCTTGAATCGTATCGACCTGAGCCTGCAAGTCAGGCAGCTGATTTTCAACAAAGTTAATCCCCTGTCTAAGATTTGTTTGCCGCTCTTCCAAAGAATACTTGAGATAAGCCTTAGACAGCTGATCTAAAACAATTTGAATCTGCACCGGATCGGGGCCTGAATAGCTCACTTCCAGAATCTTCGTTTCACCAAGCCGGGTAATTCGCAGATTCTCTAACAGCGTGGCGTAGTCTAGCTCCGGGTAGGTCTGTCGAAACTGTTCAGCAATCGGTTCAATCAGCTCAGGGCTACGCAAAACCTGCACTTGAGTTTCATAGTCTAAGCCAGAGCTGCTCAAGCTTTGCTCACCGAGTACAGAGGTTAGCTCAGAATAGTCATCGTCTGCATTGACCGGTTCTACGAGAACTCGAAACTGGCCTTGAAAGATTTCTTCTTGTCGCAGCGTGTGTCCTGCGATCAGTGCCATCGTCATCGCGGCTACCCCAGCAATTACCCAGGCTCTGCGGTGTACAACAGCTGCCAGGTTCCGCAAATCGTTCTCTTCTTCTTGCTGCGCGTTTAGCTGCCAGGCACTGAGTAAGGAGGTCGCAGAGGCATCGAGCGGCGTTGGCGCAGAGGCAGCAGGCGTTGCACTATAGCCGTTGCCGTTTAGTACAGCGGGCGGTAAAGGAGTAGGAAAAGTTTCCATACGATCGCACAATAAATGGATTAAAGAGAAGGTAAAATAACAGTCAGGCTAAGCCCAAATAAGGCGTTAAAACAAACACAGAACACACATCAGAACAAACGGAACTCAGAACAAACGGAACGGAGAAAGCAGCTGTAAAATCGGCTGAAAAAGACTACCCACAGAATCATTCAATCTAGCTCGACCGTTCCGTCCCACCAGCACAACATCATTGTTCAAAATCAAAGGATTGCGCTCTGGGTCAATACCTTGGGCCAGATCAACTTCAATCTCTCGCTGCGTCACGCTACCATTCGGATTCAACCGAATGAGTTCAACAGTTTCTCTAGACCGATTAGTAAAGCCACCTGCTGCCAGCACCGCCTGATTCAAGGTCGTATGGGGCGTTACTTTCATCAGCCCAGGACTGGCCACCTCTCCCACAACATTTACAGCCACTTCCCCCGGTGAAAAGTTAGCCGCACTCAGCTGCACAACTTCAGCGGTAGTAATCTCACTGGCCTCTGGAATAATCACCGTATCGCCCTGCTGTAGCACCAAATCTTGACTCAGGTCACCGCCATCCAACAGCTGCCAAAAGTCCAAATCTATCAGCTGCTCAGAGCCATTACGGGTTGGCCGCCGCACCTGAATGCGCCGAATATCTGCCGACGGACGAATGCCACCCGCCGTTTGCACAGCCTGGGTTACCGTTGTTCTACCACTGGCCTCACGCCCACCAAATTCATACGAGCCCGGGCGAAAGACTTCACCCACAATAGCCACCACCATTTCCTGTTCAACGCTCGTAGCCAAATTAGAAAAAGACAGTTGATTAGTCGCCGCCAAATCGACTGACTCTGTTTCGTTAATGACAATCGCATCGCCATCGCGCAGCATCAGATCTTGACGAACATCACCGTTGTTCAGTAGCTGCCATAGGTCAAGCGTCACTATCTGCTCAGGTCTGTTGCCGTTAGCCCGGCGAAGCTGAACCTGGCGCAAATCGGCCGCTTGTGTCACGCCGCCCGCCATTTGCAACGCTTCTGAAACGGTTGGGAATTGGGTATTGCCTTCTGCGGTTAAGGTATACAGCCCTGGCTCGCCGACTTCTCCAGCGATCGCAATTCGCAAAGGCCGAGGCGCTTCCAAAACAACGGTAATTCTGGGATAGCGCAGCTCCGCACTGTACGCGGCTGCAATCACGCTTTCGGCCTCTTGCGGGGTCAGTCCACCCACATTCACCGGGCTAATCGCCGCTAGGTTTACCGAGCCATCTGCCAGCACCTGCTGAGAACCGCTGTACTCAGGCACATTAAAAACATCTACCTGAATCGTGTCGCCTGCACCTAGCGTATAAGCCTCATCTAGCTGAGGTGCCGCTGCGATCGCTGACTGAGAATGATGGTTGGAAGACTGACGCAACTGCGGCAAAGACGGCGTTGCACTCTCAAAAAATGTACTAGGTGATGTCCTAGGCGATGTACTAGCAGGTAAAGATTGGCCCATAGCAGCCTCCGTCCATCCCAGACTAGAGCTGCCAACTATAACAGCCGTCCACAGGCCCACGTGCAACAGAGGTTGTAGAGTCAGATTGCCCACCATAAGCTCAGTTCCGTTTTATATCTAAATCTTTTCTATGTTTTCTTCTATGATTTCTCTCTGATTTCTTTCTGGCTTCCTTCTAAGCCCCTTACTGGAATTTAATTAATGCACCTGAGGTCAAAACGAATCAACGTGACTTGTTTAGAAGGTTACCCTAAACACAGGCTAATCAAGAGGGCTGATGCCTAAGAAGAAGGAGAAGTCGGCTCAGTCCACTACACCAGTAGATGTTGTTCGGCAGCAGGCCGAAATACACCGATAGCCAGCCTTTTCAAGCGCTTACTATACATCTCAGCCGTCTATCTCAGCTGTATATATCAACAGATACCTCAATAAATATCTCACTTATCCTAAGCGCTGCTCAGTAATATCTTTTCAGTACAATCTCTGATTTTCGAGCGTTTTTCAACAAAATGCTACCGCACTCGACTCAAATTCAGTGAAGACACAGACAGCAGCAATTAAAAAGCACACGTACATTTACTTACCACTACTGCTTAAGCAAGCGATTTATCTGCCAGAAATTACGGAGAACCAACAGAAAAAGCAACACTTTTCTAGCGCGATCGCACATCCAAAGCATCTCTTAACCCATCGCCCACATAGTTCACGCTCAGCACCGTCAAAAAAATTGCCAGGCCAGGAAAAATCACTAAATGAGGCGCATCGGCAATATAATTTTGTCCGTCAAACAGCATGCGTCCCCAGGTTGGCACATCTGGCGGAAACCCAATACCTAAAAAGCTCAATGTAGACTCAGTAATAATTGCATTGCCGACCCCCAGCGTCGCAGCGACGATGACCGGGCCAATCACATTCGGCAAAATATGTCGCCATACAATCCGGCTAGGGCGAGCACCTAACGACTTAGCCGCCTGCACAAAATTCTGTTCCTTAGTAGCCAAAAAGCCAGCTCGAACCAAACGGGCGGTAGACATCCAGGTCAGCCCGCCCACCACAAAAATGATCAGCATAAAAATGCCCAGCTCTGGACCGGCTACTTGGCGCATTGGGTCACGAAAGAGATAAATAATCAGCAGCAACAGCGGCAGCTGAGGTAAAGACAAAAACAGATCGGTTAGCCGCATCAACAGGTTGTCAACCAACCCACCACAGAAGCCAGCAACCATGCCAACTAGCGTCCCAATCGAAATGGAAACCAGCATCGCTGTTACACCCACCGCCATGCTGATGCGCCCGCCCCATAGCAGTCTTGCCAGCTGGTCTTGCCCCAAATCATTGGTTCCCAGCGGATGCTGAAGGCTAAGCGAAGACAGCGACTGGGAAAAGTCAATCTCACTGTAGGAGACGCCGTATACAAAAGGACCGACTAGCACAGCTATCAGCAAAACGAACAGCGTTACGGCACCTAGCAACGCCATGCGATCGCGCTTAAACCGTCCCCAGGCTCGATTCTGTTTTCCGTCAGTGGTCATAAAAATTCCTACTGCTGCCTCTTAACGGGTTACCATCACCGGTTGATAGATTTGCTGATACCAAATCGCCTGACTATTGGCACTTATATTGCCACGGGGCGGAAACGCAGCGTACTTCAATTTCTGGTCGAACCGAATATGCAGCCAGGGAACGCCGTGGCCATGAGTATTGCACCAGACTGCCTGCTTTTGAGCGATCGCATGCTGACATCGCTCGCCGACCTGCTGCCACAGCGCGTGCATCGCTACCGTACCAGCTGTTCTACAAAAGGCCGCAATATGGCCATACTCACCTGTTACCTGAGGCACCAAAAGCTGCGCATCGCCAGAAAAATTGCTAAATGTTGCCGTCAGCCGATTGGGCGCAAGATTTTGCAAATGAGGGAGAAAGTCGTTTGGATCAGCCGGACGAAATGTAGCAGGAAACGCGATCGCAAAGAAAGGATGCGTCTCGGCTGTGTAGGGATGGAGCGGTACAGGCTTCCATTCAAAATCGAAAGGCAACTCTGCCCAGGTTTGATTCCAACGCTGGCGAAAATCAGCATTCTTTATCAGTAGCTGCGCTATCTGCGCCCAGCTCAAAGACTCACCTTGACTATCAACAAAGGTGACAAGCACCGCCTCTTTACGCGCAACCTCAACGCTTATTTGCTGAGAGCGCACTAATTTGGCTCCTGTCGACTGGAGGGGCTGCTGAGATATTTGAATAGTGGGCTCGCTCAAATTAGTAATTGCTCAAAAAGGTCTGCTGAGAGTTTAATGCACGCTCAGACCTACAAACTGTGGCTCCTAAAACGTTGTCGCGCTGATTTTTACCTATTTCCTGCTCGTTATCTGCCTATTAGCGTACGCCACCACGAAACGTTTCTGGGCTCAGTTCGACAGCTGGCTGGCTCAGCTTTTCCGCTGAGATCGCCAAGGCCTAACTCATCGCTCAAAGGTGCATCGAACAGAGAGCTATCGACGCCAACACCAGCGGCCTGAATTTGCGCCTTTGTCAGAAACCGAGATCCTCGAAAGTCAGTATTTCTGAGCTCTGCGCCCGTAAAATCGACTTTCTCCAAATTAGCTCCCTTAAAGCAAGCACCTCGCACAGAGGCGTTGCGAAAATCGGCCTGCCGCAAGTCAGTATTCTGAAAGTTCACGCCGTCTAGATTTGTCTGACTATTGTCTAAGCTAGAAAAATTGCTGCGATATAGATTAGCGCCCTGCAAATAGCCTTGATATAGATTAGAACCTCGAAAGTCAGCTTCCTGTAGGCGCGCGCCCCTCAGCTGATTTTTCTGCGCCGGGGTCAAATACCGCTGTTCATCGCCGGTAGGTAGCCGCTCTGGTAAATTTAACCGACTCAGCTGCACATTCAGCAATTCCACATTAGAGAGCAGCTCACCTTGATCGTGTAGGTACTCTAAAGCCTGACGCTTGGCCCCGCCCGCATTTGGTCCAGAAGCAATCGTCTGCCATCGCTCTGCAATTCGCTGAGATCGCTGCTCGGCAAAGCTCATCGCCAGCTGAAAAGCACTCACAATAATCGCCAAAGACGCCAGGGTCTGAAAAATTTTAACAATCGGGTTAATCCGACTCGTAAAGTTTAATAGCCACTCCACCACATCCGGCGTACGCACGTCCTCCACATACACCTCAAACAAATGTCTGTATTCGTCCACAGAAATATCGGCATCAGCCGCAAAGGCCTTTGCCTTTTGCAAAAGCAACATCTCGCGATCAAAGGGCTTAGTCAGTCGATAGAGTTCTTCAAACTCCGCCAGCAGGCGATCGCGCAGCTGAGTCTCTACAGATATCGGGTCCGGAGGTGACATCATCTCACAAGCGCTATTGGAACAGCCCCATTGGAACAGCCCCATTGGAACAATAGATTCAGTGAATAGGTCAATGCCGTTTGATTACATTACCTTGACTTGGCCATCAGTCGCATTTATGGACTTGTGTCAAAGTACCTGTGTCAAACGCTAATTTGTTGTCAATGCTGACACGAGGGCGCTTGAGCAAACGGCACCCTCGTCATCTTGCTAGCAGCGATCACCCCATTGAGCAGGCTACCGTCTTGATGGGTACTATGTCCGACATTGTGGAAATCCCCGGCTGCTAAATTCTCAAACCTTTCTAAATACCGCTGTACCACCGCTTCATGCTGATAATCACCCACACAGCGCACAGGATAGACATCGGAATAACGCACAACAGCGGCCGATTCAATCAGGCTTAAGTCGCTCTCAGAAGTTGTCTCGGAAGTGAGCTTCAGTAGCAGCAGCTCACGACTAGCCAGCTGTACCAGCTCGTCATCCCCTAAGGTCCACAGAGAATCCCCTGCATCACACAAATACGTCATCCCCAGACAGATCTTTTGGCAGTCAGCGACCTGCATCAGAGTCCAAGCTTTAAAATTCTGAATACTGCTGACCTGCACCGCTGGGCTGTGAACATAGATCTCATGCTCAAAGAACAATGGGTCATGCTCAATCATCAGCACCACCACAATCAAGGAGCGATAGCGCAAGCAATCAGCTGCAGCCATTACATTCGTAGGAGCCGGCGGATCTAGTTGGCGAACCAGTGTCGCCAACGGCAAACCAGAGACCACCTGATCTTTCGAAGCATCTATCACGGGTTGCAGCCACAGGCCACCGCGAAAGATACGCTGGATTGTTTCAATCGCACAGTCCGCATGGAGCTGACGGGCAGGCCGTCCCCAAAGCTTATGAAAGTAAGAGGCGAAGAAGATGTTATACAGGTGGACTCCAAATCTGTTTTTTAACCAACTTTCTGCATCTTCAAAGTCATCGTTATCTGTCGCAGCAAGTTGCCTACCTAGCCAAGTTTCTAGATAGCTCAGACTGACTAGCAAAGTGTCTATAGGGCCCAAGTGCTTAAGGGCGTTGGTAAAGGAGAAGGGATATTTGAACAGGCGATCACGAAAGTAGATCAGCAATCGCATCTTCTCTACCGCCCGCTCTTCTTCCACCCGCGAGTCACACAGCTGAGCCACCATCGGCATATCCGTCATAAAGTTCTTCTATATAAGACATCAGTATGACTACGGACATCTCAAAAAAGAACGCGATTGATTAAACATTCACCAACAGCAGTACCCGTATGAAAGAGCATGTATAACTGATATGTCTGCCCTAATGACGGCTCTCTACACGGTCAACCAATTAGATAACTGCGCCCATTAGATAACTGCATTTGTACAGTCTGGGTCTTCGGCGGTTGCTGTCTCTACAAAGCCAGAAAGAATTCCTTTACCAACGAAATACGAGGCAAAAGAACGGTATTTAGAGATCCGAGAAATTTCGACGAACAGTGATAGATTCAGCGATTGACTGCAGCACCCAATCACAACCGCCTTTGAGTACAGAAGACTGAGTAAAGAAGACTTCGAGTGGATGCAGTCAATCGCTGATGTTAGCAGCACCTGATGCTAAAAATCGGACGACAGAGCCGCAACACAGCGATCACAAATCGTCGGGTCCTCAGCCGATTCACCCACATGAGTTGAGTAATTCCAGCAGCGATCGCACTTCTGCCCATCCGCATCCACAACTGCGATCGACACCGTGTCAGACACTGCCGTATACTTCGCCGCCTTCAGCACATCAGCACTGTCTACCAGCTCTACCTGAGAAACCAAAAACAGGTAGCGCAGCTCATCCACTTGATTAGAATCAGCAGCCATACTCTCTACCGGATTCAGCTTCGCTAGCTCACCGCGCAAGTCTGCATCTGCAACATACAGCTGAAGCTTCGCCTGTAAAGAAGAGCCAATCGACTTATCAGAACGCGCCTGCTCTAACACCGTGTTGGCCTCGTCGCGAATGGTGCGCAGCCGATTCCAGCGAGCTGAAAGTTCAGGCTTTGCCCAAGCGTCTTCTATTTGCACCCAGCCAGATTCAAACACAGACTCCGCAGACGTGGCGTACGGTAAAGACTGCCAGATATCTTCAGCCATATGAGAAAGTACCGGTGCGATCGCCTTAGCCAAACTCTCAATCGCCACCGCCAACACCGTCTGACAGCTACGCCTACGCGCCGAATCTGCCGAGCTAATATACAGCCGATCCTTCGCAATATCTAGATAAAAGTTCGACAGATCCACCACGCAAAAGTTCTGCACCGTTTGAAAAAACTGAAAGAACTGATAAGACTCAAACGCCGCCTTCACATCAGCAAACACTTCGGTCATCCGGTGCAGCATGTATTGGTCTAGCTCAGGCAGCTGGTCATAAGCCACCGCATCTTTCGCCGGATCAAAGTCGTGCAAATTCCCCAGCAAAAAGCGCGCCGTATTGCGAATCTTGCGATACACATCCGACATCTGCTTCACGTTGCGATTACCCAGGCGCATATCGCCCGAATAATCTACCGAAGACACCCAAAGCCGCAGCACATCCGCACCGTAAGGCGGCTCCTGCTTCTTGTTGTTTCCGCCTTCAATAATCACCTTCGGGTCAACACCGTTGCCCAAAGACTTACTCATCTTACGCCCGTTTTCATCGAGCACGTAGCCATGGGTCAGCACCTGCCGATAGGGTGCATGGCCATTGGTCGCCACGCTGGTGAGTAAGCTCGACTGAAACCAACCTCGATGCTGATCCGACCCTTCTAAATACACTTCAGCCGGATAGTCTAATCCCTCGCGCTGCTTTACAACCGAAGCCCAAGAAGACCCCGAGTCAAACCACACGTCCATCGTGTCTGTGCCTTTCACATAGGTCTTTCCATCCTCACGGTAAGCCGGTGGCAGCAGCTCATCTACACTCATTTCCCACCAGGCGTCCGCCCCTTTTTCAGCGACAATCGCCTGTACATGCGCAATCGTCTCCTGCGTCATCAGCGGCTCGCCCGAGGCCTCATCATAAAACACTGGAATCGGCACGCCCCAACTCCGCTGCCGCGAAATACACCAGTCCGAGCGCTCAGACACCATAGAAGTAATCCGGTTCTTTCCCTGCGCTGGGATCCATTTCACCTCGTCAATCGCCTCAATCGCGTCGCTCACGAATCCTTTTACCGAAGCAAACCACTGTTCCGTCGCTCGGTAAATCACTGGCTTTTTCGTCCGCCAGTCGTACGGATATTTGTGGTTATACGGCTCGTGCTTCAGCAGCACCTTCTCTTCTGTTAGCGCTTCAATTAGCACATCATTCGCGGTCTTCAACACGTTCAGACCTTCAAAGCTCCCGGCTTCGTCCGTAAAGTTACCGCGCGCATCCACCGGACACAAAATGGGCAGGTTCTCCCGCTGGCCTACCGCGAAGTCTTCTTGGCCATGGCCTGGCGCAGTGTGCACTAGCCCCGTACCGGACTCAGTCGTGACATAGTCACCGCCGATTACAATCGGACTCACCCGATCAAAGGTGGCATCCTTTTGAGCCAAGGGATGACGATAGGTCGAACCAGCCAGCGCATCCCCTTTAATCTCAGCAACGACTGTTAGCCCAGTACCAAACGTCTCAGATAGCTTTTCTGCTAACTCCTTGGCCACAATCAAATACTTAGACGGCTCACCAGAAGCACTTTCTACAACCGCATAGGTCAGCTCTGGATTGACTGAAACCGCTACGTTTGCCGGAATCGTCCAGGGCGTCGTCGTCCAAATCGCCACGCCCAAACTGTCTATATAAGGAGAGAGCGTTTCCGCTGCGGCTGCCGATGCACTCTCCATCGGAAAGGCCAAATAGAGGCTCGGCGAAACATGATCTTCTGGATACTCCAGCTCAGCTTCAGCGAGCGCTGTCTGCGAAGAAGGGCTCCAGTGCACGCTGCGCAGCCCCCTGTAGATATGGCCATTTTCTACCATCTTGCCAAAGACTCCTAGCTGCGCCGCTTCATACTCAGGCAGCAGTGTCAGGTATGGATGATCCCAGTCGCCCCAGACGCCATAGCGTTGAAATCCAGCGCTTTGCTTTTCGACCGTTTCTAGCGCGAATCCTTTGGCTCGCTGGCGTAGCTTAATAGGCGTCAGCTCTCGCCGCTCAGAAGACTTCATCTTCTGCAATACCTTAAGCTCAATGGGCAAACCGTGGCAGTCCCAGCCCGGCACGTAGCGCACCTTGCGCCCCTGTAAAATCTGATATTTGTTGACAATATCCTTCAGAATCTTGTTAAGCGCGTGACCCATATGCAGGTCACCGTTGGCGTAGGGTGGCCCATCGTGCAAAATAAACGGCTCGCCCGGGTTATTCTGCGCCAGGTTTTCGTAGAGATTTTTTTCTTGCCAGTAGGCCTGTAGCTCAGGCTCACGCTTAACGGCATTCGCCCGCATACTGAAATCAGTTTGAGGTAGCAGGACGGTCTCTTTATAGCTTTTAGATTCACTCACAGGAGGTCACTTGTGCGGTTGGATAGTCTGATATCGTTGATTCGGATTAGGTCATTCTGCCTTGAAGTTCACTTCGCTTCAAGTCAATCGTCCCAATTGCTTTCTTCCCAGTTGTCGTTAGCTATCGTATTCATGGTGTTCACCGAAGCGGAAGCTTCTTCAGGTGTGGGGTTGTTAGCGTAGGAAGCAGCTGGTTCTATAGTAGGCTCACGGTTGGCTTTGACAATGGGCTCTGCTGATGGCGTTGCCTCTGCTACCGGACGGTTATTCAAGTCACGAGCATTGCTTATGTCGCGGCGAGGAATTTCGATGACGGGCTTCGCAGGCTTTGGCTTAGTCAAAGAAGCAACAACGTCCTTCACCCAAGCAGCTAGAATCAGCGGCATCACTAGCAGTGAAGGTTTCTCCTTTGAAAAGCTGCTCCTAGTGCTAGTTTTTGCAGGCGAACTCATCCCATCGTCGGCCCAGCTATCATTTTCGTCTAGTCCCCAGTCATCTACATCTGACGCCTCAGCATCTATGTTCACAGGCGACTGCTCTTCTACAGCAGCCTCTGTTGACTGAGAAGTCAAAGCGTCAGATACGGTATCGCCTCTAGTCTTCGTCTCTGATTCAGCCTGTAGAGATTCAGCCTGTAGAGATTCAGCCTGTAGAGATTCAGTAGCTGGAGATTCAGCAGTTGAAGATTCAGCAGCTGAGGGATTAGGAACGACAGCTTCCGCAGTAGATTCAACCGCTGTCGTCGAATCGATAACTTCAGGAACTGACTCATCTTCAGCCGCTGATTCATCTAAGTCAGCGGCTGATTCATCTGAAGGAATTTCATTGACTGGTTCAGGAGTAGGCGCGATCGCACCAATCACCTCAGCTGCTACCGAAGGCACCACCTCAGCGATCCCCTCCGTCTCTACGACCTCTAATACAGACTGCTCTGACAGCGGTTGCTCCGGCATCTCCGACAAAATGCCATCTTCTACAAACTCATAGTCATACACTGGACGGCGACGCGGATCGAGCGGCGGCTTAAAGCGTTCAGCCGACGTCGCATTCAAGGAAGGATTCTGTGGACGCAACGGTCGCACCGTATCGTCTGGCGCAATCCGCAGCTGGTTAATCTTATCTTTGGCCCAAGTGCCAACCACTTCAGGGGTCAAAACCACGGGCGTCTGCTGATATACCGGCGTTTTTTCGCGGCGAATGCTCAGCGTTTGCCAGCCCAACACGTTTAAAAGTGCAACCGAAATCACCTGAGCCAGCAGAACAAGGCCCGTCATCTGCCCAGCACAAAACCACAGCACAGCCGCATAAACTAGGCCCAGTCCACTCAGCCAAATATCCGAACGACGATGCACCTCCGGGTAAAAGAAGGCTGCCATATAAAAGATAAAGCTGCTAAAGCCGAGCAGCACAGCTAAAACATGCGCAAACATTCACCAACCGCTTACGAAGCCTACCGAACCCTACCTATTGTGTCGGATTAAGGGCAGATTGTGGCGGCGGATTTATGACTCAGCAGCGTATTAGCAGTTATCTAGGCCACTCTCTCAAGCAGGTCTCGGCTACACAGCCCCAGAGTTCTTGCTAAACAGCACCAGCACTGTCTTAATAATCAGCTTCACATCGTACATAAAGCTCCAGCGACGCTGATACTTCAGGTCCAACTGAACAACGTCTTCAAACTTGGTTACGCTAGAGCGGCCATTCACCTGCCACTCCCCAGTCATACCGGGCTTCACATTCAAGCGCTGCC
>CALDSK010000278.1 GCA_937911865.1 uncultured Synechococcus sp.
GAGGGGGTTCGCTCAGCTCGAAGATAAAGCTGAAGGGCGTGCCTTCGCTTTCGATGAGGGTGTCGGTGCTGACACTGAAGTCAACGACTGGCTCGAAGTGGCCTGCGTAAGTAGCTTGCAGGTCCTCTGAAAATACAACAGGTGTGCTGACATTGCCTAAGCGTGCATCCAATGTCCAGTCTGTATGACCTTCTAATCGGCCAACAGGTGTTGTCGAAGCGGCTATGTTAGCCCCAGTAAGCTGCTGCAGCTGCTGCAAGAACAGATGTCCTATCGCGCCTTTTGCAACCTGGCAACCGTAGAGCAAGATGTCTTTGCCTTCGAGCTTATTTGCCCAAGACATTAGTCGGTCTGTATAGTGCTCTAGACGGCTGAAACTGAGGTTGTTATTGCCAAGCTGCAACTGTCCGGGCATACCGTGAGAAACGATATGCAGACTAGAAACAGATGGGCGAGCTGCGAGGGCAGCCGTGATTTGATCAATACCATCTAGGCTTGAGTCGAGAACAAGAACGTCTGCATGTGACAGATGAGAGACTAGAAGCGGCAGGTTATCGATACCTGAATCTAGAACTACAAACGCCCTGCTTTGCTCTATGCTAGAAACCTTCGCGGTTAGCGTAGATGAAGTCAGAAGCATTAAAAATACCCTGTTTGGTTTACTTATGTAAATGAGAAAGACTGAATTGATGCTGTTCAGCCGTTAGGATGAAATAACTGCACTTGCGGATATTTCGGATGCACCTCAATCTTTGCGCTAGCTTTCGCCTACGGCAATAAGTCGTTTGTCAAGACAACCTTAGTCTCCGCTCACAGTTAGCTGCAAGCACGAATAAACTTTATTGCGTAAGTCTAGACTTTGGCAAAGTTTTCAGATATCGAGACTTAGTCTCAATAACTTGACGACAGTGTAACATCAGTTATTTATTCGGGACGCCCTAAGATAGCTTGAAGCGTTCGTACCTGCTAACAGTGCCAGCAAATTAGTCAGAAACTCGGAAACATACGGTGCTATCAGAAGATTGACCGTAGCTTTTTATACTATTCCTGAAAGGCAGTGGGAAAACCACTCCAAAACGGTATTATCGTAGCTTTTTGGGATTTAAAGATTGCTGTGAACAAAGCCACATACCTATTGAATTGTACTATCAATGATTGTTGATGCTTATTTTCAGCATGAATACTTATTTCAAGAAGTTATGACTGTCTAGATTTGCAAACGGTGCAAATCTGCGATGGCGTTATATCAACCTAAAGGCATATCGGCCTATGATGGTAGCTCATGCGAGCGATAGAGAAAGCTGCTGGCGGGCGTAGCTGTTTACAGTATTTAGCTTGCCTAATTTTTGTGTAGTTTGTATTTTATCGAGCATTGATTGTAAATAGAGACGCTGGGAGAACACGATGATTGAAGTTCAGGCTAACCGTGCTTCAGCGCTATTCAAGCAGGCCGCAGATAGCCTTAACCAAGATCAGTTAGCTAAGTCAAACGCAGACGAATTAAAGCCGTCTATTTTTAGCTACTGGTGCAAATTTTATGGTGAAAATCCAGAAGAGCGCGAAGGTAGTATTAAGCTGATTGAACCCGCAACTTATAACAAGTTGGAAAGTAAAGGAACTGTCAGTAAGCTGCTGAAAGCACATGGCATTGATGATGTTTTCCCAGCGACGTTCGTGAGTGTGAAAGAGGCGATCGCACACACCCACGCTGCGGCCGCCGATAATGCTGACCCGGTAAAAATTTGGTTTGTCAAACCCTTTCATCTTTCCGGTGGCAGAGATATTCAGGTTGTTGCAACCGCCGATCTCACTGACTTTGAGCTGCCAAAATTTAACATTATTCAAGCTGGTGTTGAAAATATTCAGCTGATTGAGGGAAAAAAGTTCACAGCTCGCGTTTATCTTTTGATTTGGAACAAGCAGCTGCACCTATTTAATGATGGATTTGTGGTTGTCCATGCGCCTACCTACAACGAGGGCAGCACTGACTATAGTGTTCAAGTCGACCATCGGGGCTATCAGTCGGAAAAAAGTGCGGTAGAGATGAAGCTAATGTCCGATTTGCCTCAGTTTGACGGCATGATGGCAAAAGCAAAAGCGTCATTGACGCAGATGATGCCCGTTTTCTCTGAGGCGATCGCAGCCTCCACAGAGAAACGCTACATCCTCCTTGGGCTGGACTTTTTGCTACTAAAAGACGGCAACATCAAGTTTATTGAAATCAATGCCATACCCAATTTCATTCACAGTAAAAGAACAAACGAATTACTCAATGTGCCTTTCTTTGAGCATACGATGCGAATCATATATGGCATGGGGAGCGATCGCTTTGTATCACTCGCTGGCTAACCTGGGTTGAAGCGCTTTCTTACAGCTGTCACCAGGCATAAAGCTTGGTGAGCGACCGGAAAATCTAAAGAAAAGCCAGCGTCTATTGAAAGCAATTGCCAATAAGCTGACTCACCCTGTAATATTTACTCAGGTGCAACGCAGAGCGCGATCTCACTACTCATACTTTGTCTACCATGGATGCTGCAATACAAATTGGCGCAAAGTCAATTGATACGCCCACACTGGTGCGAAAAATGCTCCAGTATCGGCTGTTAGAAAGATTTGTACAAGAATCAATCATAGAAGATCTGATCGAAGACGTTTCATGCGATCCTGCCTTTGCTCTTGAAGCTTACTGGCAAAAAAGAAATCTGCAGACCGAAGAACTCAGGCAAGCATGGTGCAAGCAAGAGCACCTAAGTACAGCGCAAATGCAGGCTGAAGCACTGCGTGAGGCGAAGCTCGCTCAGTTTAAAGAAGACAATTGGGGCGATCGCCTGCAAACTGTCTTCCTACAGCAAAAAAATCAGCTCGATAGAGTCGTTTATTCACTTATTCGGGTAAAAAGTGCTGAACTCGCACAAGAGCTGTACTTTCGCCTCTGTGATGATGGTGTTAGCTTCGCCAGCGTCGCTAAACAATACTCTGAGGGTAAGGAAGCTCAAACAGGCGGACTGGTTGGTCCTGTAGAGCTAAAAGTGCCACATCCTACGCTTGCCAAAATGCTACAGGTCAGCAAAAACAATCAGCTTTGGGCTCCAACTCAAATTGGAGACTGGTTTGTTATCGTTCGGTTTGAAAAGAGAATTCCCGCTCAGCTAGATACCGCTATGCGACAGCGACTGCTGAATGAACAATTCCGGACTCTGCTGCAACAGCATATGCAGTCAAGCCCTGTCAAACTTTTACCAAAACAGGTGCAGCCCAAACAGGACCAGTCTAAACAGAATAAACTAGAGCAAAGACAGCCTCAACCAGCTTTGTCTGATTCATCTCTTTCTTCTGATTCATCTCTTTCTAAAGCTAACACTTCGCAAAAGACAGCCCTTCAATCAGGCACGGCGATAAATGCTGTTGTCTCTGTTTAATGCTGCTTCGAACGCTGCGTTTCCCAGTCAATGAACTTCGTTTGTTTTCACTCAAGCGATCCGTTCAGCATTTGCACGGACCGCTTGAAGTAGCCACACAAAGCACTGAAGCCGTCGTGCTTTGTGTTGTTAAAGACGGTGAAAATCTGGTGCAGGCTTTTATTGAGCACTATCTGCAGCTGGGGTGTAAGCATCTCTTTTTTTTAGACAACGGGTCTACAGATAGCACTTGCACGATTATCAAGTCTTATGAAAAAACGACTTTAGTGACTTCTAGTAAACCTTTTAGCCGTTATTATGTTCTCTTTAAAAACTATCTGATTCAGGCTTTTGGCAAAGGTAAATGGTGCATTGTTGCTGATATCGATGAATTTCTTCAGCTACCTAGAAACACTCGGCTAGAGAAGATTCTGACCTATCTGAACGATCGGGCTTATGATGCGGTTTGTATTCAGATGCTGGATATGTTTTCTAAAGCAGGACTTCCACTGAGCGCCCCCACTACTGAGTTATCCAGTAACCCCGATAAAGAAAATAAGCAGGCAGCGAACAAGCGATGGACTTTGAAGCAGCTACAGTCTGTCTTTTGCTACTACGATTTAAAGGACCTCGATCGCAGACAGTATGTGCGCCGGTTTCAATCTCGCGTACACCCAGCGCACCGTTTTCTCTATGGCGGCATTCGTAAAACAGTTTTTGACTGCGATTGTTTTTTAACCAAAGAAGCCCTGTTTTTTGGGCACAAAAGCACTCGCTTAGTATCTTCTCACTTGCTAAATCGCTCTACTCTGGCGGACTTTTCCTGCGCTTTTTTGCACTACAAGTTTACAGACGACTTTTACGCTTCTGCGCTGAAAGCAGTTGCCGCAGAAAATCACTGGCGCAACAGCAGCGAGTACAAGGCATATCTTAAGGTGCTCACTGCCACCGATTCAAAAACCGATCCCAGAACCGAGCTAAAAACCGATTCAAAAACAGAGCTGACGCTTTATCAGCCCTCATCGCAAAGGCTAGAACATATTGACGACTTAAATCAAGCAGGCTTCTTATTCTCGTCTGACGAGTTCACAATGTTTTTGTCAGGCGCTGTCCAGCAAGAATACACCCAGCAAGAATACAGGGCGAAGACATACGGTAAAAAGGATGTACGGTGAGAATGAAACTTTTTTACTACAAAACGAAAACGCCTTCTCGCAACTTTGGAGACGAGCTTAATCCCTGGCTGTGGCCTCGCCTGATTCCCTGGTTTGACGATTGCCCTCAGACTGTTTTCGTAGGCATTGGCACCATGCTAAACGATACTATTCCGCGGTGGATTAACCAAGCCGAAAATGCCATCTTTTTCAGTACAGGTGCAGGCTATGGTCGTCGCCTTCGATTACGAAAACAGCCAAACTGGCGGATCTATTGCGTTCGGGGGCCACTGAGTGCTAATCGCCTGAAGCTACCAGCTAGTATGGCTATTACAGACGGGGCAGCGCTGTTGAAAAGATATTTTTCGGCAGTCGCTACGACCGAGCGCAGGCACAAAGTTTCTTACATGCCACATTTTCGCCATGGAAATCCTCAGCTGTTCCAAGCGGTTTGTAAGCAGGCTGGGATTCGGTATATCGATCCTGCTGGTGACATAGAGGAGGTGATCGCAGACATCTCGCAGAGTGAGCTACTGATTAGCGAAGCGATGCATGGTGCAATTTTGGCAGATACGATGAGAGTCCCGTGGATTCCTGCGCGAACAAACCCCAGAATTTTACCGTTCAAATGGCAAGATTGGTGCGCTTCGATCGGGCAGCCCTACTGTCCTCAGATCATTCGAGGTGCAAGGTCGCTCTCATACCAGGACTACCTGTACTCAATACGTTTATGCCTTCAGGGCCAGTCTTCTGTCAAAAGCTGGCTAACTGACGTGACGATGATCGGATGGAAACGCTTTTCACAGCTTGGCTCAGCAGAACAGTTAGATCATCTTAGCGAGCAGTTGCTAACCTTGAGTCAAGTAACGCCCTACCTCAGCGGTGAAAACATATTAGAAACGCTCATTATCAGGCTAGAAGAGTGCTTGTATCGGCTCAATCAAGATATTCGCCAGGGTTTATTCTCATAGGCCTTTTTATTCTCTTTTGTTTAGTTCCCGCTACACTATGTCAGTCACTCATCCGTCTGTTTCTGTTGTAATCGCGCCGTGATATCGAGGTGATCGTATTACGAAATCCAGCTTAAGACTTCTCTCTAACTGCTACTCTGCCTTTGAGATTCGAGTTGTTGATCAAAGTTGTGATGATGGCTGTCAGCTCGCTATGAAAAAGTACGTAAATGAGCCGAGGGTGATCTATCAGTTGAGTCAAAGTCTCGGTATGGCAAGAGCGAGAAATATTGCGATCGCAGCTGCAAAAGGTGAGTTAATTGCTATTACGGACGATGACTGTGTTGTCTCTTCTGACTGGATAGAAACCATCGTATCTACCTTTATGACTTATCCAAACGTCACGATTTTATTTGGCAATGTTTTACCTGGCTATCACGATCCGGCCGCCGGATTTATTCCCATTTACTGTCGAGATCAGTTAAAAATTGTTTCCAACCCGTTAGAGAAGCCTCAAGTAGACGGATTAGGGGCTTGTATGGCCATGCGCAAGCAAGTGTGGCAAACATTGTGTGGGTTCGATGAGGCTTTGGGTGTGGGCGGCTTACTCAAATCCTCTTCTGAAGGAGACTTAGCTATTCATGCCCTAAACAAAGGCTATCAGATTTGTGAAACGCCAAGCGTGTCGGTGGTTCACAATGGCTTTCGCACCTGGGAAGAAGGGGGGGAGTTGATTCGCCGCTATTGGTACGGCACCGGAGCAATGTATGGAAAGCATTTAAGACTTTACCCACTCAGTACGTTTTTAACCCTTGTGCTTCTGGCTTGGCGCTGGGCTTTTGGCAGCTCACGCGTGGCCGCTAGCTTAGGACGCAATACTCAAAAGAGCGCTCGATTGCAGGCTTTTGTCTCAGGATTTATGAGAGGACTATGGCTTAAGATTGATCGAAAGACGGGCCATTTTAGTCCTTAATTTGTTTAAGTTCTTCTACTTCATTTTTTTTTCTTTGGCTTTCAATTTCGTTCTTCAACCCTGTTTTTTCCGACCCTGTTTTTCCCGACCCTGTTTTTCCCAATCCTGTTCTCACATCCGTATGGGCAGCTAACTTCTGTGAGTCATCCGCCCTCAAACTCTAAAACAACAGATCCCAAGCCAGATCTAAAATCTCGGTTATTGGGCGGTACTGCTTGGATTACGCTGGCAGAAGCCTTGATCTTGCCGACTGGGTTTATCACCCTCACGTTCTTAACCCGGCAGTTAGGCACAGAAGGCTATGGACTGTTTGCGTTAGCAGCGACGTTGGTGACCTGGATTGAATGGGGGCTTAATTCTGTTTTCTCTCGCACGACGATTAAGTTTGTCAGCGAGGCAGAAGAGTCGGCTGCGATCGCTACATCTGTTTTAAGAGCGCAGCTCGGCTGTGGCCTACTAGCAGCTTTTGTTGTCATCTTAGCTGCGCCTACTATCACCACCCTGCTGCATGAGCCGTCTCTTACACCCCTACTCCGGCTCTTTGCTTTAGAAATTCCGCTGGTTAACCTGGCCCAAGCGCACCAAAACATTTTGGCAGGACTCGGTAGATTTGGCCCAAGGGCCCTTGCTACCGCCGTTCGCTGGGTGGCTCGGCTACTGTTCATCGTCGGATTTGTCAGCATGGGCTTTTCGCTCATGGGCGCTATTTTAGGGAGTCTGGCTGCCATGCTGGCAGATGTTGTCGTCTGTCGTCTCTACATTCAGCCCTCTCTTTGGGCACCGTCTACCTTTCCGCTAAAAGCACTGACGGGCTACGCCGTACCTCTTTTTCTGGCTGCACTGTCTACTCGCCTGTTCGCTAAGTTAGACCTGATTGCGCTAAAAGCTTTGGGCGGCACAGCTGAGCAAGCGGGGCTCTACGCGGTGGCTCAAAACCTGGCGCTGTTTGGTGGGGTCATGAGTCCGGCTTTAGCGCCCGTGCTGATTGCGACTGTGAGTCAATTGCTCAGCCAGGAAGAGATTACAAAGGTGCGATCGCTCAGTCGCTCGGCGATGCGAGCTGTTTTGCTACATATCCCGTTTGCTGCTCTCCTTGCAGGTGCCGCAGGGGAGCTAGTACCGCTTTTATTTGGAGCCCCTTTCCTGCCTGCGGCAACTTTGTTTAGACTGCTCATTTTTTCTACGGTTAGCACTGTGATGATTGCTGTGACCGGCGCAATTTTGGTGGCGTCAGACCGACCGACCTGGACCGCTATACTCACGCTCCCTATGCCGCTATTTGCGATATTAGGCCATTGGCTGTTGGTTCCTTCTTTGGGTGCGGTTGGCGCGTCACTGGCGACACTACTCGTGGCTACCGTAGGTTCACTGGCGGGTGTTGTTGCGGTGTATATAAGGTGGCGCGTGCTGCCTGCGAGGATGACGTTGGCGCGGTGTTGTTTGGTCGGCTTTGTGGTAGGCGCGATCGCACAGTACTGGCCTACACCTGGACTGTGGGTGCTGTTGAAGCTAGCTGGAGGGGCGATCGCAATTGTCGTATTGCTCTGGCTGCTAGGCGAAGTAGGCGATGAAGATAAAAAGGTACTTCAGACCTATCTAAAGTTCAATCGCACTGATCGTCATACAAGTCCAGAATAGGCGTTGCAAATATTTTGCCGCCTGGAGCTGTTATGTCTTCAAAAACCTGGAAGTGAAATGCGTCAATATCATGCTGAGATTTTAGGGCGATTTCCCACGCTTTTTCTACAGATTCTGCCCGCATGTACCAAAGCAAATAGTCCTCATCGGCAATTTTTACTTCAAAATAAGACTCTATCTTCACACCTTCATCTCGAAGCGTAGCTATCACCTCTTCTCTTCTCTCTTGAAGTGTTTTTCTCCAATTGTCTACCGTTTGCTTGGCGTCCGACTTAAGTTTTACGAGACCCGCTGCAGTTTCCATCTGAATACCCGACTAAAAAGACATAGTAATGTAATTATTGGAAGAAATTTTAGCAACGCTTCTGAGTAAATGTCCTAATGCGTTAGGACATTTACTATATTTCGTCAGCTGCGAGCGCTGCTGATAATGTCCGATATATTGCGAGGAGTGAGGAAAATCGTATGAACGGACTATTTTATACCCAGCTTTGTACCCGGCAAAATGTCGTCGCCCCAAGCCAGCTAAATGCTCGACGTGCATTCGGTTCTGTCGTTCAGTTCGTTGCTTCGCTGTCACTGAGCGCGCATCTTTTATCGCCTCACTCAGCCTTGGCTCAGGCTGATTCGGCGGCTCAGGCTGATTCCGCTGAGTTTTCTCAGCTGCAACAAACCTTAGAAAGCCATGGCTTTACCGTGCTGCTTGACCTACCGCCGCGCTCAGGTAGCTATGGACTATTACAGGTATCAACCCGCACTATTTGGGTAAATCCTGTTGTTTTCGACCTGGAAATTGCTGTTCCTACGTTAGTCCATGAAGCCGTTCATGCGGCTCAGCTTTGTAATGGCGCTGGGAATGGTAGTGCTGGGCAGGGTGCTGGGAGTGGTATAGAAAGTAGTCTGATGCCGCTTAATTTGGGTTTGCCGCCCTATGCCAGAGCCTATCGCTTGTATACGCGCTACACGGGCACACGCCGCACGCTGGAGATGGAAGCTTACACAATACAGGCTAGGACCGATCGAGTAGAGTATGTCACTAATCTGCTGAATAGCCGATGTTGACCGGTTGGATTCAATAGACTAACCCAGCGATGGAAAACTAGCCACTGACAGCTTCCGGCGGTGGCTAGTTTTGGTGGCTAGTTTTGGTGGCTAGTTTTACAGAGCCAAACATATCGTGCTAAAGGATCATCAACGCGTCTTCGACCGTTGCCACATTTGGCACAGTCTCAAAACTGCTTTCGCTTAGGCTTGAGGCTTCTATGCCCCTAAGAATCGCTAATGTCTCACCGCTGCTCGCTATGCCCAGCAGCGTTCTGCCGCCAGCTTGAGTGATCGTAATGTCCGCAAAGGTCAGCTCGCCATCCACTAGCCCGATTCTGTCAGTACCTGTTTCAAAGTCTCTGACGCTATCAGTTCCACTGCCTGCTCTAAAGACAAACAGGTCTGCGCCGCTGCCGCCGAGCAGCACGTTGTGACCGGTAGCGCTTATCAACACATCATCACCGTCTCCACCGTTGAGGAAATCGTCGCCCGTACTGCCGAGTAAAATATCGCGCTCTTGATTGCCAAACAGTCGATCTGACCCGCTGCCACCGAGCAAAATATCGCGACCAGCACCGCCAAACAGACGGTCTTGGCCGCTGTTGCCCTCAACAACATCATCGCCCTCATCGCCAAAGAGCCTATCTCGACCGCTGTTGCCGATTATCTGATCGTTGCCCGCGCCGCCCTTGGCAACGTCGTTACCGGCAAAAGCGTCGATAAACTCATCTGCTTCTGAGCCGATTAATCTATCCCTGCTGGCTGTACCCAACAGCTCTGTTAGCGGCGGTGGATCTGTGATGACCTCGACTAGCGCGGCATCAATGCGAACATCTCCAACATCTGTTCCTATTGCGTCATTTAGCCCCAACACGCCAGCTAGCTCGGGCGCTAAGAGCAGGTCGGTATCGGCAATGGTCAGCGTTTCTGCTTGTACCTGCAAGCGATCTGGCACGCTTAAATCAAAGAGAATATCAACGCCTAGCGGATCTTCTAGCGTATCGGCAACAAAAAAGCCGCTGGTCGTTTCACTGATGCGATTGGCATCAAAGCCAACTGAAAAGTCTCCAATCGTTAGCTCGATATCACTATTCGCGAGAAAGCTAATAGTGCCCGTATGCTCTATGGTGCCAGCTAGCGGAGAAAAGGGATTACTTTCAAACCCAAAATTAGTGCTTGGCGAGATTTCAAAGCCAAGCTGAAACTGGTTTGAAAAAGGATCTGCGGTGGGCGCTGCGTTTTGAATCAGCAGGCCTGCCGATTCGAATAGAGAAAAGTCTAAAAACAGGCTGGTTGCGCCCGACGCTATTTCGTATTCGCCTGTCTCATTTTCGGGTGGGCTCACCACAATAGGACTACCCACTTCGGTTAGGCTATCTTGATTCGGGCTATCTTGAATTTGGTCAAGATAGGTCTCGCCGACTTTGCCTGTTTCAATCAGCTCTGCGGTCGTTTGGGTGAGAAAGGCAATATCTTCATGAGAGCTATAGCCGAGGGGAAACCCAAACTCATCAGACCAGTCATCTAAATGCACCAAAGAAGAAGAGGTTTCTTTTGACTTGCTCCACAGATTTAATCCGGTAAAGCCATCTTCTACAGCCGTTTTCTCTCCAACGTTAATCCCCTCTGGGCCGTCAAAAAGCCCGTCTGTTAGCACCTGCTGAGTGCTGGTGTCAAAGGCGAAGTTAAAGGCGTCGAAGGTGAGGTGATTATCTTCGTAGGTTTGTAGAAGGTTACCCGCAGGATCAAAGAAAGAGATATCGAACGCCTCAAGATTCTCTTCTCGAATAATGCCGTCGGTCGGCAGAGCGCTGGCATCGTAGGTAAACTCGCCTTCGACGCTAAAGCCAGCAATTTGGCCTTCCCAGTCAAATTCGTAGGTGATTGGATCGGGCGTGGGCGGGGTGATTGTGCGTCGATAGGTCGGCAGCAAGTCGCTCACCAGATTGGTATCAGAGCGACCGTTTAGCAGCTCTACATAGGTGATTTCTTCGAGCGGCGAATACCACAGGTTTGAGCGGAAGCCGAGCGTTTGGCCCCGATGAACATACCAGAAGCGATCGCGTGACTCTATCGTCCCAATGCCCAAGCCGTAGCTGTCGTAGTTGGGCGAGTCGACGGGAATCGTATCGAGCATTTCCTCTAGCGACTGTGCTTCTAGCAGCGCACCCTCGACTAGCAGCGCGTCGAAAAAGTCAGAGAGATCTTCAGTATTAGAGATGATAGACCCGGCGGCGCCTGTCCAGGAAAGGTTGGTAATGCTCAAATCATCTAGTTCGCCGTTGTTGTCAAAGTCCCAGTAGCTTTTGATGTAGCCGCCGGGAATCTCTTCTTCACCGGAGACGAAGGTGTTGTCTAGCGATAGCGGGTCGAGGATGCGATCGCGTATTTCCTGGCCATAGCTATTGCCCGTTACCGCCTCAATTACCAGCCCCGCTAAAACATAGTTGCTGTTAGAATACTGCCAGTCTGTGCCGGGTTCAAAGAACGGCTCTACGCCCTCTAAAAACCCCAACAGCTGCGCTGGCTCCCACTGCTGTAAAAACAGCGTCGGGTTGCTTAGCGCCTGCGCCGACAAAATATCTAAATAGTCTGCAATGCCGCTCGTATGGTTAAGCAGTTGCTCGATTGTGATTTCGCTGGCGTTGGGAATGCGATCGCTAACAGCTGCCGGTAGCCAGTCGGTTAAGCGATCTTCTAGCGAGATCGCCCCCTCCTCAGTCAGCTGTAGAAGCGTGGTGGCGACAAAGGTTTTGGTGATGCTGCCCGCTTCAAACCGGTCGTCTGGCTGTAAGGGCGTGCTGTTGGCAATATCAGAAACACCACTGGCACCAAACCATTCGCCTTCAGGCGTCAAAATGGCGACTGCCGCGCCCGGTACTTCGTTGACTGGCAGGTTACTGTCTAAGGCATTGTCAAGGGCGGTTGTGACGCGATCGGGAAAAGTCATTGGCGGGGTCTCTGGCGAATCAACAATAGAATCAATAATCGTAAATTGGCTGGTTTGAGCCTCTAGATTGACACTGTAGTTTGCACCCGGTTGAACAGAAAACGTAGCGGTTTCTTCTCCTTCGGTGAGCCCATCGTCTGCGATAGGGAGAAGAATCTGAGCGGCTGGGTCGCTAGAGATAGCATCTAACGTAATGTTGATCTGCGACTGGCCGCTGTCGGTTAGGTTGCCGATAGTATTGCCAACGGTGGGTAAAAGTCCTTCTCTAAACCTTGGAATCGTGTCATTCGCCAATGTCTCGTTGGTTCGCCCGTTCAACAGTTCGACATAGGTAAAGTCTTGCTCAGCGGCGTGCCACATATTGGCATTAAAGCCTAAGCTGCCTCCCCGATGCCCGACAACTTGACCTAAATCAGGGGTCTCAAAGCTCATCATGCCAAGACCGTATGAATAGCCTCGGCCAGTGTCAACTAGCGTAAACATTTCTGACTGAGCGGCGGTGGAGAGCAGTTCGCCGCCATACAGCGCCTCAGAAAATTGAATGAGATCTTCTGTATTAGAGACAATTGCCCCTGCGGCCCAGGTCCAAGAAAGATTGGCGATAGAAACATCGTCTAAATTGCCGTCTTCATCAAAGTCTAAATAGCCGCTGACGTATCCGTCAGGAATCTCTTCTTCTGCGGCTAAAAAAGTGTTTTGAAGCCCCAGCGGATCGATAATATGGGTGCGAATTTCGCTAGCGAGATCGTTACCGGTTGCGGCTTCAATGACCATGCCAGCCAAAATAAAATTGGTATTGGCATATTGCCAGCCTTCTCCAGGCGCGAAGAAAGGCGGTGAGTCGGCAATCAGTCCAACAATGTCTTCAGGCAGCCAGTCTCTCAAAAAAATAGTCGGATTGGCCATGCCACGCTCTACCAAAATAGCGTCGTATTCAGCGACGCCGCTGGTGTGGTTTAAAAGGTGACGCAGGGTAATGGCGTCTGCATTGGGGAGAGTCGCGGTTACCGTTTCTGGTAGCCAATCGGTAAGGGTGTCTTCTAGGGTGAGCGTTCCGGCCTCTACTAGCTTAAGTAAAGTGGCGGCGGTGAAGGGTTTAGTCACACTGCCAACTTCGAAGCGATCGCGCGCTTCAATGGGTACATTGTTTGCCACGTTGGCAACACCTGCCGCGCCAGACCAGTCGCCGAGTGGCGTGGTCAGTGCGATCGCCCCACCTGGCACAGTGTCAGTCACCTTTTCGTTAAGCGCTGTTTCCAGCTGCGATTGCAGGGATTCACTCAGCGCTAAATTCCCACCCTCAACTTGAATCTGCGTTAGATCAAATTCTGTTAGGTTGGGGCTACTGAGCGTCACCGTGGGTCCTAGCGATTCTGACGTGGGCGGCGCGTCAAGCGTGAGGCTGAGGGTCGCAACCGTACCTGCTTGCTCTACTAACAAATTGCGATCGCTCTCAGCGTTGCTAGAACCCGATAAGCTGACGGTTACCATTGCGAACTCTCACGGTAGGGGTATTCTGTTGGATTTGTGGTGGGACCTTGATCGATTAAGAAAAAGTCAGCCGCCGAAGAAACCTTCGGCGGCTGACTTTGTAGCGTTAGAGAATCATTACCGCGTCTTCGACTGTGGCCACATTCGGCACTATCTCGAAGCTGCTTTCGGTCAAGCTCGATGCGTCTATACCCTGAAGCGTGGCGAGCGTCTCGCCAGTGCTGGCGACACCCAGAACAGTTTGACCCTCTGACTGAGTAATCGTCAGATCTGCAAAGGTGAGTTCACCTTCGACCAAACCAATCCGGTCAGTGCCAACCTCAAAGTCTTCAACGCTATCGGTGCCGTCACCTGTGCCAAAGACGAACAGGTCAGCGCCTTCGCCACCTGTGAGCGTATCTCTGCCGGTTACGCCCATTAGCACGTCATCCCCTGCGCCGCCGCTAAGCACGTCGTTGCCCATGTCTCCAATGAGTACGTCGCGATCGCCTTCGCCAGAGAGCTGATCGTTCTCGCTGCCGCCTGCCAAGATATCTTGACCTGCGCCACCAAAGAGCACATCGTCCTCGCTGCCACCCATGAGGATGTCATTACCCGCATCGCCGAAGAGCTGGTCGTCTTCACTATCACCGCTGATGGTGTCGTCGCCCTCTCCACCAAAGAGCTCGTCATTTTCACTGCCACCGTTGATGGTGTCGTTGCCTAGCCCACCTTCGACAAAGTCGTTCTCGGCTAGGGCGTCGATAGTGTCATCGCCATCTGTTCCGGTCAGGCGATCGCTGCCGTCTGTTCCGCCATTGGGTGTGTCTGGTGGTGTGCCTGGTGGTGTGCCTGGTGGTGTCACCCCATCTTCTAGCATGACGGCGGCATCGACTCTGGCATCACCCACGTCAGCGCCAGCCAGCTCGGCTAGACCCAGCGCATCGGCTAGTTCTGGTGCTAGCAGCAGGTCAGCACTGCTGATCTCTAGCTCGTCGTTGCCGACGTTTAGTCTGCCAGGCGCACCGATGTCGAACAGCACTTCTAGGCCCAGGGGATCTTCTAGCGTATCGGCAACAAAGAAGCCACTGGCCGCCTCAGAAACCCGGGACGGATCGAAGCCGATGGTGAAGTCACCAATGGTCGCTTCTGCGTCGCCGAGCCCTAGTGTGATAGTGCCGTCGTGCTCAATCGCGCCGCCCAGTGGCGTAAAGGGCGCAGGCGCGAAAGTGAAGTCAGTGTCGTCAGTGATAGCAAAGCCAACCTGGAAGTCTTCAGAGAATGGCGTTGCATTGCTGTCTGCATCGACTAACGTGAGTCCGGCCACTTCTTCGAGCAGTGGGAAGTCTAAGAAGACGCTGGTGACGCCAGATTCTGCGGCAAAGACAGACTCTTCACCTCCATCGCTGATGTTGAGGGTGACGCTACTCGCCTCAGGATTAACCTCGTAAATCTCACCGTCGATCAGTTCAAAATCAAAGGTTTCTAGCCCTTCTGTTGGACCGTCTTCAAACACAGAGAGCGTGAGAGATGCGGTTGGCTCAGTTAAGGTAACCAGGAAGCTGCTACCGGTTGCGTCACCCACTTCAGGGAAGCCAGCAATGCCTTCAAAGGCAACGGCTGGGTTGCCTTCTTCATCAAAGATATTGAACTCGCCGAGCGCCTGTGCAACAGAGCTGTTTACCCTTACCGTCAGGCCATCCGCTGGAATCTCACCGTCTACTGCAAAGTTAACCGTAAAGCTATCGCCTTCGGCTAATTCGCTGTTATCAACAGAGATGCCAACCGCCGGACCAACGCCGGGTCCGCCCTCGCCGTCTTCTAGGGTAAAGGCGACTTCTGCGGCTTCGCCGTCAACTAAATAGGGGGCATCGCCGCTGGCAATCAGGCCGAACGCGAACGCTTGATCGGCTTCTTGAATCACGTCATCGAGAATTTCGAGCGTGATGGTGGCCGTATTGTCGAGCAGCGTGAATTCATACTCTGTTGCCTCTTCACCTTCAGGGAAAGCGGTGACTTCTATCCCTTCGATGACCGGGCCACCCGTAATTTGATTGAAGATAGCCTCTACGTCAGTGCCATCAAAGCGCACGGGCAGCCCACCAGAGACATAGTTGCCTTCGGCATCTAGCTCCACAGGGGGGATTTCACCCTCTACGTTGAAGGTCAGCGTGTAGGACCCGCCGCCGTCTGCATTTTCTGCTACTACATCTGCAGAAGAGGACAGGCTAACAACGGGCAGCGTGCTGTCTGCATCGCTTAGGGCAACGTTTACAGCGCTAGCGGCTGCGTCTAGGTCGTAGTTCTCACCGTCTAGCAGGTTCAGCTCGAAGTTTTCTGTGCCTTCTAGCAGACCATCGCTAAATACGCTATCGATGGTGATAGTTGCTGTGTTTTCTACCATGGTGACCACAAATCCGCTAGCGTCAGCGTTGGGTGCAGGGAAGCCTTCAATGCCTGTGAAGCTTCCTAGTGGATTGCCATCTTCTCCAAGGGTGACGAACTCACCGAGTAGTGCTTCGGTATCGCTACCAACGTTCACGTCAAGGCCGCCTTCTGGCAGCTCACCGTCTGCGGTGAGTGTCAGCGTTAGCGCGTCGCCTTCGGTGATTTCACTGCTGTCTACCGTTAGGCCCAGGGTAGGACCGCCAATGCCTTCAACTCCATCAGTAACAGAAACTTCAACAGAACTGGCGTCTGGATCAAGGGTGTAGTTAGCGCCTTCAATAGGTAGCAACCCAGCGGTATACACGCCGTCGGCTTCTGCAATGTTGTCGTCAAAGACGGCTGTCGTCAGCGTGGCGTTGGGCTGAGTAAGCAGGTAGTCAACGGTGAAGCGGCCAAGAGAGGTTTCCTCAAAGTCAACAAATTCTAGTCCGTCGGTTTCGAATATGTTGAAATCGATTTGATCGTCAGTTTCGAAGAATTCTTCGTTGAAGCGGACAACAATGCCGTCTTCGGGAAATTCGCCTGCGACGTCGAAGTTGAAGACCAGTTCAGTGCCGTCGGCTTCGTTGAGACTGGTGGGGGTGGCGGTAAAGCTGACAACCGGTAAGTCGCCGGTTGGGGGAGGCGTCGTTCCACCGTCGCCTAGCGTTGCGGTTAGTCTGTAAGCGCCCGGCTCAAAGCCTTCAAAGATCCAGCCGCTGCCGCTAGCCTGTACGTTTGGATCATAGAAGGTGTTGCCCAGTACGCTGACGCCTGCGTAGTATGTGCCTGCCTCAGGTGCGGTAAATACTAAATAAGTGTCACCGTTAGCTTGGAAGACCTCATCGGGTGCGCCGTCGTTTTCGCTGATTGCTACTTCATTTCCGCTTGCGTCGAACACGCGCAGAATGGAGTCTAGCGTGGAGCCTTCTACGCCCGCATCGCCTGTGCCACCGCCATCAACGTCGATAGTGATGGTTTGACCAGCTTCTAGGTCAAAGGCGTACATATCGACATCTTCTGTCGCGTCGATAAAGTTGCGGGTTTCGCGGGTAGCATCAATTTCGGCGTTAACAACGTAGGTTGGATTGTCAGCAGTAAGCCCAGTGGCGATCGCATCGGCAATCGTATCGCTAAACTCAACTTCGGCAGGTATATCAGGCGTTTCTTCGCCTTCGCCTTCTTCGCCAGGTAGCGGCACAGAATCAGGGTTATCCGCAATCGTGAGCGTAACGTCGCTGGCGTCAGGTGCGATTGCGTAACCAACTCCTGGCTGTACCGTAAAGGTCAGCTCGTCAATCCCTTCTAGTGCATCCTCTTCAGAAAGATCAGGGTTTGTTGTTTCGTCAAAGGCAGAGAGCGTGATGGTTGCCGTTTGATCGGTGATCTTGAAGAAGAATCCGCTGGCCTGGAAGTTAGGTGATGGAAATTCGCCGCCCGTAATCTCAGCGTCAAACACATTGAACTCACCGAGCGCTGCGCGAACGCCACTGTCTAGATTCACCACAACACCCTCAGCCGGCGGTGGGGAATCTAGCGTAAATGTGAGTGTCGTCATCGTGCCTTCTGATTCAATCAGCTCAGACTCGCTAATAGAAATACCTACGGTTGGTACGGTTGGTAGCTCAGGGACATCGGTCAAGGTGTCGTAAACGGGCGTTGAGAAGGTGCCGTCGCCGCTGACGGTATAGCCAGCACTCGGCTCTAGCGTAAAGCTAATCTTTTCTACACCGTCAGTCGGGGCTTCCTCAGGACTCTCTAAATTGAGGTTGAAGATCGCCGTGTTGGCGGTCAGGTTAACCCGCAAGCCAACCGGTGTACCGTTTTCATCGAAGATCGCGCCCAACACTTCAGCGCCGCTAGGCGTAAAGGGTGACCCGCCATCGAAAACGGTCGAGAGGTCAATGTTGCTGATTAAAAAGACCTCAATTCCCTCTTCTGGAATCTCGTCGTCTGTGCTGAGTCCTACGGTCAGAATGGAAGCGTTGTCTTCTCCAGCAAACTGCACCAGCGCGTTCGAGACTAGATTATCGTCACCATCGTAGGTTGCTGGCGTTGCCGATAGCGAAACTGCTGGGCCTTCACCATTGCTGATAGGAATCTCAGTTGTTTCTATCTCAGCGGCTTCGTTAAGCGTCAGATTAATCGTGTACGGGCCGTCGCTGCGGCCAGCACCACTGCCAACTACATTAGGATCGTAAGGATCGTTCTCTAGGTTGCCGTCATCATCTACAAAGAAGTCGAAGGTACCATTGCCAAAGCTACTAACGCCTACGTAATAGGTACCAGCGGTTTCAGCCGTGAACTCCAGGTAGGAATCTGTGCCACTGGGTGCAAACAGTTCATCGGGCGCGAAGTCATCGTCACTGCCTGCTAGCTCATTGCCATCGACATCGAACAGTCGCAGCACGGTATCGGGCGTGTCTTCTGAGTCGAGAATGCGAGCATCTGTATCTATGCGCAAGACGTCTCCGACGGCTAGATCTACCGAATACATATCGACGTCTTCGGTTTGGTCGGTACGTAGTGAGAGGTCTTCATCGAAGAAGTTACCGGAAATTTCGCCGTTGATAGTGACTGCTGTATTTTCAGCGCTCAGGCCGCTCGCGTTCGCGGTGGCAATAGTGTCATTCAGGCCATCTTCCTCTAGCGGCCCAGCAGGTGCAGCTTCGGGCGTTTCAACGATGGTAAATTCACCGCTGTTCGCTTCAGGATTAATCTGATAGCTGGCATCTGCTGCGGGTTCAGCGAGTTCAAACACAGCGGTCTGCGTGGGGTCGCTGCCTTCAGGGGCAGTGGTGAAGGCTCGCTGGTCTTCGACCGGTAGGCTAACGGTTGCCGTTTGCTCGGTAATGGTGAGCTCGAAGCCGATGGGCTGGTCTAGTTCGTCGGTGATGACGCTGGCGATCGCACCACCTTCTACCACCAGAGCGTCTAAATCAAACTCACCTAGATTTGGCGCATCAACCGTAACGGTGACGCCGTCTTCTGGCGGCGCACTGCTAAGACTAAAGGTATGAACAGAAACCGTTTCCTCCGATTCAATCAAAACATCTGGCTCTACGGCTAGGCTTACCTGAATGAGAGAATCGGCGCTGTCAGCTAACAGAATAGAGACGTCTTGTGCGCCCTCGGCGATCGCATAGCCGCCTACCGGCTGAAGCGAAATATCGATCGACTCTAGTCCTTCGATCTCTTCGTCTTCACGGGCCTGCAAAATCAAGCTTGCCGTAGGCTCTTTGAGCTGAATGTAGAAGCCACCCGCCTGACCGTCTGGCGCGGGGAAAGGCGCGCCTATGGTTTGGGCATCCAACAGTTCAAAGTCCACCAGTCCGGCGAACTCTCCGGTGCTGACATAGGCCACCACCCCTTCTGGTGGAATGGGCCCAGTGACCGTAAAGTCGAGCTGAATGTCGCCGTTACCTTCTACCAGCGGGCCGTCTTGATTCACGCTGATGCCAATTTCAGGCACAACCGCCGGTGTGACCGGAATCTGATCGCCGCTGTCGTAAACCGTGATACTTGCGGCGTCTGCGCTAGGCGTATAGCCCTCGCCCGCTTCTACAAAAAAGCTAACGTCTTGAGGCCCAGTGGCTTCTAGACCCAAGCCGTTGGTAAAGTTCACAACGGTGTTGGGCTTATCTAAACGAACCTGAATACCGGTTGCCGTGCCCGACTCATCGTAGATAGCGCCTAGCACCTCACCACCAAACGCCGTTGGCACGAAGTTAGAGCCACCGATAAACTCAGTGATATCGGCCAGGTCAGTGTTGATATTGACCACTAGGCCCTCTTCTGGCACCGGCCCGTCCGATTGAACAACCATGCTCAAAATAGAGCTACCGGCAATACCGTCTTCTAGAATGTAGGGAAGTACTAGCTCGCCCTCTTCACCAAACGTTCCGCCAATGAGCGCAACAGAAACCACCGGATCAGAACCTGTCGGCGGGTCGGTCGGCGGTGTGCCACCATCCTCGACGTCGCTAATATTGAGCGTGACGCTTCCTGCGGCTTCGTCTACTTCGTAGGCCTCACCATCAATCACTTCAAACGTGAAGGATTCATTTTCTTCGTCTTCGTCAGCGCCTTCATCGAAGACAGGAATCGTCAGTGTGGCTGTGGGCTCAGTAATGGTTACAAAGAAGCCGCTATCGCCATCGGCAGGCGTTGGCAGTCCCTCTATTCCAGTTGTGTCAATATTGGCAACGTCGAATTCTGTCAGGCTGCGCAGCTGATTTTGAGCGCTGTTAATATCATTAACCAGCACCTGCAATCCCTCTGCTGGAATCTCTCCATCGACGGTAAAGGTCAGCGTGACGCTCTCGCCTTCGGTCACATCCGTGTTATCAACGGCAATGCCGACCGTGGGTCCGACAGGCTGTGCGTCGTCAACAATGTTTAGAACAACACCGCTTGCCTCTGGATTAATCTCATAGGTTTCACCGTTGGCCAGATCGAAGGGAATTTCTAGCGGTTCCTCAGCCAAAATGTCATCAAATACATTGAGCGAAATCGTCGCGGTGGGCTCAGTAATGGTTATAAAGAAGCTGCCGCCACCCCCGTCGCCGACGCTGGGCAAACCTTCAATCCCGGTTGTTGTAATATTGCCCAAGTCTGCTAAATCAAACTGACCGAGTGCACCAGCAACCGGGCTCTGCACGAGCACTTCTACGCCTTCTGCCGGAATCTCGCCATCGACCGTAAAGGTCACGACGAGCGGATCGCCTTCTGATAGATCTGTAGCGTCAACAGAAACCCCTACGGTTGGACCCACACCCGGGCCACCGTTGTCATCTGTAATGGTCACTAGCGTTGAATTTTGCGCTGGATCAACGGTGTAGCCGTCGCCTTCTGCCAGCTGAAAGTCAAAGGTTTGGCTGCCTTCTTCTAGGGCGTCATTGGCGATGGGCAAAACGAAAGAGGCACTCGGCGCACTCAACAGAATTTGAAGACGACCTGTTTCTTCATCAAATCCAACAATCTCTGAGTCAACAAATTCAGGGCCAGGGTCGGCAGAAAACTGCTCGGTAAAGGCAATGACATCGTTGTCACCCAAGGTGTCGAAGTTAATCGTAATACCGTCTTCAGGGAAGTCTCCGGTTACTGTCCACTGCCAAACGACCTGAGCGTCAGGCGCTTCTTCAGAAACATCAGCGGGAATCGCCTCAAAGCTGACAACCGGCGTTTCGCCTGTAGGTGGATTTGTTGGCGGGTCGGTCGGCGGATCGGTCGGTGGGTCAGTCGGTGGCGTTCCTGTCGCTTCGGAGACATTAAACGTCAGCGTATAGTTGCTCTCTGGGCTGAGCTGCTGTAGCGCGAAAGTGTAGTCGCCAGCGGGCAAAGGACCCTCGAAGCCTTGAGCATTTAGTCCGTTCCCGATTTCATCGAGAATATCGGTACCAATCTGGCGCGGTGAGCCAAAGAGGGTGTAGCCCAAAATATTCTCACGCGTTGCGCTGTCGTCTAATGGCTCAGTAAACGTTGTCCCTGCCTGTACACCAATAAACCCAACATCGTTAGGTGCGTAAGCCTCTAGTACCAGCGTTTCGAGCTGAAAGCCTTCTGGTACGCTGACCGTGACGTATTCTTGATCGCTATCACCTGTTGTGGCAGAAAGCGTTGTTGCGCCTTCTGTCAGTTCGAGCGCCAGCGGATCAGATGGATCGTCAGAGATATCGCCGTCTGTTGCTTCGTCGTATCCGGTATTACCGGCTGGCGGCTGAGTGGGTGGCTCGCTGGGGGGTTCACTTCCCAGCTGATCGGCGCTATCAGCAAATAGAACGGTGGTTACGCCAGCCTCAGCATCGACCGTGTAGTCGCTCAGATCGGTGATGCTGGTGGCATCTTCTGCGGCAACTTGATCTGCGGTTAAAACAGAAAAATCGGCCTCTACCAGGCCGTCGAAAGTCTCAGGCAAGTCGGTATCAGGCTCTGGATTATCGAAAATATCGATTGTAAATGAGCCGGTCGTTGCCCCTTCGTCTATGGTGAGCGCAAAGCCAGAATTATCAAAGTTAGAGCTAACGGATTGAATACCAATATTTTCTATTCTAGGGTTTAGGGCAAAACCTGGCAGGTCTAGCCGATTGATAATTTGTTCAACATCGCTATCGACATAGACACGTAGCCCGCCAGCTGGGGCGGGTTCGTCCAGTGAAAACTCAAAGGTGAGCGAAGTGCCTTGGTCTTCAACGAGGGCATTGAGATCGCCATCGAATGACGTGGTTGTTGAAAGACTAACTTGGACCATGGTAGTGATGCCTGTTTGTTTTTATATGAGCAAGCCTGACCTTGTAGAAGGGCACTTAAAGGCCAGACGGTATTGAGAGATGCAGATGTTAGAAACAGACCCTGAGAGGATATAAATACGCGAGAGGACAATGGCTTCGGAGACAGTAGCCCACCACGTAGCGTGGCAACAGAGACTGAATCTCTGTTGCCTAAGAACCAACGCTTATTACGACCGCTTGTTACGATTCTTACTTATTGACACTAAGTATCAATAAATTTCACCAATATCTTATACCGAATCCTTGAGGTATAGTTGCCGAAACTCTGTAAATTTCTGATAAGTTACGCTTGAAACATAGAATTTGCAGCATACGCATCATAGAGTTCTCGCTGAGTGCGATCGCCTAGCGTAATTCTTTATTAATATTTAGTCCTAATAGTTAGTATTGAGAATAAAGAATAGCGATCGCTACCAGATTTCAAGACAGAGTTGCAAACGTTGCAACTCTGTGGGGCAGTACTCTTTTGGCACCTCTACAGTCAATCTTTCACAGTCAATCTTTTACAGTCACTTAGCAGAGTCAATTAGACACCTGACTGGATTCGACTTTTTCTGTAACAATCAGCCCGTGGTCTGGCAGACGCTGTTCTACATCGCGAAGCTGGCCAAAGCAATAGCCACCCACCCCCACTGTCGCCATAATCAGCGCACTAATGGCATACATTAGCGCCATGCCGCTACCTGTGCTGTTGCCAAATAAAGGAGAAAAGAGAGTAGAAAGAACGGTTGTTGACTGCATGGCAGGCTCGAAAACGCGATCGGCCAGCGGGCCTGCGATTAGAGGTGCGATCGCACCCACGCCCAACCCAATCATCTGATCAGCCGCCAGCACCCGGCCCTGCAAATCTGGCGGTACCTTGGCATACCAAATCGCATTGCTAGAACTATAGAACAGTGGAATCGCTAGCGTTGCTGCAAAGTGTGACAGCATCCATATCAGCGGCGTTTGCCCCAACGCTAACACCACTTTAAACAGTCCGGTGGCAATAAAACCCAGCAGCATGCCATGAATTCTGGGATTCAATCCGCCGCTGATGCCCACTAGCAGCGCGCCGAGCACGCCTCCTACCCCTGCCGCAGTTGTCACTAGCCCTAGCACCTGCGCATCACCTCCTGACCTGGCTAAGATCATGGGGTTGTATAGCGCTTTGCCAATATCGCTGGGTATTGCAAAGCAAGAGAATGCAATTACCATTGCTACTAGGCCAGGCTTTCGCCAGATGTAGCGAAAGCCAAAGGTGAGATCTTTCCAGCCCATCACCACTGGCTCTTCACTGCGAGTAGGGTTAGGAATAGTAGCCAGTGCCAGAATTAAGAACGCTATCCCAAATGTAGCCAAATCAATAGTGATGATCCCTGTCAGGCCAATCAATGGATACAGGCTGCCCGCCAGAATAGGAGAAAAAATGGCCCCTGAATAGCCGACTGCCGACACCATGCTCTCAGCGCGAGTGTAGTTCTCTTTGGTAACCAGCAGGGCAATAGACGTAGAATAGGCCAGCGTTTGCAGCTGACCAAAGCAGCCATAGAGAGTCACCACAACATAGAGGTGCCATAGCTGTAGTTGACCCTGCCAAAACAACAGACCAATCACCAGCGTCCCAACGGCGGCAACGACATCGCCTAGCAGCATTAGCTGCTTGCGAGGAAACCGATCAACAATAATGCCTGCAAAAGGCGTCACCGCAATCCGGGGCAGCTGAGAGAAGAACGTAACCAGTGCCAAGGTGGTGGCCGAACCGGTCTCCTGCCAGATCCAGATCAGCAGGGCAAAGACCGTCATATAGCTGCCGATGGTAGAGACCAGCTGGCCGACCCAAATTTTGATAAAAGCGCCCATATCGGCCTAAAGCTCCCGGTTTAAGACTTCTGGCTCAAACATTCCAGTTCAAATATTGCAGTTCAGATATTACAGTTCAAGATTTCCAGTTCAAGATTTTCAGTGCAAATATTTCAACTTAAAATGTCCAGTTCACGCTCGCCGACATCGAAAAGGGTGCGCCCGGCTGTACGCGGAATTGGTCGCGAGCGCCTTCAATGTAGCGCGTATCAAAAAGATTCTCGAAGTTGATCTGAGAGCGGAAGCTGTCTTTTTCATAGAAGATAGACGCATCGGCGCGGGTGTAGCTAGGAATTTTGAACGGTCTTCTGAGTTCACCATTGCGATCGCCTACAAAGCTCAAGCCAAACCCGAATCCCAGCCCTGCTAAATCGCCCGATTGCACTTGATACGTAGTCCACAAATTCGCAGAGTGACGCGGCGCATTAATCAGCCGGGTCCCTTCTTCAATAATGTTGTCATCAGTCACGGTGCTATCTATATAGGCGTAGTTAGCAATGACGTTCCAGCCGGGTGACAGCTCGCCTGCCAGGTCGAACTCAATGCCTGCGCTTTTTTGTTCACCAACTTGAACTTGAAAGCCTCGGTTAACCGGGTCTTCTGTACTGACGTTTTGGCGAACCAAATCAAAATAAGCCAGCGTCGCAGAAAGCCGGTCGTCAAAGAAGTTGGCTTTTATGCCCGTTTCAATCTGCCTACCCTCTTCGGGTTCAAAGACGCTGCCATCCGCGGCTTCACTCGGTAGCGGGTTAAAAGACTCGCTGTAGCTAGCGTAGATTGAAACGTTGTCGGCAGGTTTATAGACGAGTCCGACCCGTGGGCTAAAAGCCGTTTCATTGTTGAGGATAGGCTCTGGGTTGTTAGGATTAACAACGTTAATAAAATCTTGATCGATAATGTCCAAACGTCCGCCCAATAGAGCAATCAGATCGCCGTCAAAGAAATCGAGCTGCGTTTGCCCATAAAAGCTGTATCGATTGCGATTAGCCCTAGAGTCGCCGGATGGCCGCCTGCCTTCAAGATCGCTCAGTTCGAGATTCCCCTGACCATAGTCAGGATCAAAAATATTAATTGGCGGAATGCCGACAACCGTGACTAGAACATCTCTCTCTTTTTCAAAAGAAACTTCTGATCCAAATAGAAATGTTTGGTCTATGCCAAAAACGTCAAACTCACCTACCACATTGGTGTTAAAAAGATAAGATTCTCGCTCACTAGGGTTAGATAGAAACAGTCTAGAAACACTGCTTAAATCGGGATTGCCGGCTACAGAAGCCGTACTGATACCACCAATAAACGTCTCACGCGGTGTCTCTTGAAAAGACCCTAGAAATTCGTGATTGAACTTCCAATCATCACTAAATTCGTGATTAAACCGATAGCCTATACGGGTGATATTGACTTCGGAGCGACCGATAGGCGGTTCTCCTAAGTTTGTAGAGAAATCTGCCGTTCCAGCTAGCTCACGTTCCTCGTCACTGATCAGCTCCTGTCCAGATCTGGCTTCATTCTCTAAAATAGTGTCAATTAGGCTATTGTCTTCAAGCCCGATGGCAGCATAGGCAGGTAAGCCAGTAGATCCGCCCCTCGCCCGGCTTCTTAGGTACTCTAGCTCCAAAATTAGGCTTGTATCATCCGTATTCACTATCTGTAGTGCGGGTGAAACAAAGAGAAAGTCACTATCTTGAAAGTCAACAAAGCTCTCTTCTCCTGAATATTCAATATTCAACCGGTAGGCCAGCTTCCCTTCTGCGTCCAAAGGGCCACCAAAGTCCATGCTGGCCCCATATTCACCAAAGCTGCCGCCGTTAAATTCAAATTCGTACCTTGGCTCGTAGGGCGGCGTTTCTGTCACCAGATTAACGGTTCCGCCCAAGTCGCCTGCGCCGAATAAAACAGAAGCTGGGCCTTTTAAGATCTCGATTCTTTCTACATTGGGCAGGGCACTGCCAAATTGAAGCGTATCGTCACGCAATCCGTTACGAAGGATATTGTTGTTGTTTTCGAATCCTCGAATTAAGGGCGTTGCGCTACGTGCGCCTACATTGGCCCGGCCAGTGGACACGCCGCTAGCGTTACGCAGCGCATCGTTTAGCGTCTGCACGTTCTGGTCTTCAATCACCTCTTCTGAAATTACCTGAATTGCCTGAGGCACATCGATAATGGCCGTGTCTGTGCGGGTGCCGATACTGGCGTTAGGCACTCTATACCCCAAAGGCGCTGCGGTGACAATAATGCGCAGGTTGTTGCTGTCAAGGTCAATATCTGTATCCGTCTGACCGGGGGCGGCTGTTACAACATCAAACTGAAGGGCTTCTGTGAGCCGTTCAAAATAGGCCACAGGCGGCGTTTCATCTGTGCTAACGACAGTAATTTGAATCTCACTGCCGCGCTGCTCTACGTTTAAAGAGGCCACACCAGGAATGGGATTCAGCTGCTGATAGCTTTCTCCTTCGCTCAAAGATAGTCTTGCGTTGGTGACATCGACTGTTAAGGTTGCACCTGCTTGAAATTGAAAAACCTCAACCTCTTCTGGACGGTCAGCGACTAAAACAACCTGGAGCCCATCTTCTAACTCAATCAGCTGAATGTCTGTAATTTCAACGGCAGGATCGGTTCTTAGCTGGGCGTGTAGTGCAGGTGCATTGGGGGAAGTCAGCTGTTGTGAGATTGCAGGTGACTGGGCCTCGTTGCTGGGCTGAGCATCTGCTTGGGTGCCTGATTGGATGGCTTCTCGGATGGCTTCTCGGATATTGGTTTGGCTAGATTGCGCCAATGCTGTGGCAGGCGAGAATACCAGCAGCGGTGTGAGCAGCAGGGAAACAAATAGGCTATTCCAACTATTCTGTGCGCGCCAAAAAATCAGCTCTAGAAGTGATTTCATAACTTAATATTCTTTACGGTTTGACAATCACTGTTTAAAGAGCAGATTGTTTGTATAGGTCGCCTTCGAAAAAAGACTGTTGCAGAAAAGAGACTATTGCGGAGTCGAAGATGTAGCTGGTGGTGAAATGTCTGGCGGTGCTGGCGTGGTAAGTGCTGGCGCAGCTGGTGTTACGAGAGGAGCCGGTTCTGGTGGGGGTGCTGGTACCGGTACAGCAGGCGACGGCGCAATATCTGGTACGGCGGGTGGTGCAGGTTGCTTCAGTGTTTCTACTTCCGGCTGTTGGGTGCCGGACTGTTGGGTGCTGGGCTGTGAAACATCAGATTCTGGCGCTTCAGTTTCTATTGCAGCAGGCACTGGTCCTCTTTCAGCAGGCGCTGGCGCTTCAGCTTCTGTTTCAGGAGGTGTTGCCTCTATTGATGGCGCAGATGATGGCGTAGAGGCAGGTGCCGCTAAGACCGGTGAGGGCTCGTCCGGCGTAATGCTTTGCACCTGTTGATTAACAGGTAGCTCAACAGCGCGAATCTCCCCTGCCTGCTGCACTTCTTCGTACTGTTCAGAATCATCGATAACGTACACCACATCAACCGAGACCTGCCCTCCTAGTCCTTGAGAATCTTGAAAGCGCCAGTTGTTCCTAGCTTCTTCTAAAGCCGCTTGGTCAAAAGCCGCGTTGCCGCTAGACACCTCGATTTCTGCTTCAATAACTCTGCCATTCTCGTCAAAGATTGCGTTAATGACGGGCTGACCCTCTATCTCTTCTCGGCGAGCTGTCGTGGGATACTCTGGTAAAGAGCAAGGGCTGCAGCTGACCGTACGCGATGACGGGGCTCGCCTAGCGGCTAAGGATGTTTCTTGTACGGGTGTGCGCGGAAGCTGAGGTTCAGGTTCAATTAGCGTGGCAATATCCGGTAGGTTGATGCGATCGCCGCTTTCTGTCGGCTGCCCTGTCCCAGGCACTAGGCCCACTGCAGCAGAGTCGCCTACCGCGCCTTCGCCCTCTACCGTGCCATTTTCTGTGGCGATCGCAGGTGCAACGGCCACCGTATCTGCGGCGGCGACTTCACTCAGCGGCAGCGGCTCCGTGTTGGTGGCGAGCGGTGCCGCTGACGGTTGCTCAGCGGCTGCCGCCGGCTCTGTATTCTCTTTTATGTCTGGTTCTGGTTCCGGTTCTGGCGTTTGCTGAACGACTTCCTCCTCTACTAGAATCTCGATAGGCACTGCCTCTATTTCAGGGGTGCTGTCTTCGGCAACCCCAGACACCATCCTAGAAACCCAAGGTAGGGAGAGGATGTGAACGCCGCTAGCAAATACCGCTCCCACGGCCAGAACCCGCCACATGATCCGAATTTCTTGGCGATATTGCTCAAAATTGTCTTTAGAAAAACCCATTATGGATGCGGCTGCGTCGTAGCTATTAATTAGACTATCAGGAATTCTTCTTAATTAGCTAAAAGATAAAAATATACAGCATTAGTGATATTACGATAATTTCTGACAGATTTTGGCTGGCATGGGCGTGATTGAGCGCACAGCATCCCTTAATCTAGTCATCAATACGGTCTATCTAAGCCTATCTACCCAACTTGCTCAGCAAATGCCTGTATTTAATTCTGTATCAAAATGCACTTACGCTACTTGACACTAAATATCATTTGTATGTAGTGTAGCCGAACTATGAACTTACGACATTGTCATCGCACCATACGCACACCATATGGTTGAGCATCATGATCGAGCGCCACGGTTTAACATATGGCCGATCGCGCTCTAAGCAGTCCTGCTTCTATGCCAAAACAGCGTTACATTGTTAACTACAGGACTTCTCCTAAGGACTGAGCCGCTATTATGTCTACTCGCGAATTGTTTACCGCTGGCGGTATCGTCATGTGGCCGCTGCTTATATTCTCGCTTTTAGTTTTGGTGCTAACAGTTGAGCGTGCGGTGTTTTGGCTAAGAATTAAGCGTAGGCAGCGTCCATTAATTAAGCGAGTGCTGATAATTTATCGAGACGAACCGGCTGAGGCGATCGCCCTGCTGAAAAAAAACCTGAGCTTTCCGATTGCGCGAATATTTTTGGAAGCATTAGAGTCTAATACTGACTCTCCGAACCAGTTTCGCCTGGCGCTAGAAGGTGCAAGCCATGCAGAAATTCCGCTGCTCAGGCGATTTTCTAGCGTGTTTCAAACGGTGATTGCGATCGCCCCGTTGCTGGGTCTACTTGGCACCATTTTGGGTTTGATTCGCTCTTTTGCGGCGGTTCGCATAGGTGATTTGGGCGCTGATGCTAGCGCTGTTACCGGGGGGATTAGCGAAGCGCTAGTTTCAACGGCTGTTGGCATGGTGGTTGCGATGCTAGCGCTAGCTGCTTTCAATATTTTTAGAGCGTTTTATCGCCGTCAGATGTCTCTTTTGCAAGAATACAGCAGCCAGCTGGAAATCTTATACGCGCAGCAGCATCAACGACATAGCTATTCCAAAGGAGGTGCTTATGCATCTGCCCAACGATGATCTAGACGAAGAAGTATCGGTCAATATTCTGCCGATGATCGATGTTATCTTCGCCATCTTGTCTTATTTCATTATCTCTTCTCTCTTTCTCACGCAATCTGACGGACTGTCTGTTAATTTGCCCAGTGCCCAAACGTCGCGGCAGCAGCCAGATGCAAACTTTACCGTCTCTGTCGATGCGCAAGGGCAGGTGACGCTCAATCAAAGCGTGATTCAAATTTCAGAGATTCAGAGCACGATTCGACAGCAGGTGGAACCGGGGCAAAGCGCTGTTGTTACTATTCGCGCTGACGAGCAAGCCGCTCATGGTGAAGTTGTTGGTGTGATGGATGAGGTGCGACAAATAGAGGGCGCGAAGTTAGCGATCGCTACACAGCAGCCAGCAGCAGACCAATAGGCAAAAGATTTCTTAGTTTCTACATCTGCTTTCGGCTGTATACCTGCATCAAAGACAGCTGTACCCAAGGCAGATGCATAAGAGACATTGCTAGTAGTAAACGCCGGAAATTATTGAGTATAACTCTCAATATAAGTTATGGATAACAAAGAAGGCTTTTAGAATGTTTTAACGATCTTCACAACTCTAAATTACAGCCTCATCGCATACTGCATTTTTATTTGCTCAGTGATATTGCTGAAAAATCTGACAAATGGTTCTATAATCAGAATATATTTAATGAGAATCATTGTTAACTATTAGTGTTCGCTTCTCTAGGCGAGCATGTATTCTCCTACGGACAGAGAGATATCTGCCGGTACGCTTGTGAACCGTCTAATTGATCATCAACGGAGTGACTGGCAGTTTGATAGGGATATCGCTGACGGTTGCTCGGACTACGACAGGTCGAATGTAACAGCAACGCTGCTAGAAAAAATGTCTTGGCGAGCGGTTCACCAAACGGACCGCTTAGCATACCGCTTTTTGTCTGATCAGTCTCTGCCTGTTGCACTCTCAGCGTCAGTCACCTGGACCTACGGTGAGCTATACGAGCGCGTGCAGGCGATCGCAGATGAACTTGCCGGGCAGCATAAGCATTTAATAGGCCAGCCTGTTCTGCTGGTTTACTCACCCGGGCTGGAGCTGATTGCCGCTTTCTTGGCCTGTCTGTCGGCAGGGGCGATCCCCACTTTGGTGCCCTCGCCGCGTCGCCATGAGAGTTTGTCCCGGTGGCAACATATTATGGCTGATGCGAACGTAGCTGCTGTGCTGACCAGCCAAGATTTGCAAGAACAGATTGAGCCGCTGCTGGTTCGCTACCGCCAGAGCAAGGCTCAAGATGTGAAAACTCAGGATGAAAAAGCGCAAGATACTGCAGCTGCATCAGTCTTCTCAATAGCGACTGATGCCATCAACTGCTCTACTCGTTCTACTAATGGCGTGGCTGATGTAACGCAGCCACCCCGTGAGAATATTGCCTTCTTGCAATATACGTCTGGGTCTACAAGCCAGCCTAAAGGCGTCATGGTAACCCACGCCAACCTGGCTCACAACCTGGAACAGATTCAGCTGGCATTTGGCTATTCAGATAGTAACCAGGGCGTCATTTGGCTACCGCCTTATCACGACATGGGTCTGATTGGCGGTATCTTGCAGCCGCTCTATAGCGGCTATCCGGTGACCTTAATGTCGCCGACCTCTTTTCTGCGCCAGCCTTCTCGGTGGTTGGAGGCGATCGCTCACTTCAAGGGAACGATTAGCGGTGGCCCGAACTTTGCCTACGACTACTGCCTACAAAAGGTTTCTGTTGAGCAGTGCCAGTCGCTAGACTTATCTTCCTGGTCAGTCGCCTTTACTGGCGCAGAATCCATTCGTGCCCAGACGCTTAGATGCTTTTCAGAAAAGTTTGTAGCCTGCGGGTTTGATCACAACGCTTTTTATCCCTGCTACGGTCTAGCCGAATCTACGCTGTTTGTGACGGGTAAAACAGCGATCGCACCAGAAGTAATTTCTGTGAGCCGCTCTAAGCTCAATCAGGGTGAGGTTCAGACTGTCAGTGAAATAGATGGTGAAACGGCAGCCTCAGAGATACAACAGAACGACGTACGACAGATTGTTAGCTGTGGCCGCTCCATAAGACAGCCAATAGAAACACCTCGGATAGAGACACCGCGGACAGAAACACAGCGAATAGAAATTGTTGATCCGCAAACAGGCGTGCCTTGTAAGCCCGGTTCGATCGGTGAAATTTGGGTCTGTGGGCCAAGCGTTGCTGCAGGGTATTGGAATCAGAAGCAAACGACTGAAGCGGTCTTTAGGAATGCATTGGGGCAAGCGACCGAAAAGTCTGGCGCCAAAAAGTTTATGAGAACTGGCGACCTTGGCTTTATTCGCTCAGGCGAGCTGTTTGTTACGGGTAGGCTAAAAGACCTGATCGTTATTCGAGGCCAGAACTACTACCCACAAGATATTGAGCTGAGTATCGCTCAAGCTCACTCGGGATTACAGCCTGCATCAGCAGTGTTTAGTCTGAGCGCAGAAGAGGTCCTGTCAGAAGTTCAGACAGAAGCTCAGATAGAAGTCCAGGCGGGCAGTGAGCAGCTGATTGTAGTGCAAGAGGTCAGCCGAAGCGCCGTGCGGCAGATTCGTAAGCAAATGCTGTCGGCCTCAGAGATTGTTGAAGCGATTCGAGCCTGCGTTTCTCAGCAGCATGGGTTGCAGGTATGGGCCGTTGCGCTGCTAAAGCCGGGACAGCTGCCCAAGACAACCAGTGGAAAAGTTCAAAGGCAGCTCTGCAAAGCGCGATTCCAAGCCAATGAGCTTGAGGCGATCGGAGCGTGGCAACAGCCTCAAGAAAAAATGGCTAAAGAAAAAACAGCTGACGAGAAAACGGCTAACGCGGTCAGCAAAAGCGCAGATCACCTAATCGAATGGCTAAGAGACTATGCCAGAGACTCGATTAATTCTCGTGTCATGGACGAGCGTCGCTGCATTTCGCCCAGTGTTGTTCTAGACTTTGGCAACAAAGGGCTGCTAGGTATGCAGGTGCCCAGGCAATACGGGGGGCTGGGTTTAGATAACCGGTCTATGTTGCGGGTAATAGAACAGATAGGCGCAATTGATCCTACGCTAGCGCTGTTTGTTGGCCTGAACAACGTCTTAGGTATTCGCCCTATTTTGAACTACGCACAGCGCGAGCTAAAAGAAGCGCTACTGCCAAAGCTGGCATCGGGCCGAGAGCTTGCGGCCTTCGCGCTGACAGAATCTGGGGCAGGGTCGCATCCTCTTGGGATGAGTGCGAAGGCGTTGCCTACAGCGACAGGCTGGCAGATAACTGGAGAGAAAGTCTGGAGTGGCTCGGCAGCCTGGGCAGGCGTTATCAATGTTTTTGCACAGCAGATGGATGCGGCAGGTAACCCTGTCGGCGTTAGCGCCTTTGTCGTAGAAAAAGGGACGCCGGGGCTGAAGCAGGGGCCAGAAGCACTCACGATGGGAATGCGAGGCATGGTGCAAAACGCCGTGCTGTTGCAAGACGTGCCGGTTGCTGACGACCAAAGGCTAGGTGCAGCGGGTAAGGGAATGATCGTGGCGCAGGATGCCATGATGTATGGTCGACTGGCGATCGCAGCTGCCTGTGTCGGTGGCATGAAGCGCTGCGCCCAGCTAATGCTGCGCTACAGTCAGCGTCGGACCATTTCGACTGGCAAACTGTTGGATAATCCGGTAACGATGACGCGGTTGAACTGGCTTGCGGGTGCGATCGCCGCGACAGAAAGCCTGGTTACTTTGATCGCTACTCGTCTAGACAGTGAGCAATTTGTTCCTGAAGAGCTCTATGCTGCCTGCAAAATCGCAGCGCCCGAATTCTACTGGCAAGCTGCCGATCATCTGGTTCAGTGTTTGGGTGGACGCGGCTATATAGAGCCTAATATCGCGCCGCAAATTTTGCGCGATGCTAGAGTTCTGCGAATATTTGAAGGGCCAACAGAATCACTGGCGATGTATTTGGGCTCGCGCGTTATTAACCATCCTCAGAGCTTGCAGGCTTTATTTGAAGAGCTATCTGTTTCAGACCCTAGCATTGTAGAAACCAGCAGCTTACTGTTTGAATCGGCAAACTGGATTTTGTCTTACTATTTCAGTGAAAAATCTCCTTTCTTCCAAGCCGAATCCGATAAACAAACTCGTCGGCAGACCGCGCTAAGGCAGGCTCACTTTAAGGTTGGAGAGATTTCATCCTGGGCGATTTTGCTGGTTGCGCTGAAGGCTGCGGCGGCCTCTTCTGATGCGATCGCCTGGTGTCAAACGACCTTTGATCAGGCTGTCAAGCGGGCGCTAGAACCTCAGCCAGATGAATCGGATAAGATTACAGAAATTGTTGCAAATATCGAGCACTATCAGCAGAGTATTGGTGTCGTTGAGCAGATGCTGGCAGCCGCAGACGAAGTAATAGACCGCTTGCTACAGAAGGATAACGGGCCGAGCTCTGAGCAGCAAGGCGTCGATACTGTTAAAGACAATCAAGCTAGTCATGCTTACAGAGACCAAGCAATCTCTCATCGACGGTCACAGGCAAGAACTTTTTCGGCTATAGGTACTCACAGAAGAGAGCGTGCTGTAGAGAACTGGATTGTTCAATGGCTCTCTGAACGCTTAGATATTGCTGTTGGCAGCATTGAGCCTAGCAAAGCCTTTGCTGACTACGGTCTAGATTCAGTCATGGCAGTTGAGCTGGCGCAAGACCTCAGTGACTTTTTCAGCATTCCAGAGCCGCTAGAAGCGACACTTGCCTGGAATTTCCCGACGATTCGAGCGCTGTCTGGTCATCTGGCCATCATGCTTGCCCAGCAAGAGATAGGCTTGCCTGAAAAAGATGATTCCATAGAAGACAGTCCTATAGAAGACATTTTTATAGAAGACAGCGCAAAAGAGAGTCTAGAGATACCTGAAAAAACTGCCTCTGAAGCACCGATAGAGCCGCTAGATGACCTTTCTGAGGATGAGGTCGCCAGCGCACTGCTTGCAGAGTTAGCAACGGTGAGGGGGCGGTAGATCATGACACAATCCCGCTGGCCTGGCGTAAGCAAAGGATATTATTCGGATACGGCGACGTCATCTTCTCAGACGCCCTCTAACTATCGCGATCTACTGGCTGAAGCGACCGTGCAAATCCGCAAGCTGCGAAACCGACTAGACGATATAGAACATAAACAAACTGAGCCGATTGCGATTGTCGGCATGAGCTGTCGCTTTCCGGGGGGTGCCAACACACCAGAAGCGTACTGGGAATTGCTGCAAGCCGGTGTTGACGCGGTTGAAGAGATTCCTGCTGAGCGGTGGCACCTAGAGCGCTATTACGATGAAATCAGCGACGCGCCGGGGAAAATGTACACTCGCTACGGCAGCTTCGTGGACGATGTTGATCAGTTCGATCCACAGTTTTTTGGTATTTCACCTAAAGAGGCCTGCAGCCTTGATCCACAGCAGCGGCTGCTGTTGGAAACCAGCTATACGGCTCTAGAAAATGCAGGGCTCCCTCCTTTCGATTTGCAGGGTAGCGCAACTGGCGTGTTTGTTGGACTCAGCTTTGACGACTACGCACAGCGAAATGTCCGTTCGGGCGATCTCTCTCAGATTGACGCTTTTAGCAGCCTGGGCAACACGCGTAGCATCGCTGCTGGCCGCATTGCCTACACGTTTGGCTTTCAGGGGCCAACCATGCAGCTCGACACGACCTGTTCTTCTTCTTTGCTGGCTATTCACTTGGCCTGTCAAAGCCTGCGCAGCGGTGAGTCGAACTTGGCATTGGCGGGCGGCGTTAACCTCATCCTTTCACCAGAAGTGACCATAGGCTTTTGCAAGCTGAAGGCGCTTTCAAAAGATGGTCGCTGCAAGACATTCGATGCCAGTGCAGATGGCTATGGTCGCGGAGAAGGCTGTGGTGTTGTGGTGCTAAAGCGGCTATCGGATGCGATTGATAGCCAGGACAACATTTTGGCGCTAGTGAAAGGCTCGGCGGTAAACCACGATGGTGTTAGCAACGGCCTGACTGCACCGAATGGGTCGGCTCAAACTGCTGTGATTCGTCAGGCAATGGCCAATGCTGATATCACACCTGAGCAGATTCAGTACGTTGAAGCGCACGGGACTGGAACCTCGTTGGGCGACCCGATAGAGCTACTGGCGCTGAACCGCGCTTTGGGCGGGGACCGCCCGTCACCGCTAATAGTAGGGTCGGTGAAAACAAACTTTGGTCATTTAGAGGCTGCTGCGGGTATCGCCGGGCTGATGAAAGTAATTTTGTCTTTACAGCACCAGCAGATTCCATCCCACCTACACCTAACAACGCCTAATCCGCATGTGCCCTGGGACCGCTTGCCGATAGAGATTCCTCAAACGCTGACTGCCTGGCCAGAGACGCCTGAGCTAGAGGAATGCCTGGGAAGAGAGCCTAGAAGAGCTGGTATTAGCGGGTTTGGCATGAGTGGAACCAATGGCCATCTGGTGATTGAGGAGGCGATCGCAGTAACTGATGACGGCATTTCTGCTGATCGTATTTTGGCAGGCGATCGCCCCTGGCATTTGCTAACGCTATCGGCTCAAAACGAAGCCGCGTTAAGAGAACTAGCCGAGCGCTATCAGCGTTGGCTACCCCAGACAACAGCGCCCCTTTCTGATATTTGCTTTAGTGCGAATACGGGGCGATCGCACTTCGCCTGCAAACAGGTCTTTGTTGCAAACAACAAAACAGCTTTGATTCAACAGATTGAAGAATTTTTGGCGCAGAGTCCTTTGCGATCTGGCACGTCAGTCCGACCTAAAATTGCGTTTTTGTTTACAGGACAAGGCGCTCAGTACTGGGGAATGGCGCGTCAGCTGTATGAAACAGCGCCTGCCTTTAAATCTGCAATTGACCGCTGCGCACTTGTACTTTTAACAGAAGAGATTGATCTGCTAAAGGTGCTGTATGCAGAGGACTTAGAGAATGCAGAGGCTCCAGCGATTGATCAAACTGCGAACACTCAGCCAGTTTTGTTCTCTGTTGCCTATGCGCTGACAGAGCTTTGGGCGTCTTGGGGCGTTTTGCCTGATAGCGTAATGGGGCATAGCATCGGTGAGTATGCGGCTGCGGTGGCTGCGGGTGTTATGGACGTTGAAGACGGGCTGCGACTGCTGGCAGCAAGGGGCCGACTGATGCAGGCACTGCCGAGCGGTGGCGCTATGGTGGCGGTCATGGCTAACAAAGAACAGCTTGCGCCGCTGCTGTCTGCGAGGGTAGAAATTGCAGCGGTTAATGGACCAGAGAACACGGTTATTTCTGGAGAAATTAGCGCTGTTCAATCAGTAGCCGCGCAGCTAGAAACACGAGGAATAAAAACTAAGCCGCTGAAGGTTTCTCACGCTTTTCATTCCGCGCTGATGGAACCGATGCTAGCCGAGTTTGAACAGATCGCTTGCGGGGTGTCCTATCGCTCAGCTGATATAGACTTTGTTTCTAGCGTGAGCGGTCAGGTGGTTGCTGATGCAGAAGTAGCGCGGTCTGACGACAGGTCTGATGATTGGCCCAAGTACTGGGTAAAACAAATCTGTCAGCCGGTACTGTTGTCATAGGCTATGGAGACGCTCGCTGCTGAAGGTCTCAACATATTTGTTGAGATAGGACCCAAGCCGACTTTGATAGCGATGGGCCAAAGCTGTGTGCCTTCTGCGCAAGCAGTATGGCTATCTAGTCTTTCTTCTCCTGGCAGGCGCAGCTCTGACTGGAAGACACTTCTTTCTAGCCTTGGAACGCTCTATGAACTCGGCGCAGAGATAGACTGGGCTGGCTTCGATAGCGCCTATCCTCGGCAGAGCGTGCAGCTGCCAAACTATCCTTTTCAGCGCAAGCGCTATTGGTTAGAGGCGGAGGCTGTAGCGAGAAGTCGCGGAACGGCTTTGGCAAACGAGCGGTATCCATTGTTGGGGCGATCTCGTGCGATCGCCAACCAAAATATTCAGTGCTTTGAATCGCAATTATCGCTAGACGAACCACTTAACTGGAGAGACCATCAGGTATTTGGCAATCCGCTGCTACCAGCTGCCGCTTATATCGAAATCGGCTTGGCAGCAGCTAAAGAGAGCTTAGACAATAGCTATTATCTGGCATCAATATCACTACATCAGGGGCTATGGCTAGACGCATCAGATACGACTAAGCTACAAACGCTGATCACCCGTAAAGATCAATCAACTTACGAATTTGAGATTTACAGCGCCAACGATAGCGCCAACGCGAATACGGCGAACGCTCAGGCGAACACTCAATGGATCCGTCACGCCACTGGCCTGATGAAAAAAACTGACATATCTGGAGTCTCTAGTATTGGTATATCTGATGCTGATCTAGCCGGGATTCAACAGCGTTTAGCAGATGGAGAGTCTAAATCCCAGCTTTATCAACAGTTTTCTGCACGAGGTATTGACTACGGTCCCGCCTTTCAAAGCATTCAAGTTTGGTCCAAGTCGACCACAGAGGCGCATGCTCTTTTGGAGCTATCTGCATTACGCTCTGATAGAGCCGCCTCTTTCCTTATGCACCCGGTTGCGATTGATGCAGGGCTACAGCTGTCAGGCGCGACGCTGTCAGAATCACCTCTAGAGTCACCATTAGAATCGACAAAGATAAAATCGGCAAAGATAGAAACCAAGAGCTATCTCCCGGTCGAAATTGAACAGTTTAGAGTGCACCAGCCTATCAGTATGCGTACTGCTGAAGATAAGGTTTGGGTACGGGCTCAACGTCGTATACAGGCTGCTGAGCAGCGAGTAGTCGTAGACGTCAGCTGGATCTCTTCACAAGGTCATATGCTAGCTGAAATGAAAGGGCTAGTACTTCAAGAGGTCACGGCCAGCCAAGTCTCTCATCAAATCTTCAATCAATCACCTGACGCTAACCGGGTTCAGTGGCTACACAAGCTGAGCTGGCAAGCCCAGCCTCTGCCCCTAGCTCCGGCTGATTCTTTGGTGCCGCCCAAAGCGCTCTGTCAACAGCTGGCTCCGTCTTTCTTAAACCTTAGCCAACAGACAGATTTTGTATCGGCTCAGTCTCTTCAGCCCGCGCTAAACAAGCTTGCAATTGCCTATATTCAGCAGGCACTGATAAAGCTAGGCTGGACGGCTGAGCCAATTGAAGCTCCTATTGAGACTGCTACAGCGTCTTTAGCTGATGCGTTCGGTGTGGTGACAACGCACAGAAAGCTGTTTGCTCGTTGCCTATTGCTGCTTCAAGAGGCGGACGCTTGGACAGCGTTAGATCCGCAGCCTATCTATCAGCAGCTAGCGCAACAGCTTGCTATTAGCGCTGAGCTGACGCTTTTGAGTCGCTGTGGTGAACACTTGGCCGACATCTTCCAAGGCCATTTAGATTCACTAACGTTACTCTTCCCAGACGGTGACCTGACCGATTTAACTGCGCTGTATCAGAATGCACCCGGACCGCAGCTAATGAACCGGCTGGTTTGTGAAGCGGTACTTACTACGGCAGCAAGATCTCCAAAGGACCGCACGCTGCGCATTCTTGAGATTGGTGCGGGCACTGGCGGCACAACAGCTCATCTGCTATCTGCTCTGTCTGAGCTATCTCACTCTGTTGACTATCTTTTTACCGATATTTCTCCTCGATTTATTACCGCAGCAAAAGCGCGTTTTCAAAACTTTGATTTTGTAGACTATGCATTGCTGAATATTGAAAATTCAGTAGAAGATCAGGGTTTTACATCTAGCTTTGATATCGTTATTACCGCCAACGTTCTACATGCGACCGCCGACTTGCATCACGCATTAAGCCACGTTAGCGCTCTACTCGCACCTGGCGGACAGTTGCTGTTAATAGAAGGTACGCAGCCGATTGGTTGGGTAGATCTTGTTTTTGGCCTAACGCCTGGCTGGTGGCGGTTTACAGATACTGCCCTGCGAGAGAAGCATCCTCTAATTTCTGTTGAAAAATGGCAGCGGCTATTGAAATCTGTGGGCTTTGAATCAGCTGAGACGATCCAGCCAGCAGGCTCTCAGAAGGCTGCTTTCTCTCAGTCTGCAATCATCGCTCAACGAGAAAATACTGTTAAAAATTGGGGCCTCGCTGGGTCTGTTTCCAAAACGAGTGACATTGTTTTAGGTCTAAGCGAACGAGGCCAGCGGTTTGAAGCGCTTTCTCAACTGGAAGCTTGTCACTGTGACGGGGTGATTTATGTTTTAGCTGCAGGCCAAAAGACAGGCCAAAAGAAAGAAAGCGAACAAAACTCTGTTAAAAATGCTTTCATCAGCGACACAGAAGCTGTCTATCGTCAGGCGTTAGAGACCATAAAACTGCTAGCTCAATCTGCGGGGAGTTCTCCTCGTCTTTATTTTGTCAGTGTGGGTGCTACTGCGGAAGCGCAGCTGAGCTTTTCTGGTTTATGGGGTTTGTTGCAGACCGCACAGCTAGAGCATCCTGAGCTACGCTGCACGTACGTTCAAGCAGAGACGCCAGCGCAGATTGTGACAGAGTTGATGGCTGATTCTCCAGAAACTCAGGTAATTTACCGCGGTGGAAAGCGGAAAGCGGCCCGGATAGAAGATTATGAGATAGCTGATTCTCAGAAAGATCTCCAGAGAGATGCTCAGAGCCCAGCAAGTGCATCGCAGCAGTCGAGTCAGCTGATAATTAGTCAGAAAGGATCGCTCTTTGGGCTGAAGTGGCAGCCTGCTCCAAGAATTACGTTAGGCGCTTACGAGATAGAGATTCGCGTTTGGGCAACCGGGCTTAATTTTCGAGATGTGTTAATTGCGATGGATCAGTATCCAAAGGCTGCGCCTTTGGGCTGTGAATGTGTGGGTGAGATTGTTGCAGTAGGCGAGGCTGTGACTTCGCTGAAGATAGGTCAACTGGTAATGGCGATCGCACCTAACAGCTTTGCAACGTATGTCACAATCCCCCATCAGTTAGCAGTTGCCATCCCACCAAATACCACAGCAATAGAAGCTGCAACGCTACCTGTTGCCTTTACGACTGCATACTATAGCCTCTGTCAGCTGGCTCAGCTAACAGCAGGCGATCGCGTCCTGATTCACTCAGCTGCGGGCGGTGTTGGTCAGGCCGCTGTCCAAATTGCCCGACAGATAGGCGCTGAGATATTTGCCACCGCTAGCCCTAGCAAGTGGAGCGTGCTAGAAGAGTTGGGCATTACTCACACTATGAACTCTCGCAGCCTGTCGTTTGCTGATGAGATTATGACAATCACTGAGGGAAAAGGTGTTGATGTTGTGCTTAATGCGCTGCCAGGTGAGTTTCGAGCGAAGAGTCTTGAAGCGTTAGGTTCAGAAGGCCGGTTTGTAGAAATAGGTAAGGGCGAAGGGCTAACGGCGGCAGAAATGAAGCGCGCTCGTTCTGATATTCAACACTTTACCGTTGATATCTCAGCGCTGTGTAAAGAAAATCCACAGCTCGTACAGACCATGCTTCGCTACTTGAGAAAACAGGTCAGTACGGGCAGTTGGCATCCTCTTCTGTTTCGGTCCTTTGAACGCTCTGATACTGTTCAAGCTTTTCGCACTTTGCAGCAGGCAAAGCATATCGGCAAGGTCGTTTTAATGCAGGATATGGATGCGCTAAGTAATAGTGAGCTAAATGCGATCGCCTTTCAAGAAAACGCGACCTACTTGCTAACCGGTGGACTGGGTGGGTTGGGCCTAGAAGTAGCACAGTGGATGGCCGATAAAGGCGCTAAAAGAGTTGTTTTGCTCGGCCGCAAAGCGCCAACGGTCATCGCTCAGGAGAAAATTGAGCGCCTGCGACAAAGTGGTGTTGCGGTTGGAATAGTGTCAGCAGATGTGACCGACAGAGATGAGATGGCCTCTGTGCTGGTTGACATCAAGCAGTCTAGCCAGCATCCGCTAAAAGGGATTATTCATGCAGCGGGCGTTTTATCCGATGGCTTGATAGAACAAACTACCTGGGGAGCGTTTCAAAGCGTTCTGGCTCCTAAAATAGCTGGGGCTTGGAACTTACACACGCTGACCCAAACGTGCGATTTAGACTTCTTTATTTTGTTCTCTTCAGCCGCCGCGCTGTTTGGCTCACCTGGCCAGGCAAACCATGCGACCGCTAACGCTTTCTTAGATGGGTTAGCTCACTATCGGCATCAGAGGGGACTGCCTGCGCTTAGCGTTAACTGGGGAGCTTGGTCGGATACGGGCTCAGCGTTGAAGTATCAGCAGCAGGGCACGCTCGATCACTTCTCGGGGGTAGAAACGCTTTCTGTAGAAGATGGGATTGCTCAGCTAGAGAAAGTTTGGCATAGCGCTACGCCACAGGTCGGTGTCGTGCCGATTAACTGGTCAGCGTTTCTAACTCAGCCTGCGGTCAGTAGTCAACCTATATTTGAGCGTCAGATTGCGGTGCGATCGCCACTTTCCACAGCCACTCGTACCCAGCATAAGCCCTCCATCTTAAGTGACTTATCTGCTGCTCCATACGAACAAAAGAGAGCTTTGCTACAGAGTTACATTTGTGGACAAATTTGTCAGATTCTAGGCTTTTCAGCCGATGAACTCGACATGCAGAAGGGATTCTTTGATCTGGGAATGGATTCGCTCACAGCGCTAGAGCTTAAAAATATTTTGCAGATTGATCTGAACGTCTCTCTACCCACCACGCTAGCGTTCGACTACCCAACAGTAGAGGCTTTAATTGGTTATCTGGCTGCGCAGCTAATTGAGGAGAATACCCTTGCTTCTGAATCAGATCTGCTGCTTGCATTAGAGACGCCTGCGGCAACAGCTCTCGAACCGTCTGAAATATTCACGTTTGAGGACGATTTGATCGCTGAGATGGATCGCAAGCTGGCGGACATTGACAATCTGTTAGGGGAGGATGCCGCCTTATGAGTTTGACTCCTCAGACTAATAAAGACCAAACTAATAAAAAACAGATCAACAAAAATCAGGTTGCTAAAGAACAAGAGAACAACCAGCGCATGGCTCGCGCTTTGCAGGCGATTGAAAAGTTGCAGGCTAAACTCGCGTCCGTAGAAGCCGCTAAAACAGAGCCTATTGCAATTGTTGGCATGGGCTGCCGCTTTCCCGGTGGCGCAAATAGCCCGGCAGCATTCTGGCATCTGCTGAGTCAGGGAAAAGATGCGATCTCGAAAGTTCCTGACGATCGATGGGATGCTGATGCCTACTACAGCCCTGACGTGAACGATGCCGGTAAGATCGTGACGCGCAACGGTGGCTTTGTTGAACATCTAAAAGACTTTGACGCTGATTTCTTTGGCATTTCTCCTCGCGAAGCCGTTAGCCTCGATCCACAGCAGCGCCTTTTACTAGAGGTGAGCTGGGAGGCGATGGAGTATGGCGGCATGGTCCCCAGCGAATGGATGAGTCGCCCGGTTGGTATTTTTGCGGGTGTTAGTAGCAATGACTATTCTCAATATCTGTCGGATCGGTCAGAGACAGATATTGATGCGTATTTAGCGACGGGTAATTCACACAGTGTTGTGGCAGGCCGACTCTCCTATAGCCTTGGGTTTACAGGGCCTAGTATTGCGGTTGATACAGCCTGTTCTTCTTCTCTGGTTGCGGTGCATTTAGCCTGCCAAAGCCTGCGAAGCAGAGAGTGTGAAGTCGCCCTGGCAGGTGGTGTCAATCGTATTCTGGCACCGGAATTTAGCATCAATTTCTCTAAAGCTCATATGCTCTCTCCAGACGGGCGTTGTAAAACGTTTGATGCAGCGGCAGATGGTTTTTCTAGGGGCGAAGGGTGCGGTGTGGTGGTGCTAAAGCGGCTGTCAGATGCGGTCGCTAATGGTGATAACATCCTTGCTCTGGTACGCGGATCGGCGGTAAACCAAGACGGTAGAAGCGGTGGGCTAACGGTGCCCAACGGCCCATCGCAGCAGGCAGTGATTCGACAGGCGCTAGCCAACGCTAAGGTTCAACCAGCGCAGGTTAGCTATATTGAAGCGCATGGTACTGGGACAGCGTTGGGCGACCCAATTGAGGTCGGTGCACTCGGCGCGGTCTTTGGCGAGAGCCACTCGGCGCGCAATCCGTTAAAGATTGGGTCTGTGAAGACTAATATTGGTCACTTAGAAGCCGCAGCTGGAATTGCGGGACTGATTAAGGTTGTACTGTCGATGCAGCATCAGCAGCTGCCGGCGCATCTGCACTTTCAGCAGCCGAGTTTGCATATTGATTGGGACGCACTACCGATTCGTGTGACCGACCGTTTGACCAGCTGGCAATTTGATGAGTCTACGCCAAGCGTTGCGGGTGTTAGTTCTTTTGGCTTTGGCGGCACGAATGCTCATGTTGTCGTTGAGGCAGCGCTTCAGGTGCCAGCGGACGAAAAAGCTGTTGTACCTGTCAAGGGCGATCGCCTACTTGTACTATCGGCCAAAACGCCTGGAGCTTTAAAGGAATTAGCAAAGTGCTATGTTGAGCGGCTAGAACAATTGTCACTAAATGATCAGGGCGACACTTGGAGCAATATATGCTGGATGGCTGGTACGATGCGATCGCAGTTCTCTCATCGCCTCGCCATAGCAGCCAGCTCTGCAGAAGAGGCATTGACTGAGTTAACAGCCTATGCTGAAGATGCTCAAGATAAGCTCAACGTTACTGTCGGAAAATCTCTTCAGCACCGCCCGACAGTTGCCTTTTTGTTCACTGGGCAGGGGGCACAGTCGATCAATATGGGCAGAGAACTGTATGACAGCGAGCCTGTATTCAGAGAGATTGTTGACCACTGCGGACAGATTTTAACGGCAGAGGGCGTTGATCTATTAAAGATTTTGTATCCGAAGAGCGTAGGCGAGAAAGGAACGTCTATGCTACGAGAGCGAGAGGCCAATCTAGGACAGACCGGACTAGAACAGTCTGAGCTGGGACAGACCGCTTATATCCAGACCGGACTCTTTGTGCTGGCCTATGCGTTGACTGAGCTTTGGAAATCTTGGGGGATTGAGCCCGACTGTGTGCTAGGTCATAGCATCGGAGAGTATGCAGCGGCCTGCGCGGCTGGCGTTATGGACTGGGAGGCTGGTTTGCGACTCATTGCGGCCAGAGGAAAGCTGATGCAGGCGTTGCCTGCTGGCGGCGGCATGGTTGCTGTGATGGCGGCAGCTGAGCAGGTGAGGCCTTACTTGAAAGCAGGTGTGGCGATCGCAGCTGAAAATGGGCCTGCTAACACCGTTATTTCTGGCCCGGTAACGCTGTTAAAGCCTATACTGAGCGCACTGGAGCAACAGGGAATTAAGACAACAAAGCTCAGAGTTGCTCATGGCTTTCATTCGCCCTTAATGGAACCGATTTTAGAACCATTTTATCAGGCAGCTAACCAAGTCACCTATCGATTGCCAAAAGTCAAAATGCTCTCTACCGTGACTGGAGAGCCTGTTGCAGCTGATACTGACTGGCCTGACTATTGGACCGAGCACATTCAGCAGCCCGTCAGGTTCTGGAGTGCAACAGAACGTTTGGCAGCTGAAAATTGCGACATTCTATTAGAAATTGGCCCAAAACCAGTCCTGCTAGCCATGGGCCAAGACTGCTGGCTGGATAGAGAGAAACCGGATCAAAAGGCATCGCTTCGAAAGCCGCAGTGCTTAGCTAGCCTGCGGCCCAATCGCTATGAGGCTAACAACGATAGACGCACGATGCTCTCTAGCTTAGGCGAGATATACGTTTGCGGCGCTAAGCTCGCTTGGCCTCGCAGAGGTGAACATCGAGTCGATTTGCCCACCTATCCTTTCCAAAGAGAGCGCTATTGGATTGAGGTTGATCGCTCCCGCCGCGATCGAGCAATGGCGAGAACAACGCATCCACTTATGGGCGATCGCATCTCTATCGCCGGTACGCCATCTGCTCATTTCGAGACTGTTATTAGCCCTACTTCAGTGCCTTTTTTACAGGAGCATCAAGTGTTTGGCGCTGCTGTATTACCTGCGGTTGGTTACATCGAGATGGCTGTTGCTGCTGCTTGGTCTAGCAACGAAAGCATCGCTAGCGGTGAAAGCACCGTTAGCTTTGGCGATGTCAACTTTCATCAGGCGCTGCTGCTCAATGCCGCTCAGAAAGTACAAATCGTACTAAGGCCGCAAGAGAATCAACAGACGTTTGAGATTTACAGCTTGGTGGTCAGCGATCAGCCTCTAGCGCAGTGGCAGCTGCACTCAAGTGGATCGTTGACGGTTCAGGCTAGCCAGATAGGCCAGCGTTCTGTTGATATCAAGCAGCTGCAACAGCACTGTTCTTTAGAAATTTCTGTTGATAGATGCTATGAACACCTGCAAAGACAAGGCATCACCTACGGCAAGCCATTTCGCGCGCTTCAGCAAATCTTCGTTGGCGATCTTCAGGCGCTTAGCCAACTACAGCTGCCCAGCGACTTGGCGCTTACACCAGATCAATATCGGCTACATCCAGTCTTACTAGATGCTTGCTTGCAGAGCATTGCAGCTATTTTCTTGGAAGAAGATGCGCAGAAAACCTATCTTCCTGCTGCGATCGCTCAAGTACATGTTCACGTGCCCAGGATAGAAGACGATCAGCTATGGAGCTATGTAAAGGTTAATCAAAAAGACAAGTGGCTAATTGCTGACATTCAGCTGATTTCTTCTACAGGCAAACCGCTAGTGACTATCAGCGGGCTGCGGTTGCAGTCGGCTAGCTCAGAAAGGGTTCTTCATTCGCAGTCGCAAAGATCTGTGGATCAGGTGCCTGTAAAAGATTGGTTCTATCAGAACAGCTGGCAGGTGCAGCCTTCGCCGCAGCCAGCCAGCTGGAGCGAGATAAAGAGGACTCTTCAGTCTTTAGCAGATGGGTTTGAGCGAGCGATCGCATCTGACGCCGTACAGTCTTATCTGTCGCTCCTGCCTCAACTAGAGACTCTTAGCCTCAGCTACATTAATACGGCACTGTCAAATTTAGGTGATAAGGCAGTGTCCTCCACGCATCGAGCCTTTTTCCGCCGACTTACTGATCTCTCTACTGACGCAACAGATCTACCCTCTGCTCAGGCCCTACAAACGCAGCTTTTAGAACATTATCCTGAAGCGAAAGCAGAGCTGATCCTCATTCAGCGCTGTGGCGAAAATCTGGCCGATGTCCTCACGGGTAGAACAGATCCTTTAGCGCTTCTCTTTCCGGGCGGAAGCACAGAAGACTTAGCTGGCCTCTACCAGTCTTCTCTAGGTGCGCTGGTGATGAATCAACAGATGCAGCAAGTCGTGTCTGGCCTCACCTCGGCGGCTGGGCCGCTGAAAATTTTGGAGATTGGTGCGGGTACTGGCGGAACGACAGCGCATGTTTTGCCCCATGTCGGCGGCGCTCACTACACGTTCACAGATGTTTCGCCCCTGTTTTTGGCCAAGGCAAAAGAGCGATTCGCTGACTGTTCAAACGTTGCCTATCGGAGCCTAGATATCGAGAAAGACATTGTTGCTCAGCGATTTGAGAAAAATAGCTATGACCTGGTAATTGCCTCGAACGTGCTGCATGCAACTGCCGATATTGAACAGACGCTGATAAATGTGCGATCGCTCTTAACACCTGGTGGTCAGCTTATTCTATTAGAAGGAACCCAGCCCTTTATTTGGCTAGATCTAATCTTTGGCATGACTGCCGGCTGGTGGAAGCGATCGCCTCATCCGCTTCTATCAGTTTCGCAGTGGCAACAGCACCTGCATGCTGCTGGGTTCGAGTCATCTATGCCGCTTGCGGCTACAAACCCAGCTAACTCGGCGGCACTTCCTCAATCTGTTATGGTTGCCAGTACGCCAAAGGCGAAAGCAGACGGCTGGTTGCTCCTATCAGAGTCAGACAATCCGCTTGCTCGGCAGTTAGCCCAATCTACTCAGAGCCGGCTTGCCCTGCCAGCGGACTTTTCTCCGACTTTATGCCAATCATTAGCAGCGACTAATCAATCTCCCAAACATATTGTCTACATCGCGAATAGCACCTCTCTGCTAACGGCTGACAAGCCTGAAGAACAGCTCAAGGCACTGACAGAAAGGATCGCGACAGATCTGCTAGGCGTATTAAAAGCACTGAGCCAACAGACTCAAGCCATGCCTCGATTAAGCGTTGTCACTCAGGGATTAATCAGCGGCGGAGAAGGGCTTTCTCAGGCCGTTGCTTGGGGCCTGTCACGGGTTATCGATTTAGAATTTCCAGCGCTACATTGCTGTCGGATCGATCTCAGTGTAGAAGAGAATCTAGAGGCGAGCGCCGATCTGCTCTCTCAAGACCTGCTGACTATAACGCCTGAAAGAACAGCTTCTTATCAGCTCGGGCAGCGCCGAGTAGCTAGATTAGCAGCAGCTGAAGAAAGTGCTCAGCTAGAGCTGCCTGCTACGCCCTTTAAGCTGATGATCCCGACTAAAGGCAGCCCAGATAATCTTAAAATTCTCCCCTGCGATCACTCAGCGCCGCAGTCAGGAGAAGTAGAGATTAGAGTGACCGCAGCAGGGCTCAACTTTATTGATGTGCTCGACTCGCTGGCTCTGTTGACTTTTGAACGCGATTGGCTAGGGGTAGAGTGTGCCGGCGAAGTGGTTGCGGTGGGTAAAGGGGTTGAGCAGTTTGCCATTGGTGATGCGGTGGTGGCTTTGGCGGCAGGCTGCTTTGGTCAGTATGTGACCGTAAGCTCACAGCTAGTGGTTGCTCAGCCTAAAGGCCTAAGCGCACAGGCCGCAGCGACGATTCCGGCCAATTTCTTGACCGCTTACTATTCCTTGCAGGTGTTAACCCAGTTGCAGAAAGGGGAGCGAATTTTAGTTCATGCGGCGGCGGGTGGGACTGGAATGGCCGCTGTGAAGATGGCGATCGCCGCAGGCGCGGAGGTATATGCCACTGCTAGCCCTAGAAAATGGCCCGCCCTAAAAGCACTGGGCGTTGCTCACCTGATGAATTCTCGCACGCTAGATTTTGCCGAAGAAACGATGGCAAAGTCTGATGGGCAGGGAGTCGATGTTGTTCTCAATTCTCTCTCAGGTGAGTTTGTTGAGAAGAGCCTATCGGTACTGTCGCAAAACGGACGCTTTCTTGAAATTGGTAAGCGTGACATTTGGTCTGCGCAGCAGGTACAGGTAGCTCGGCCAGATGTTGACTACCAGATTGTTGATTTGCTCTCGGTGGCGCAGCGTCAGCCGCAACAGATTCAAACCATGCTAAAGGCGCTGATGCCGCAGTTTGAAACGCGACAGCTAACGCCTGTTCCCTATCGCAGCTTTCCGCTAGCTGAAGCCAAAGCCGCTTTTCGGACCATGCAGCAGGCGCAGCACGTCGGTAAGCTAGTGCTAGATATTGAAACGCCACAGCGCCCTGATATCAGCATAGAAGCGAGTGGGACCTATTTGGTAACGGGCGGTACCGGCGGTCTTGGGCTGGCAACAGCAGACTGGCTAGTCATGCAAGGGGCGCGCTACATCGCTTTGCTGAGCCGGGGGGCTAACGTTTCTACGGCGGTGAATGTCTGGATCAATCAGTGTATGGAACAGGGAGTTCAGGTGCTGGTGCTAAAAGCAGATGTTGCCGACTACTCACAGCTGGCTGCCGCGTTGAGCAGCTTGCACCGAGAATTTCCGCCGCTGAAAGGTGTTGTTCATGCCGCAGGCGTACTGTCGGACGGTGTATTACAGCAGCTAAGCTGGTCACAGATGGCGCAGGTACTAGCGCCTAAGGTGTGGGGCGCCTGGAACCTACACCAGCTGACTTTAGAGCGTGATTTAGACTTTTTCGTATTGTATTCTTCAGCGGCTTCTCTGTTGGGTTCGCCAGGACAGGGCAGTCACGTAGCGGCCAATAGCTTTTTAGATGCGCTTGCTCGTCACCGAAAGGCGAAAGGATTGTCTGCGCTTAGCATCAATTGGGGCCCCTGGGCTGAGGTGGGTTCAGCGGCAAGAGAGCGGGTGCAGCAACAAATGGCGCAGCAGGGTATTGGAGCAATCGCACCGAAAAAAGGCATTCAGGCCCTCGTTCAAATTCTCTCTCAAGCGCACGCTCGAACAGAAGCCGCTCAGCTCGGTGTGGTGCCGATTAACTGGTCTCAGTTCTGGCAACAGAATCGCGATCTCGACCCATTTTTCTCCAGCTTTGTTGACCGTCAACCCGCAAGCAGCCTGGCTTCAACAAAGAGGGTCACTGATAGTGCTAACTGGATAGAGCAGCTGGCAAAACTACCCAAGCGGCGGCATTCTACTTTTTTGAGCCAGGCCCTTCAAACGGCCGTTTCTAACGTATTGGCGCTGCCAGCGCACAAGCAGATTGAGCCTACCATGAGCTTTTTTGACATGGGCATGGATTCGCTGATGGCAGTCGAACTCAAAAATCAGCTAGATATTCGGTTAGGAAAGCCTATTGCCTCTACTGTTATTTTTGAATATCCGACTATTCAGGCACTCGCTACACATCTAGCAGACACGGTGGCAGACACGGTCTTAAAAGATACAGATACAAGAGAAGATATAACAGGAGAAAATACAACAAAAGAAGCCTTAGCACCTGATATTCCAGCTTTATTGAATGACAGTATCGATTGTGAAAATCTAGTACCCGAAGGTCCGGACATAGAAATACCATCCGCAGCACCCTCCGATATTGAAAGAGAGCTTGCGGCGCTTGAATCTTTGCTAGACCGCGCCTGATACCTACCTCTCATACTTTTTTTGATTTTTCTTTTGACCGTATCATGACTGAAGTCTCACAAAATTCATCGACGCCCATGCAGGCTTCTGAGCGCGTATTCAAGGCGTTAAAAGAGGCGCGATCGCAGCTAGAAGCTATAGAGCAGGCTAGAAACGAGCGAATTGCCATTGTCGGCATGGCCGGGCGATTCCCAGGCGCGGACAACCTAACAGAATTTTGGCATCTGCTTGAAGAGGGTAAACCTGGCATTCGCCAGCTGTCGGACGAAGAGCTTTTAGCTGCGGGCGTTTCTCAGAGCACATTTCAGCAGCCCAACTACGTCCGCGCCTATGCTAGCTTCCCTGACCCCACCGGATTTGATGCCCAGTTTTTTGGCTACTCTCCTCGCGAAGCCGAACTCATTGATCCTCAACAGCGCGTTTTCTTAGACTGTGCCTGGAGCGCCCTAGAAGATGCTGGCTATGACAGTCAGCAGTACGGCGGTACGATTGGCGTCTACGGCGGCGCGGCGCTCAACAGCTACATCGTCAACCTACACGCCAACCCAGGCATACGCGACTCCGTTAGCCCGGTACAGGCGGTTGTTAGCAATGTCATGGGTTTAATGCCCACCAGAGTTTCTTACAAGCTAGATCTCAAAGGGCCCAGCTGTGGCATTCAGACCGGCTGTTCTACCGCGCTAGTCGCCATTCATACGGCCTGCCAAAGCCTGCTAAATCATGAGTGCGATATGGCGCTGGCGGGCGGTGTCACCGTCAGCAGCGCTATGCCTGAGGGCTATGTCTATCAGGCTGAAAGCATTGCCTCTCCAGATGGCGTTTGCCGGGCTTTTGACGCTGAGGGTCAGGGAACCGTATTTGGTAATGGGGTTTGTATTGTTGTTTTTAAGCGGCTGCAAGCGGCTCTGCGAGAAGGCGACCATATCTATGCGGTGATCGCAGGGTCGGCGGTTAATAACGATGGCGCTGATAAGGTAAATTTGATTGCGCCTAGTGTGTCGGGCCAAGCCGCGGTCATTCGCTCAGCAATCGAGCAGGCGGGCGTAAATCCGCACAGTATTAGTTATGTAGAGGGTCACGGCACGGGCACACCTTTGGGCGATCCGATTGAAGTGGCTGCGCTCAATAAGGCCTTTAAAGAAAAAGAGAGCAATAAGATAACACACCCAGGCTGTAGGCTGGGCTCGGTAAAGACAAACCTGGGCCACCTGGATGCGGCAGCTGGTGCAGCTGGCGTGATCAAAACTGTTCTATCGCTTCAGCACAAGAAGATTCCAGCGAGTCTCAACTATAGTCAGCCCAATCCCAAAATTGACTTCCATAGCGGCCCTTTTACCGTGAATCAACACTGCATTGACTGGGCACAGGCACAGAGTGTTGGTGATGCTAACGGTCATGCGAATAGTGACTTTCCTAGACGCGCTGGCGTCAGCTCTTTTGGCATGGGTGGCACTAATGCTCATGTGATTTTAGAAGAAGCGCCCGAGCGTTGCCCATCAGCTGAGGCCCCGAGCTGGCAGCTGATAGTGCTTTCTGCTAAAACACCCACTGCGCTAGGCACAGCCACGCAGCACCTAGCCGAACATTTGCAGCAGCGGCCTGAGCTAAATCTTGCAGATGTGGCCTACACCTTGCAGATAGGCAGACGTGCTTGGCCCTATCGTCGCTATTGTCTTTGCCAAACAATAGCAGGCGCTGTTGAACAGTTAACGGATGTAGACAATACAGACCCATACGATCATGAATCAGACGCTCAGCCTTTAAACAGCCATCCGAAGTCTGTTGTCTTTATGTTTACTGGGCAGGGCGCTCAGCATATTGATATGGCCAAGGGGCTGTATGAGACAGAACCCTTGTTTAAGCAGACCATCGATCAATGTGCTGAAATCATGGCGGCAGCAGGCGTTGATCTGTTGAGCCTTCTGTATCCGACAGCGCAAGCGCAAGAGACAAAGCGGCCGGGACGAATCCATCAAACAGCCTACGCTCAACCCGCGCTATTTGCCGTTGAGTATGCGCTAGCGCAGCTGTGGCTGTCTTGGGGGATTCAGCCGAGGGCGATGATTGGCCACAGCATTGGTGAGTATGTGGCGGCTTGTGTTGCGGGTGTCTTTTCTCTGTCAGAGGCGATCGCACTGATCATCAAGCGCGGCCAGCTAATGCAGCGAGCCGCACCGGGCTCTATGCTCTCTGTCTTAATGGCAGCAGAGGAGCTACAGCCGCTATTACCGGCTGTAGCTGAGATTGCGGTGATCAACACGCCTAGCAACTGCGTTGTCTCCGGGCCAACGGCTGCGATTGAAGCCGTGACACAGCAGCTAAAAGAGAGAGAGATTCCCTGTCGTTTGCTTGCAACTTCCCATGCTTTTCACTCTGCGATGATGGCAGGCATACTAGATGAGTTTGCTCTGGCCTTAGAAAAGGTGACGCTGTCCGCGCCAGATTATGAGATTGTTTCTAATGTCTCTGGTACATGGCTGAAAGATTCTGAAGCTACCGACCCTGGCTATTGGGTACAACAGCTGCGGGCTACCGTACAGTTTAGCCGCGGGATGACAACCGTTTTGGCGCTACCCAATCCAGTGTTGCTAGAGATTGGACCCGGTCATACGCTGACAAAGCTTGCACAGCAGCACCTGGACAAGCGCTCAGGTAACAGAAAACAAACTACAGACAGTGATAAGCCGATTCACATACCTGTCATTCAGTCTTTACCCCATCCGCGAGACGCGAGATCGGATACTCATCAGCTGATAAACGCGGTCGGTCAGCTTTGGCTATCGGGTGTGGCCATTAGCTGGAGAGATTTTCACCACACTGCAGGTCGCCCGGCGAAACGTCATCGGCTGCCGCTACCCACTTATCCTTTTGAAAGAAAGCCTTACTGGATTCCGCTGCTTAGCGAAGAGAACAGCCACAAACAAGAGAGCGTTTCTCAGACCCGACCGCAGGCAAAAGCCGCTGATATGGCAGATTGGTTTTATCTACCTACCTGGAAGCGATTACCAATTCCTATTCAGTCACTGCCTACATCCGGCGGACGCTGGCTCGTTTTTGCCAATACGACTTTGAAAGCCCAGCTAAAAGCTTATCTTTCTACCGTAGAGTCTAGCCCAGCTATTACTTGGGTGACGCCTGACTCGACATTTTCTGCCAGCGCAGACAGCTACAGCCTACAGCCGAATAGCCCTACCGACTACAATCAGCTTGCAGAGTCCCTGGCTGACAACAAGTTGTGGCCAGATCAAATTGTGTACGGCTGGGGCCTAGAAAAGAATAAGGATGCCAAAAAGAACAAGACCGCACAGCCAATAGACGACTTTCAGTGTTTGTTGTATCTTACCCAGGCACTCTTAGACAATAAACAGCCGCTCACTATTAGCGTTCTAACCGCAGAAATTTACGACGTTGTTAGCACCGATTCGCTAAATCCTGAAAAGGCTAAAGCGTTGGGATTTTCTCAGGTTATTGCTCAAGAGATGGCGGGGATCAGCTGTCGCCTGATGGATGTGGGCATTCCTACAGAGGCTATAGAACCCAGCTTTCTGAAAGGGATTTATCAAGAGCTGGCATCACCTTATCGCTACAGCCAAAGGCAGGTGGCATACCGGGCTCGTCAACGATGGGTGAAAACTCACGAACCTCTGCCACTACCAGAGAAAGCGCCTGCGCTGCTGAAGCGCAACAGCACCTATCTGATTGCCGGAGACTTTGTAGAAGGCTTAGGTATGGTGTACGCCCGGGCGCTTACCAAAACGCTCAACGCCCGACTAATTTTGTTGGGTAGGCCCGGATTGCCCGCACCAGAAGACTGGGAGAAGTGGCTGCTTACCCACGGGCCAGACCACGGAACCAGTTTGCTGATTCGCAAGTTACAGGCGCTTGGGTCAGTGAGTGAACAGTTTCTCTGGTTTAGCGGTAGCTTGGCCGATGCGGACTGGGTGGCTCAAAGCGTGCAAGCAGGTATAGAGAAGTTTGGTGAAATTAGCGGTGTGTTTCATGCGGGTGCGATGGGCGATCGCGCCAGCTGCCCAATAGCTGAATTAACAGATCAGGAATGCGATCGCATTACCCGCAGCAAAATCAAAGGTATGCAGACGCTACAGCAGGTGCTAGCTCATCATCCTGTTGGCTTTTACCTGTTGCAATCTTCTCTTGCTTCTGTCGTTGGTGGCATTGGGTTTGGGGCTTATGCCGCTGCTAATAGCTACCTGGATACGCTTGCCGCCCAGAAGAGTAGAACGGCCGCTCGCTGGTTTAGTCTCAACTGGGATGCCTGCAATTTGACGGAAGAGACGACAGAAAGTTTTTCTACTGCCTCGTCTACTGCCTCCTCTGGTGGTCCGTCTGAGCTGATGGCACTGGCCATGTCAGCAGATGAAGTTTGGCAAGCTACCAAAAGAGCCTTGGCGCAAACAGGCTTTTCTCAGCTTATTGTTTCTCCTCGCGCATTAGAACCCAGACTAGAGGAGGCCTTTACGCCCTTATCGATCGATCTTGACACGTCAGTTGATAGTGCCTCAGGCCAGCTAGCCGCAGGCCATGGCCGCCCGGCGCTAGCAACTGACTATGTAGCACCGCAAACGCGGGTCGAGCAAGCGGTTGCCAAGGAAATGGGTGATTTACTCGGCATTGAAAAAGTTGGCATCAACGACAACTTCTTTGAGCTGGGTGGCCACTCACTGCTGGCTATTCAGGCTGTAACAAAGTTGAGAAAAGCGTTTCCGGTTGACCTACCAATGCGGGCCTTTTTGTTTGAGGCACCGACCGTAGCCGGAATTGCCAAAATTATTCAGGACCAGATAGATGATAGTTCAGAACTAGAGAATCTAGATACAGAGAATCTAGATACAGAGAATTTAGACCTAGCGCATTCGCCCGGGACCCAAGCGACCCTGGAGAGTCTGTTAGACCAAATTGAAGAGATGGCACCTAAGGAGGTGAAAAATGAAATTTAGTTTGTTCTATTTCGATGGCGATGGGTTAAACATTCAGGGAAACCCATACAAGCTGCTGATTGAAAGCGCTAAGTTTGCCGACAATCACGGGTTTAGCGCCATATGGACACCGGAGCGTCATTTTCACGCTTTTGGTGGACTGTATCCGAACCCTTCTGTAACGAGCGCGGCAATCGCCATGATTACCGAAAATATTCAGCTGCGAGCAGGTAGCGTTGTGCTGCCCTTGCACCATCCGGTGCGCGTAGCCGAAGACTGGGCCGTGGTTGATAATCTTTCGGGCGGTCGGGCTGCGATCGCGTTTGCCTCTGGCTGGACAATGGACGAATTTATTCTCTCACGCGAGCCTCACGGTAGTCGTAAATCAGTCATGTGGCGTGGCATAGAGGCTGTGCAAAAGCTGTGGCAAGGCGAGGCGGTGACGTTTGAAGATGCAGTCGAAAGAGAGGTGAGCGCCAAAACGTTGCCCCGCCCCGTACAGCCTCAGCTGCCTGTGTGGGTGACCTGTCAATCTATGGAGACTTTTGTTGAAGCCGGAAGGCTAGGCGTCAATGTGCTGACCTCTCTACTGGGCGAAACCTTAGCGCAGGTCGAGCCCAAGATTGCCCGCTACCGGGAGACTCTCAGCAAGCACGGCCACGATCCAAACGCTCGAACTGTTTCGATGATGATGCACACGTTTTTGGGGGAAGAGATCGAACAGGTTAAAGCAGATGTTCGTCAGCCTTTTTGTGATTATCTCAAGACTCACTATGGACTGCTGGAGAACTTGGCAAAAGGAATGGGATTAGAGGTAAGTTTGTCGGATTTTTCTGACGACGACCTCGATAGTTTGCTATTATTTGGTGTAGAAGGATTTATGAAAGGACGCTCTTTAATTGGCACGCCTGAGAGCTGTCAGCCCTTTATACAACAGCTAAGTGACGCAGGCGTTGATGAGATTGCCTGTCTCATTGATTTTGTTCAAGATTTTGGGGCGGTCATGGGCTCTCTGCCTTATTTAGCGCAGCTCAAGTCTATTTGTGGCAAAGAAATTCCGGCAATGGCTGGAATGGCTTGATTTAACTTAACCATCATCATCACTGACAGGAGAACTGGGCCAACAGGCACCGTTACCTGGGTCGAGAAAGTGATTATTTACACTCTTTAAAAGTTTGTCGCTATGGGTCATCGTCACAATGTAAATAGTCCACACCAGAATGGACCACAGCCAGTCAAACCATCGGCTCAGCTACCCGCTAATTCACCCGTTGAGCCCTCGGATAAGCCAACACTGCAACAAAGAATCGCTGCGCTCTCTCCTTCGCAGCAGCAGCTTTTTCGTCAGCAGCTTGAAACCAAGGGAATTGCCTGGGATCAGGTGGTCGCGCCAGCCGCAGCCGCAGCCAAACGGCAAGAGAGGGCAGTTGCTCGTCCGGATAAACTGCCGTTATCGGCTGCCCAAAAGCACCTTTGGGTACTCCATCAGCTGTACCCAAAAACGACCGCATATCACATTGCGATTGCGCTGCGCGTCAAAGGTGATTTGGCGATCGCTCCTCTACAGAGAAGCCTACAGGATATTGTTGACCGGCACGAATCGCTAAGAACAGTATTTTTGCAAGAAGACAATAGACCTTATGCAAAGGTGCTGCGCAGCGTTAGTGCAGATTTGCCTGTTGTTGATATTAGCCCTGTTGATATTAGCCCTGTTGATATTAGCCCTGTTGATATTAGTCAGCCCGAAGATGTCTTAGCTAGCTGCTCCCGCCATCGGCAGCAGCTCGTACAGCAACCCTTTAACCTAGAGACTGGGCCGCTCTTTCGTGCTCGGCTTATCAAGATACAAGACAATACACAAGACGATAAGCTTAAGGATAATCAGTTCGAGCTTGTTCTAGTTCTTCATCACCTGATTGCAGACGGTTGGTCTCGCGGCATTTTACTCAGAGAGCTATTGGCAGGCTATCGCTGGCATCGCCAAACCAACACTAGCCAGAGCGATGTTAGAAAGCATCAGCTATCGCCCTTAAATTTCCAGTATTCTGACTACGCGCTTCAACAGCAACAGTGGTTGAAAAGTGATGAGTGCGATCGCCAGCAGTCCTATTGGCGGCAACAGCTGGCAGCGATTTCAGATCTGAACATACCAACCGACCCACTACCAACAAACGAGCAATCAACAAGCAATCTGGCTGATACTGACTTTACCAGCCAAACTTGCCTTCAAACTTTTTCACTAGCGCAAACTCAAGCCATTAAAGCACTGGCACAACAGTCTGGCACGACGGTGTTTATGCTGCTGCTAGCGATCTTCAAGCTGTTGCTACATCGCTACAGCCGACAGCGTGACATCGCGGTGGGCGTTCCTGTGGCCGGACGAAACACCTCAGCTGTTGAGCCGCTGATTGGCTTTTTTGTTAATACGCTGGTTTTAAGATCGCAAATTGATCCGCAGCAAACTTTTCGTAGCTGGCTAAAGCAGGTTCAGTCTGTGCTAGCTGACGCTTTACAGCATCAAGATCTGCCTTTTTCTGACGTGGTTGACGCGGTGGGCGTTAAGCGGGCCCCTGGGGAAAATCCACTCTTTCGCGTCATGTTTCAGGTGCAAAGTGGTGGCTACCAGCTGCAAAATTCACGGCAGCTAGAGACGGGAATCCCTGGGTTAGCGATATCTCAACAGTGGATTGAGCCAGGTGAAACCAAGTTCGATATGAGCTGGCATGTGATTGAGCGCGACGGAGAGCTTGTTGTTGCTGTTGAATACAGAACGCAGCTATTCCGACAGGCGCGCATTGAGAGAATGCTAAATCATTTTCGCAGGCTGGTGGACGCGGTCGTGGCAAGCCCCAACGAGCAGATTTCTCAGCTGCCTTTGCTAAGTGAATCTGAGAAATCGCAGCTCCTTCAGTGGAGCCGAAATAAAGAAAATAAGAGAGATTCTGATGAGACAACAGTAGACTGCTTTGTTACTAGGTTTGAGCAGCAGGTGAGAAAAACGCCGGATGCGATCGCTGTTAATGACTATCGGCAGCAAACTAGCCGTACCTATCAGCAGCTGAATCAGAGAGCCAATAAGCTTGCCCACTGGCTACAGGGTAAAGGCGTTGGTCCAGATACGCTGGTTGGTATCTGTTTACCCTCTGGGTTCGACCTGATTACAGCGCTACTGGCAGTTTTGAAGGCCGGCGGGGCCTACGTTCCGCTCGACCCATCGCTGCCTGCCAAACGGCTGCGGTATATGATTGACGACGCCTGTCCGCTGGTCTTACTCAGTTACCAAGACTGTCTAGAGACAGGCTGGGCGGGCGCGAATTCAGCCGCTGTTCTCTTATTAGACCGCGATGAGCAGCAGCTAATTGCTCAGCCTGGGAACGACTTATCGCTCCAAGTTAATCTGCAGGCGCAGGCTTACGTTATTTATACATCTGGTTCTACTGGCAGGCCAAAGGGTACACAGCTGACTCACAAAGGTCTAATCAACTATCTAAACTGGTGCCTAGAGGCCTACCCTATTGCGGCAGGATGCGGTGCACCGGTTCAGTCTTCTATTGGCTTTGATGCTACAATCACTAGCCTGTTTCCGCCTTTACTGGCCGGCGGGCAAGTCGCCTTTGGACTAGGAGAAACTGAAGTTGAAGCACTTCAAGCAGCGCTGTCAAAAGGCTTTAGTTACATCAAGCTAACACCAGCCCATTTAAGCGCACTGCAACCACTGTTAGATACTCAAACTATTCAGCGCGATCGCCTACCGAAAGCCCTTATTATTGGCGGAGAAGCCCTTCAGTCTCATCACATTGCCGCTTGGAGCGCGCGCTACCCTGAGGTAAAACTGTTCAATGAATATGGTCCAACAGAAGCAACGGTTGGCTGCTGCGTTCATCAGGTGACCTCAGAAGACAGCGGCAGCATTCCTATCGGCCGCCCTATCAGCGGCGTTCAGCTCTACATTTTAGATGAGTATAAGCAGCTCGCTTCGATCGGCATTCCTGGAGAGCTGTATATTGGTGGTGCCGGTGTTGCGCAAGGCTACCTCAATCAACCGGCGCTAACAGCAGAGCGGTTTCAGCATCATACTTCTTTGGGTAGTGGCTTACTCTACAGAACTGGCGACCTTGCCACCTACCGTGAAGACGGCACGATAGAGTACTTAGGACGGTTCGACAGTCAAATTAAGCTGCGAGGCTTTCGCATTGAGCCAGGAGAAATTGAATCTGTTCTTTGTCAGCAATCGCAGGTGGAACGGGCTGTTGTGATGTTACAAGAGGAGGGCGGTAAGCGCGAACTGGTAGGCTATGTGACCGCTCTAGCTAGCGACTTGAATGATGTAGATAAATCCCAGCTGACCGTAGATCTTAAACGGCGGCTTAAGCAATCCTTGCCAGGCTATATGCACCTAGCGCACATTGTTGTTGTTGATCAGCTGCCGCTGACGGTCAATGGGAAGATAGATCGACAGGCGTTGCCCATACCGACAGTAAGGAAATCTAAAGAAGAAAGGGTAAGCACTGGACCGCTCGATCGCAAAGAAACCATCCTCTTAGAAATTTGGCAGCAGATTCTAAGCAGTCGCGATATCAGCATTGATGAAAACTTTTTTGATTTAGGTGGAGATTCTATCTCTGGGATGCAGATTGTCTCAAAAGCGAGAGAGAACGGGTTGAAGCTGACCCCTACGCAGCTGTTTGAGCATCAGACGATTGCTGAACAGGCCGCTGTCGCAACAGAAATCCAGGCCGCTGATACTTTATCTACACCAGCGCCTGGGCCTGCCTCACTCGGCCCTATTCAACAAAACTTTTTCGCCCAAACGCCCTCTAATCCTCACCACTATAACCAAGCCGTCATGCTAGCTGTACAGCATGACACCAACATTACAGTGCTTCAATCTGCACTAGAGCAGTTAGCCACGCATCATGACAGCCTACGGCTGCGGTTTACAAAGGTCGAAGGTCAGTGGCAGCAACAGTATGCAGAAACCATCACTGTTCCCCTCGACGAATTCAATATTACCTCAGATATCGCTCAATCTGTTGATGAGATTATTGCAGGGCTACAGGCTAGCCTACATCTCAGCGAAGGTCCTTTGTTTAGAGGGGCGCTATTAACCCGAGAATCGGGAAAATTTTTGCTACTCATTGCGCATCATCTGGTTGTAGACGGTGTCTCTTGGCGTCTCCTGATAGAAGACTTGTCAAAGATGTACCAGCAGATAACGCGTCATGAACCGGTTAGCCTCCCGGCTAAAACAACAGCGTTTAGTCACTGGACAGCTCACCTGAAAAAGCACGCATCCCGCTTCGCTGCTGAAAAATCTTACTGGGTTGATGCTTGCCGTTCTACACTGCCCCTACCGGTCGATTATCCTACTGGCAGCAATACAGCAGCAGATAGCCATGAGCTTACCGTTAGGTTATCTGTGCAGGAAACAACAGATCTGCGAGTGATAAGCCAGTCTGTACCTACGATTTTACTGACTGGCTTAGCGCAGACGCTTAAGCAGTGGAGCCAGCAGGATACAACCTTGGTTGATGTGGAAGGCCACGGGCGCTATGTCTGGGATAAAGCATTAGATATATCTCGAACGGTCGGCTGGTTTACAGCGCTCTACCCACTCAGGCTTCAGCTATCGCCTTCAGCAACCCTCAATGAACAGCTCAACACGGTACAAAAACAGCTCGATAAAGTGCCAAATGGAGGCCTTGGTTACGGTGTGCTGCGCTGTGCTGAACAGGGAGAGGTGCCTGAACTAACTTCTGCGGCTGAAGTTAGCTTTAACTATTTGGGTCAGCTAGCTTTAGACACGGCAGGCTTTATTACCAGTCTGGTATTTGAGCCTGTTCCAGCCGTCAAAAGCTTAGAACATGTTTGCAAGTACCGCTTTGAGATTGTTGCGCTCATTGAAGTCGATCAGCTACAAATTCGATGGTGCTACAGCCAGCAACAATATCAGCATAGTACGGTAGAGCAGCTGGCTCAGCGCCTGATCAACAATCTCAAGTCTTTGATTGCCTGCCATCGTCAGCCTGAGAAAAAAGAGCCAGCAGCGACTAGTTTTACTGCCGCACGGGTAGATGACGCTCAGCTTTCTCAGCTAATGAGTAAGCTCAATGCGAGGGAGGCAAGTGCGTCATGAGTACGATTCAAGACATCTATGAACTCTCCCCGATGCAGCAGGGCATGCTATTTCATGCGCTGTATTCTCCAAGCTCAGGCATGTACTTTGAGCAGCGGCATTGCCTTTTAGAAGGTACGCTGAACACTCAAGCCTTCAAGCGGGCCTGGCAGCAGGTGTGCGATCGCTACGACGTTCTACGCAGTGAGTTTTACTGGCAAGAAACCGATAAGCCGCTACAGGTCGTACGCGAAACTGTTCAGCTGCTCTGGGTAGAAGAAGATTGGCAACCACTTAGCAGTCAGCAGCAAAGTGAAAAACTCAACGCTTTTTTGCGCTTAGAGCAGGCAAAAGGATTCCAGCTGGATCTAGCGCCACTGATGCGCTGTGGACTGTTTCAGCTAGGCGAGAATCGCTATCGGTTCGTGTGGAGCTACCACCATTTGCTGATGGACGGCTGGTGCAATGGCGTTCTGATTAAAGAGGTTCTATCGCTTTATAAATCGGCTCTTAAAGAGGATCACACAGAGCCGCCAAAAGAATGGATAAAAGAACAGTCTTCACTGCCACCCGTTAAGCCCTATCGGGACTATATCGTCTGGCTACAGCAGCAGGATAGTCACGCTGCTGAGCGCTACTGGCGTGAGACATTAAGGGGCTTTGAATCGCCTACGCCACTGGGTATTGACCGGATAGAGGCAAACGCTGCTGGCGCTGAAGGCTCAGCTACCCATGAAGAACAAAACTGTTTCCTGTCGGCAGCCTTTTCCGCAAATTTGCAAACGTTTGCAAAACAATCGCGGCTGACATTGAATACTCTTTGTCAGGGCGCTTGGGCAGCTGTGCTTAGTCAATATAGCGGTTTGTCAGATGTGGTGTTTGGCATTACGGTATCTGGGCGTCCGCCAGAGCTATCGGGCGTGGCATCGATGGTGGGACTGTTTATAAACACTGTGCCGCTGCGGGTAAGGCTGGATAATAAGACTATTGTGCTGCCCTGGTTACAGGCGCTTCAGCAGGCGCAGCGTGATCGCGAAACCTACAGCTACAGCCTACTGAGCGACGTACAGACTTGGAGCGACGTCTCCAATGGCGTCCCTCTGTTTGAAAGCCTGTTAGTTTTTGAAAACTACCCGATTTCAATCGAAGCGGCCACTAATAGCCTAGATATAGACCTATCGCTGAAAGACGCGCAGGGATACGAAAAAAACAACTATCCACTCACCCTGGTTATCATTCCTGGTGAAAGCATCCAACTCAGCTTACGCTACGACACCCAGCGAATTTCTCAAGCGATCGCGACTCGTTTGGTAATGCATCTAGAGTCTGTTCTCAGGCAGTTTTGTGAAAATCCTCAGCAGCTTATTGGTGAAATTTCACTACTAACAGAAACAGAAAAACAGCAATTAAACGAACTTTCAAAAGGGAAGGCGGTCGAAATTCCGCTCGATTGCGTGCAGCAGCAATTTGAAAAGCAGGTCTATAAGGCGCCCGATGCTACAGCGATTACATTTACGGCAGCAGACGCTGAAAGCTTGGTAGACCTAAGCTATCAACAGCTCAACTGGCGAGCAAACAACATCGCTCACTATTTAGAAGCGCAAGGCGCACTGAGGGGAACTCGTATAGGCCTTTGCTTAGAACGCTCGGTCGATATGGTCGCTAGCCTGCTGGCGATTTTAAAGGTTGGTGCGGTTTACGTTCCACTCGATCCTGACCATCCTGCTGAGCGAACTCACTACATTATTCAAGACGCTCAGATAGAGCTACTGATAACAGCAAGCACTCTGTTTGGACAGATGCCTGCTAAGACTGGCGCTGATAAGACTGGTGCTAAGGTACTGTGCCTGGATGAGCGTTCAACCGAAATCAGCGCTCAATCATCGAAAAACTGTCTGATTGTTCCTGATCCGGATGATGTTGTATACATTCTCTACACCAGCGGTAGCACGGGCCAGCCAAAAGGTATTCCTATTTGTCATCGTAGTCTGACTAACTTTCTCGCTTCGATGGTAACAGTTTCGGGGATTACCGCCGAAGATAAGCTGCTGGCCGTAACAACGTTAGGATTCGACATTGCGACCCTAGAAATATTTCTACCAATCACAACGGGTGCTCAGCTGGTACTGTCTGCCGCTGAGACAACGGTAGATGGAGAACAGCTATCACACCAGCTAACAGCTCACGCTATCACAATCATGCAGGCTACACCTGCCACCTGGAGATTGTTGCTGAATGCAGGCTGGCAAGGTCACCCACAGTTGAGAATACTCTGTGGGGGCGAGGCTTTAGACCTTGCGCTGGCTCAACAGCTATTTCTCTGTGGCAGCGAATTGTGGAATCTGTATGGTCCAACTGAAACAACTATTTGGTCTGGGGTCTGGAAGATCGATGAAAAAACTCTAGAACAGAGTAGTATCCCTATCGGTGTACCGATTGACAACACTCAGTTTTACGTTTTAGATCGGCAGCAGCGTCAAGTTCCGATAGGTGTCGCCGGAGAGCTGTATATTGCCGGAGCTGGGCTTAGCCAGGGGTATTGGCAGCGGCCTGCACTGACCGCTGCTAGCTTTGTTGAAGTCGCTGGTCTAGGCAGGCTTTACAGGACGGGCGATCGCGTTCGCTACCGTGAAAACGGTGCGCTTGATTATTTGGGTAGGTTAGACAACCAAGTGAAGCTGCGCGGTTTCCGCATTGAGCTAAGCGCTGTAGAAGCTTGTCTATGTCAGCACGCCAGCGTTGAGCAAGCCGTTGTTGTCGTTTCAGCAGAAGAGAATCCTCGCCTGCTGGCGTATCTGACAGTCGCTGACGAAAGAACTCAGATGCTTATTTGCGAACTACGTCAGCAGCTCGCCCAGCGGTTACCTTCGTACATGCTGCCGAGTCATTATGCTGTTTTGGACGCCTTTCCGCTAACCCCAAACGGCAAAATTAACAGGCGTGCGCTCTCATCGTTGGAGTTGATCAATAACAATGTTACGTCCAAAGGACAATCGCCCCGTACCCCAGATGAAAAGCTGATTGCTGGAATCTGGACAGATATTCTCGGGGTAGAAGAGATTAGCCTGAGCGATCATTTCTTTGAGCTAGGTGGGCATTCGCTGCTAGCGACTCGGGTTATTTCTCAGGTACGTCAGATTTTTGAAACAGAGGTGTCGCTGCGATCGCTCTTTGAAAATCCGATTCTCTCTGACTTTGTTACAACTGTTCAAAGCAGCCAGCAAAATAGTGTCCGGATGCTTCCTAGCATCGCTCGCACAGACAGGCTAGTGCTCTCTTATGCGCAGCAGCGGCAGTGGCTGATGTCGCAGATGGAGCCTGACAGTACCGCCTATAATATTCCTATCGCCGTTCAGCTCAAGGGCGCGCTTTCAATCGCCAGCTTACGCCAGAGTCTTGTTCAGGTGGCCCGCCGTCACGACACCTTAAGAACGGTTTATCCTGCTGTCGAAGGCATCGGTCAACCTGCTATTAAAGAAGCAGCTTTTATCGATTTAGACTTTCTAGATTTAGTGGATCTGATCCATTTGAGCGAGAAAGAACAGCGTGCTGACGTTACTCGCTATATTGAACAGCAGGCTCAGCAGCCGTTTGATTTAGCACAAGGACCGCTGTGGCGATCGCAGCTTCTTCGGCTGAGCGATCGCGACTATATTCTCACCATCACGCTCCATCACATTATTACAGACGGCTGGTCAATGAGTCTTCTGCTCAAAGAACTCACCGCCTACTACCGGGCACATCAGCTGAATCAAAACCTTGATGAAGTCTTTTCATCTTTACCCATACGCTACACAGATTATGCTGCCTGGCAAAGAACGCTGGACCTTAGCGCACAGGTAACCTACTGGAAGCACCAGCTTAGCGGCATTGCGCCTTTACTCGCACTGCCGACCGACTATCCTCGTTCGGCTAGCGTCTCTTCAGCAGGTGCTACCTACGAGCTGCGGCTGTCAAAGCGAGAAACAGCCGCTCTCCAGCGTTTCAGTCAGCGCAACAACGTCACGCTATTTATGACCCTGCTGACCGCTTTCAATGCGCTGCTCTATCGGTATAGCGGCCTAGATGATATTGCTATTGGTACGCCTATCGCCAACCGGCAGAGGGCCGAGTTAGAAGGTTTAATTGGTCTGTTTGTAAATACGCTAGTTATTCGTGCGCAGATACAGAACAATCCTCGATTGGTTGATCTGCTCGCCCAGCTGCGTAAGACGACTTTAGAGGCCTATGCGCATCAAGACCTGCCGTTTGAACAGCTGATTGACGCGTTAGACGTTCCGCGCAGCTGTAGCCATACGCCGCTTGTTCAGGTAATGTTTGCGCTGCAAGACGTGCCACAGGCTAATGAAACCGATATGGACGGCGATTTGGTCTGGGCACCGCTAGCTATCGACAGCGCCACGCCTAAATTTGACCTGACGCTAGATATGAAAGAGACCGAAAGGGGGCTGGTCGGTCAGTGGGAGTATCGAGCCGATTTGTTTAGTGCTGAAACGATTCATCAGATGGCAGGTCATTTTCGCACCATCCTAAAATCGCTGCCAGATAGCGGAGATTGCAGGCTATCGGACCTGCCAATGCTCTCCCGGCAGGATATAAAACAGCTGCGAGGTCAAAAAACAGACGCTACCGCCGAGCCATTAACAACGAAGTTCATTCATCAGCTGTTCGAGCAACAGGCTGCCGCGACACCAGATGCCATTGCCTTGTGTTTTGAGCAGGGCCAGCTGTCTTACCAAACGCTAAATCAGCGGGCAAATCAGTTAGCTCATTACCTGTGTCAGCAGGGCGTTGTTGCTCAGACGCCTGTGGGTTTGTGGGCAACGCGATCGCCCCAAACTATTGTCGCCATTCTTGCTATCTTAAAAGCGGGTGGCGTTTATGTTCCGCTAGATCCTCACTATCCGCTAGAGCGGTTGCAGTGGATGGTCGCCGATACGAATGTAGCTGTGCTCGTAGCGCCAGATAACGCTCTAGATGACACTAATGCTGCGATTCCCCTTGAAATAAAGAACAGTATCTCTGTTATTAGCTTAGATCTTGCGGCCAGCCAAATTGAAGAGATGCCCAGTGTTAATCTCACAGCTAATCTCACAGCTAATCTTTCAGGCAATCTCTCACAGTCTGTTCTTGCTGCGTCAACCTCGCTAGCGTATATTCTCTACACTTCAGGTTCTACAGGTCGTCCTAAAGGCGTTTGTGTAACTCATCAGGGCGTTACCCGGCTTGTTGTTCATCAAGACTACGTGAGCCTGGGCGCTACCGATGTTTTGCTACAGGCTGCCCCGCTCACCTTTGATGCTTCTACGTTTGAAATTTGGGGCGCACTGCTCAACGGCGGTAAGCTTGTTTTGATGCCTGAGTCTGCGCCTTCACTAGAGGCGTTGGGGCAAGCTATTGTGTCTTACCAAGTTACTACGCTCTGGCTGACATCAGGACTATTTAACCTGATGGTAGACGAACAGTTAGAGAGTCTTGCCTCTGTCCGTCAGCTGCTGGCTGGCGGCGACGTGCTTTCTGCTATCCACGTAAAAAAGGCGTTCTCAGCACTCAAAAATACCAAGATTATCAACGGCTATGGGCCGACAGAAGGAACGACGTTCACCTGCTGTCGTACTATTACCGCCGCGGATCTTAACTCAAAGGCTACTGCTACCATACCGATTGGTCATCCGCTCAGGCATACGCAGGTGTACGTATTGGACGCGGATCAACAGCTGGTACCCCCTGGTGTTCCAGGCGAGCTGTACATTGGTGGAGCGGGTATAGCGAGAGGCTACCTAAATCGGCCTGCGCTAACGGCTGAGCGGTTTGTACCCAACCCGTTTTACGATGTTCGCCAGCCGGTGGACGGTGAATGTTTTTATCTGTATAAAACGGGCGATCGCGTGCGCTATCGAACGGACGGTGCGCTGGAATATCTGGGTCGCCTAGATCAACAGGTAAAAATTCGCGGCTTCCGTATCGAGCCAGGAGAAATTGAAACCGTCCTAGCTAACCACCCTGATATCGGCAAGGTCGCTGTTGTTGTCTGTGGAAAGGCCGCGGATGAAAAAAGACTAGTTGCTTATTTAGAACCCGCCGCAGAGACCGATTTAGAGTCACTGTCAACGCTAGAACTTAGACAGTTTTTGCTAAGTCAACTACCCGACTACATGGTGCCAACCAAGTTTGTATGGATTGACGCGCTCCCGCTTACTGCCAATGGTAAGGTCGATAAGAGAGCTTTACCCGCACCGCAATGGGAGGTTGACGACAGAGCATTGGCGGCCGCTAGCAGCCCAGCAGAAAAGATACTAGTCGATATATTTTTAGGTTTGCTACCTGTCGATTCAATTAGCATTGACGACAACTTTTTTGATCTGGGCGGCGATTCTATTGTAGCTATGCAAATTGTCAGTAAGGCTGCTCAAGCAGGCCTGACGATTACACCCAAACAGCTGTTCGAGCATCAAACTATCGCCGAACTCGCAGCAGTCGCCAAATCAGGCACTCAAACATTAGGCATTCAACCTCGGCCATCTCAAGCACTAGCCACTGGAGAAGTCCCCCTGTCTCCGATTCAACACTGGTTCTTTGAACAAAATTTGAACAAACCGGCGCACTTTAATCAGTCGGTGACGCTGGCGTTACCAGATGAGTTCGATCGGCATGCATTAGAAGTTGCGATCGCACATCTTTACAGCCACCATGACGCGCTTAGACTCAGATTCTCGCGTCAAAAAAACGGCTGGCAGCAAGCCTATTCACCCTTAACAACACCCCCCAAAATACAGTGGCACGATCTAGCGCAGCTGCCTTTGATAGAACAGAACAGAACGATAGAACAGCAGGTTAAAACCTCGCAAGCGTCCTTAAACCTCACAGATGGTTCCTTGGTCAACCTCAGCGGTTTTGACTGTGGCCTGGTTCAGCCTAGCCAGCTGTTCATTACAATTCATCACCTGGCTGTAGATGGTGTTTCCTGGCGAATACTGCTCGCGGACCTGCAGCAGATCTACCATCAGGCTACTCTTGGAGAGGACATTCAGCTTGCGCCCAAAACCCACAGCTATCAGCGGTGGGCAGAGGCGTTATTGCAAAGGGCTAGCACTCCAGAGATAGCGTCTGATATTGAGTACTGGCAGGCAATCTCCCAGCGATCGCACGCTCAGCTCCCCCAAGAGAAAACAACAGAAGGTAACACTGTAGGAAGCAGCAGAACAATTCAAGCATCTCTTTCAACAGAGCTAACTGCACTGCTTCTAAAAACAGTACCTGCTATTTATAACGCCGACATTACAGAGGTGCTGCTAACTGCTTTTGTACAGACGCTGAGTGCTTGGACAAGCAGTGACACTGTTTTAATCGACCTTGAAAGCCACGGGCGGTTTTCGACAGAACTAGAACTCTCTCGTACCGTAGGCTGGTTTACTATGCTCTATCCTGTTGTGATATCGCTTGATGGTGAGCAATCCATAGCCGATACTATAAAAGCTACCAAGCGTCAGCTAAGAGCCGTTCCCAACCAGGGTGTGAGCTATGGGCTGCTACGATACAAGCATCAGCGTTCGATAGCTGTCAATCCGCAGGTCAGCTTTAACTATCTAGGTCAGCTAGATACCTTCGGTCCAGACGCTTTTGGGCCAGACACCCCTGAACAGGCTGCGTTCAAAAGACTGGTGTCAAAAGGACACAACCAGGCAACAGAAAACATCCGACCTCATCTGTTGGACTTTAACAGCTCGGTAGAAGCAAACCAGCTGACTGTGGAATGGACATTCAGCTATCACTATCATTTACCTGATACCATCACTCAGCTGTCGGAACAGTTTATTGCTAAGCTGAGCGCCATCATTGAAGATTGCTCTCAGCAGGAGACGGCACAGCATGTACCTGATGATTTTTCTCTAGTGCAGCTTGATCAAAGCGCGCTTGACTCTGTGCTTGAGCAGGCTAGCTTTGTGACCGCCAGCTCAGGGGTTACCTCATCAGAGGAGGTGCCTAGATGACAACAACAGTAGACACGAAAACAGTAGACACGAAAACAGTAGACACGAAGGCTACAGGGAAAAAACAGACCGTTCAAGACATTTACCCACTTTCTCCGACACAGCAGGGATTGCTATTTCACAGCTTGCATGATGAATCACAGGTGGGTTCGTACCTCGTACAGGTTAGCTTTACGCTCAAAGGTGAGCTAAACCATGCGGCGTTTAATCAAGCCTGGCAGCAGCTAGTTGACCGCCATACTATTCTACGCACCGCCTTTGTGTGGAACAACCTCAAGGCGCCCGTGCAGGTAGTGGGTAAACAGGCTAGCCTGCCCATCTCTTGGCACGACTGGAAAGCTGTTGCAGCTAAAGCCCAAAAAGAACAGCTTTCAACGCTAGTAGACAGTGATCGCGCTCAAGGCTTCAATCTTTCCAACGCACCCTTAATGCGCATCAACGCGATTCAACTTGGTGCTTGCCACTATCGCATTTTGTGGACGTACCATCACATTCTGCTAGACGGCTGGTCGTTGCCCTTGCTCCTAAAAGAGTGGATCGTTTGCTACCAAGCCGCCTGTGGTCACTCTGTGCAGACATCTGTGCAAACATCTGTGCAGACAAGAGAGACGGCCTTGAGCGAACCCTATCCCTATCGTGACTACATCGCTTGGCTCCAACAGCAGAATCTCTCTACGGCTAGGCAGTTCTGGCAGCAGCAGCTGTCAGAACTGACCGCACCGACACCACTTGGTATAGACCGCTCTCAAGCTAAAGCAGCTCGCAGCGAAGATCAACCAACATTCGAAGAACAACATTACGCTTTGTCAGCGGAACTCACCACACAGCTAAAGTCTTTTGCTCGAAAAAATCGAGTTACGCTGAGTACGCTAGTTCAGGCCGCTTGGGCAAAAGTGCTGAGCGTTTATAGCGGTGAGCCTGCGGTGCTCTATGGCTTAGCCCGCGCAGGTAGACCGAGCAGCCTACCTTACGCTGAGCAGCGAATAGGATTGTTTATCAACACGCTGCCTATGTGGGTTAGTGTCCTTGAAGAGAATGAAAAGGGGATGGTTCCCTGGCTCCAAGCCATTCAAGCTCAGCAACTTAGCCAACAAGCTTACGAGTATATTCCGTTAACCCAGGTTCAAGACGTCAGCCGCATTTCCAGGCAGTCTTCTCTGTTTGACAGCGTAGTTGTTTTTGAGAACTATCCATTATCATTTATTCGTGATACTGCAGCGTTAGATCTGTGCTTAGATCTATGCAACGTTTCTATCACAGAACAAACTCACTATCCGCTGACGCTATTTGCTGTAGCTACGGAAACGTTAGATTTTAAGGCTCTGTACGATGCTCAACGATTAGGTGAAAAAGCAATTGTTCGACTGCTAGGTCATATGCACAGAGTTCTACAGTCCATGGTCAGCTGTCATAGCCAGAGCCCGGCTGATATTAATATTTTGTCGGCTGATGAGAGTCAGCAGTTAATAGACTACGGAAAAGGCCCTAAGGTTGAGGGCTATGGCCAACGGGTGCAAGACGCGATCGCCCAGCAGGCACAGATCAGCCCAAGCGCCACAGCTGTTGTTTTTGAAGGTGAAAAAGTCAGCTATTGCCAGCTCAACACTCGCGCCAATCAGCTCGCTCACTACTTGAAACAGAAAGGAATTACGCCTGGCATACCCGTTGGGCTATGCGTAGAGCGCTCTGTAGATATGGTTGTGCTGCTGCTGGCAATTCTTAAAGCAGGCTGTGCATATGTGCCTTTAGATTCCACCTATCCTGCTGCCCGGCTACACCACATTGTTAACGACGCAGGCCTTAGCTGGATCATCTGTCATCAGCCAACGGTTGATGCGATAAAAGCAACCAAAGAGCTTGCTTTTCAGCAGATAGACATTAGCCAGGCAGTAGATGAGATTGCTAGTCAGCCTACTTCGGACCTAAACATAGTCACCGCTGCTACAAATCTCGCCTACCTTATCTACACCAGCGGTAGTACAGGAAAGCCCAAGGGCGTACCCATCGCTCATCAAAGCCTGAGTAACCTGCTCACAGCTATGTCTACCCGACTGCAGATTAGGCCTAGTGATACTTTTATGGCAGTGACAACCATTGCCTTTGATATTGCGGCGCTAGAGCTGTTTTTGCCTTTGATATCGGGTGCTTGCCTATTGCTTGCCAGTGCAGAAACCGTGCGCAACAGTCATCAGCTGATTGCCTATGTCGATACCTATGGCGTAGATTTTATGCAGGCAACGCCTGCGACCTGGAGACTGTTGCTGAGCAGCGGCTGGGCAGGTCAAACCGGACTAAAAATTCTCTGTGGCGGTGAAGCGTTAGACGTGAGTCTTGCAAAAAGTCTCTTAGACTGTGGTGAAGAGGTTTGGAACCTGTACGGCCCTACAGAAACCACTATTTGGTCGAGTGCATTAGCGCTCTCTAACGATCTAATCGATGATGGTCATGTCCCGATAGGTCACCCAATAGACAATACCGAATTCCACGTTCTGGATCGGCAGAAGAACGCTGTTCCTATTGGGGTTGAGGGAGAGCTGTATATTGGCGGTGTAGGCTTAAGCCCGGGGTATTGGAATAGAGAGAAGTTAACGGCAGAGCGGTTTGCTGCTGGGCTGTATAAAACGGGCGATCGCGTTCGCTATCGCGAAGACGGCACACTAGAGTATCTGGGCCGTTTTGACTATCAAACTAAGCTGCGCGGCTACCGTATTGAACTTGGTGAAGTGGAAAGCGCGATTACACGTCACCCCCATGTCGATCAAGCTGTTGTTGTTGTGCAAGGTGACAACGCTCAGACGCAACAGCTGGTAGCCTATGTGGTGCTTACTGATAGAGAGAAGCCGGCGACTGGGAAGCCGAAGCAGACGGTGGTTCAAGAAGTGCGATCGCAGCTCACATGCCAACTGCCTCACTATATGGTGCCAACCGCCTATCAGGTTTTACAATTCCTTCCACTCACCCCCAATGGGAAGATCGATCGTAAAGCGCTCCCTGCTGTAGAGAGAGCAGCTATTACGCCCGGTACTCGGCCAAAAACGGCTATCGAGAAAGTGCTAGCTGACATATGGAAAAACATTTTATTAGTAGAGGCGGGAGACAGCAAACAAGAAACTGTCAAGAAAGAAACTATCGGCATCCACGATAACTTTTTCGAAATTGGTGGACATTCGCTGCTAGTAATCAACGCTCAAAGCCAAATTCGACAGCGATTGAACATCGATATATCTATGGTTGATTTGTTTCGCTATCCCACATTGAGTACGCTTGCCGCACATATCACTCAGCTCAGCTCAGCCGGAGAACAGGGGAGAGAAACTCAAGCAGATAGACAGACTGCTGTTGCTACTGGAAAGGACAGACTAAGACAGCGGCTAAGGCAGCGACAGGCAACAGAATTAGGAGGTCAAGCAAAGTGACTAATACGCAGCAGCCAGTACCTTCAAATTCAGACTATTCAGGATTAGAGATTGCTGTTATTGGTATGGCCGGTCGATTTCCAGGGGCTCAGTCTGTTGATAAGTTTTGGCAGAATTTACAGCGGTCGGTAGAATCTATCGTCTCCATAGAAGATGAAAGTTTGCTAGCTCAGGGCGTCTCTGCCGAAACGCTAGCCGATCCTGACTATGTCAAAGCAGGCGGTGTTTTAGAAGATGTCGATCTGTTCGACGCTGCATTTTTTGGTTTTAGCCCACGCGAAGCCGAAATTTTAGACCCGCAGCAGAGGCTGTTTTTAGAGACTGCTGTTGAAGCACTAGAAACTGCTGGCTATGACGCTGAGCAATACCCTGGCCAAATCGGTGTGTATGGCGGTGCAGGGATGAACGGCTACCTGCTAAATCTATACGGCAATTCCACGACGCGTGAAAGCGTCAGCCCCTACGAGCTGTTTATTTCTAACGATAAAGATTTCTTGACTACCCGAGTCTCTTATCAGCTTAATCTCACGGGTCCTAGCGTTGATGTGCAAACGGCTTGTTCTTCCTCTTTAGTTGCTGTGCATATGGCCTGTCAGGCCTTGCTAAGCGGAGAATGTGACATGGCCTTAGCTGGTGGGGTGGCTATCTCTAAACAACTGGGCTATCGAGCGCAGGCAGGTAGCATATATTCGCCTGATGGACACTGCCGAGCTTTTGACGCGGCCGCAGCAGGCACCGTTAGCGGCAATGGTGTAGGTATTGTTGTATTAAAGCGGTTAGAAGATGCGATCGCTCAAAAAGACACCGTTGATGCGGTGATTAAAGGATCGGCTATTAACAATGATGGTGCGCTAAAAGTCAGCTATACCGCTCCTTGCGTAGAGGCCCAATCGGCTGTGATCCGAGCGGCTCAGACAATGGCAGAAATCCCTGCTAGCAGCGTCAGCTATGTCGAAGCGCACGGTACTGGTACAGCGCTAGGCGACCCCATAGAGATATCGGCTCTCACCCAGGCTTTTAGTGATGAGGAGAGCCAATACCAGAAAACCCAGATTCACAATCAGCAGACCTGTGCGATTGGTTCTGTAAAAACAAACATCGGCCATTTAGATGCTGCATCAGGGATTGTAAGCCTTATCAAGACCGTTCTAGCGCTTAAACACAAACAAATTCCGGCAAGCCTTCACTTTCAGCACCCCAACTCAAATATAGACTTTGACAATTGTCCCTTTTATGTCAACACGACTCTATCAGAATGGCCACAGGGTGAGACAAAGCGCCGGGCAGGCGTTAGTTCTTTTGGCATCGGCGGTACTAATGCTCACATTGTTCTAGAAGAAGCACCTGCTAGTGTCACCGTAGAAAAACAAAGTGAAAATAAGCCAAAAGTTGAACCAAAAAATCAACCAAAAGTTGAACAGTCTCAGCTTTTAGTGGTCTCTGCTAAAACACCTGCTGCGCTAGATATTGCTTCACTGAATCTGGCAGAGCATTTAAGTCAACAGGTAGCAGCAGCTACGCCTAGTCTCTCTTTAGCGGATGTTGCGTACACGCTACAAGTAGGCCGCAAAGCGTTTGACTATCGCCGTAGCGTCGTATGCCGTAATTTTTTGGAAGCGACTGAAAGACTTCGTGTTCAGGACGCTCGAAAGATCTTTGAGCAGCCTGAGACAGTCTTCTTATTTTCTGGCCAGGGTAGCCAACATGTGAATATGGCGAAGGGGCTGTATGAGACTCAGCCTGTCTTTCGACAAGCCTTGGACCGTTGCTCGGCAATTCTGAATGATGAAGGGATTGATCTACTCCCGCTAATGTATGCTGCTCTTGCAACAGAGTGCGCATCTACACTGCAACAAACTGCCTACGCTCAGCCGATGCTGTTTGCCGTAGAATATGCGCTCTCTCAGCTGTGGATAAGCTGGAATGTCAAACCTACTGCCATGCTTGGCCACAGCATAGGAGAGTATGTTGCAGCCTGTATAGCTGGCGTCTTCGAGCTGAAAACAGCGCTCAAACTAGTTTGCTTACGTGGAAAGCTCATGCAGCAGATGCCGACTGGAGCGATGCTCTCGGTCGCTCTGTCTGAGCAAGAACTCAATCGGTGGCTAGGTAAAGAAGCTAATAAAGAGGTCAGTGAAGATGTAACCGTTGCAGTCAATAACGCACCGTCGCTGTGTGTTTTGTCGGGTTCTAAGGAAGCGATCGCTTCTACGCGGGCCCGGCTGGAATCAGAAAACATTAGCTGTCATCGTCTACACACCTCTCATGCGTTTCATTCGCCGATGATGGAAGGTGTGATCGCACCATTTATCGCCGCCGTAAGCCAAGCAGTTAATGAGGGTAAGCTACATTCCCCTACTGTTCCTTTTGTCTCTAACCTGACAGGCACCTGGATTACAGCAGAAGAAGCCACTAGCCCAGACTATTGGGCCCGTCACTTGCGGCAAACGGTGCGCTTCAGTGAAGGCATGGATACGCTCATGCAGCTCTCCAATCCAGTTTTCTTAGAAGTCGGGCCCAGCGACACTTTAACCAAGCTAGCTCAACAGCACTGTTTAGACAAATCACAGTCTCTTTTGTTTGCAGTCAACAGCCTGCCTCATCCTAAATCAGCAGAGCCAGATACAACAGTTCTTTTATCTGCTGTAGGTAAGCTGTGGTCAGCAGGGATTGAAATCGACTGGCAAGCTGTTCATGGCAAACATAGCTATCGCCGTATTCCCTTACCGACCTATCCCTTTGAGCGGCAGCGCTACTGGGTAGATATGAAAGGTACGGCACTAGCTGTTCAGACTAAAGTCCAAAAGAGTGTTCAAAAGACGACAGAGCTAGCTGCTAGCTTAGAAGACTGGTTCTATACACCTAGTTGGGAAAGGCATTTACCCATATTCCGTGCGGCTGATTCGAGCGTAGCTGGCTCGGCTGAGCGACCTTGCTGGCTGGTGTTCTTAGATAGCGGAGGCGTTGGGAAGCAGCTCGCTAAGAAGATTGAAAAATTAGGGAGAGATGTTTTTACCGTCTGTATGGGAGATGAGTTTGAGCAATCGGGCTATCGTCAGTTTAGCCTGAATCCTGGGCAGCCCAAAGCTTTCAATCAGCTGTTTGAAGACCTTCGGCTACGAGAGATGATGCCGACCGAGATTGTGTATTTGTGGTCACTAGAATTCGTAGAGCTGCCAGAACAGCCGTCAGAACGGTCGGATAATTTTGCTGTCTTAATGAACCTTTTCCAAGCGCTTTCGTCAACGGTCTCTACTGAAGCTGCCGCTCAGCCAATACAGACTGTTGTCGTCACCGAAGGTGCCCACGAGGTAGTTGGCAGTGAAGCGCTAAATCCAAAAGCCTCACAGCTACAAGGGCTATGTCAGGTCGTTGGGCAAGAATATCCGGCGGTTGGCTGCCGTCAGATAGACTGGGTGAAAGGAGGCAAAACGTCTAAACAGATAGCTCAGATCCTCTGGCAGGAGATGCAAGTGGAAAGCCCTGCTGCGGTCGTTGCCTATCGCGATGGAAAGGGCCAGGCTAACTGGGGGCGATATCGCTGGAAGCAAACCTACCAGCCTGTGCGTTTGCCCGGTGGCATCAAAACGACCGATGCCAAGGGCATCCATCTGCAAAAAGGGGGGCTCTATGTCATTGTTGGTGAGCAAGGGTTAGGAAATGTATGGTGCGATCGCCTTCAAGAACACTACCAGGCAAATGTTGTCTGTATTAAAGCGATGAGCAGCGCTGAGGCTCTTTTATCACAGCTAAAGCAATCAATGGAGACATTTAGTACTCGTATTAGAGGCGTTTTTGTCAGTAGCCCGATGACGAATGCACGCTCAGCAGCTCCGATTACTTTGCTTCAAACTTCTCATTGGCAGTACAACTGTCAGACAAAAAGAGAGGTTCTAGAGAACTTAGCGATCGCGCTTCAAGACTCAGCGTTTCAGGACGCTAAGCCTGATTTTTGCTGTGTTCAATCCTCTTTGTCTTCTATCATCGGTGGCGTAGGCCTAGCCGCCTACGCTGGCGCTAACCACTTTATAGATAGCTTTGTCGCTCATCAAAATCAGCAGTCGCCTTCTCCCTGGTTCAGCATCAACTGGGATGCCCATACCGAGTCTGAAGAAAACGACTCTAAAAAAGCACTTTCTGCTTCCAAGAACAGTTCTGAAAACATAGCAAGTCAGTCAGCACAGCCAGCCTGGGGCGCAGCCATATCTGATTTTGCGCTGACACCAGACGAAGTTTGGCAAGCAACAGAGCGAATCCTAACTCAAGCAATCCCTGGACAGATTATTGTATCCAAAGGCGATCTACGATCTCGCTACCAAAAATGGATTCACGCTGTTCCTCAAACCGTCACGCCAAACGCCGCCGCAAAAAACTACGAAGGAAAAAGCTACAGCCGCCCTCAAATCTCTACAGCCTACGTTGCCCCTCGTGATGATATGGAGGAGAAAATTGCTGCTATTTGGCAAGACCTTTTAGGCTTAGAGAAAGTTGGTGTAGACGATAGCTTCTTTGATTTAGGTGGACATTCGCTTATAGCTATCCAGGTTATTTCGCGCCTAAGAGAAGCCTTTCCAGTGGCTATAGAAATGCGAAATCTGCTGTTTGAAGCCCCAACCGTTGCCAAAATTGCTGATGCCATTCGTCAGCAGCTACCGCCGGAGCAAGAGATAGACGAGATGGCCGCGCTCCTTGCTGAGGTGCAAGCCCTTTCAACAGAAGAAGTTCAGGCCCAACTAGCTGGAGGTGAAAAATGAGTCAGTTTTATCAACAGCTAGCGACACTAACGCCAGAGCAGCGGGCGCTGCTAGCGCAAAAGCTCGCTGCCAAGGGTCTAGAAAAAGGCTTAAAAACGCTTGGCGCGTCTGCTATTCCCTCCATTACTGACAGAGATCAACCTCTTCCTCTCTCTTTTGCTCAACAAAGACTGTGGTTTGTGCAGCAGCTAGATCCACAGAACACGGCCTATAACGTAGCTAGCGTACTGAGGTTGGAAGGTGCGCTTGATATTTCAGCTTTAGAAAAGAGTCTGAGTGCGCTCGTAGAAAGGCATGAAACATTTCGTACTCACTTTGAGCTGAGAACAGATGAGAACGGGCAGCAGCAGCCTGTTCAAGTCATCAGCTCACCTAGACCGGTTCATCTAGAAGTGGAAGCCTGTTTGGGAGTAGAGTCGCAGACAGCTGTTGAAAAAAAGATTGCTGCATTAACTCAACAGCCGTTTGACCTCTCACAGCCTTTACTGAGAACAGCTTTGCTTCAGGTTGCAGCAGACAGCTATCTGCTGGTGCTCACGACGCACCATATCATCAGCGATCGCTGGTCAGTTATGGTCTTTTTAAGAGAAATGACGCTGCTATATCGTGCCTTCTCGCAGGGGCAGCTGTCGCCGCTAGCCCCGTTGAAAGTTCAGTATGCCGACTGGGCCGTTTGGCAGCGTCAGCAGCTAAAAGGAGAAAAGCTAACGGCGCAGATTGACTATTGGCAACGTCAGCTTTCTGGCGAGTTACCTGTGTTGGATTTACCGTTCGATCGATCTTATGGTGCGATCGCTACTTACGAAGGGAGTCAGGTTCCATTTACGCTTTCGCAATCGCTCTCACAGAAGCTAAAAACGTTGAGTCGTGATTACAGCACCACACTGTTTACACTGCTTCTAACCGCCCTCAAAGTGCTGCTGCATCGCTATACCAACAGTGATGATGTTGTGATCGGCAGCGATATTGCGAATCGCGATCGCATTGAGACAGAGAGCTTAATCGGTCTACTCGTCAATACGTTAGTCTTCCGCAGTGATTTGTCGAACAATCCGCGTTTCTGCGATTTGTTGCAGCAGGTAAGAGATACGGTATTAGATGGGCTGGCTCACAAAGATCTACCGTTCGAAAAGCTGGTTGAAGTGATTAACCCAGAACGGCACCTGAGCCAAATGATGCCGCTTTTCCAGATAAAGCTGGACTTGCAGCAGGTGGACGTAAAGCCGATGATGCTAGATGGGCTCACCATTACCCGCTATCCGCTGCCTGAAACGCAGGCAAAGTATGAGCTGCGCTTAAATTTGCAAGACACGCCTGAAGGCATTACAGGTCAAGCTGAATACAACAGCGATCTGTTCGATCGCAGCACGATATTACGAATGCTGACTCACTTCGAGACCCTGCTATCTGATCTGATAGAGTCTCCCGAAAAACAGCTCTCTGAGCTATCTTTGCTCAGCGTTGAAGAAAAGTCGCAGCTGGCTAAGTGGAATCAGACTCAGAAAGCCTATCCGACCGCGCAATGCGTCCATCAGCTGTTTGAAGCACAGGTAGAAAAAACGCCAGATGCGATCGCTATAACGGATGGTCAAAAGTCTCTTTCCTATGCGGAGCTCAATGCTACTGCTAATCAGCTGGCTCACCACCTGCGCGGTATCGGCATTCGGGCATCTGCCGATACTCCGCAAACCGTAGGTATTTGCCTAGAGCGCTCCTGCGAAATGGTGGTGGCCCTGCTAGCAACGCTCAAAGCTGGCGCGGCCTACGTTCCTCTTGACCCAGCTTATCCATCAGAGCGGCTGGCGTTTATCGCTAAAGACGCTCAGCTTTCAGCGCTTTTGGTCCGAGGTGAAGTGGCTACGCTTGAAACAGAATCTTCGGTGACGGTCGTTGATATCGCAAACGTTTCTAAAAAGTTATCTACGGCAAACCTAGACACGCGTATATCTCCCAAAGCCCTATCCTATATTATCTACACCTCTGGCTCAACAGGCCGACCAAAAGGGGTTGCGATTCAGCATCGAAATACTGTTGCATTGTTACACTGGGCAAAAGAACAGTTTTCATCTGCTGAGCTTTCTGGCGTACTGGCCTCAACCTCTATCTGTTTTGACCTCTCTATTTTTGAAATATTTGTGCCGCTGAGCTGGGGTGGCTGTGTGATCGTTGTAGAAAACGCCCTGGCTTTACCTCAGTGCGTTTCACCTGTTGCTGTTAGCCTGCTTAATACTGTTCCTAGCATACTCACACAGCTGTTAAAAGTTAGCCCGCTTCCTACCTCTATCCAAACCGTCAACCTAGCCGGAGAAGCTCTACCCGTCTCGCTCGTACAGCAGCTTCAACAAATCCCTCACGTCAGCAAGATTTACAATCTCTACGGCCCATCTGAAGACACGACCTACTCTACCTGCACGCCGCTACACAAGCGCACATTTACTGCTGCTGATACTCATGTTCCGATTGGTAGACCGATCGATAATACGCAAGCTCACGTTTTAGATCGCTACGGTCAGCTGGTGCCTGTCGGCATAGCGGGTGAGCTACATCTCGGCGGTGCGGGTGTTGCACAGGGGTATCTCAATCGGCCGAAGTTAACAGCTGAGCAGTTTGTGTCTGGCTGCTACAAAACAGGCGATCGCGCTCGCTATCTTCCAAATGGAGATTTACAGTTTCTAGGCCGTCTTGACAATCAAGTTAAAATTCGTGGCTTCCGAATTGAGATTGGAGAGATTGAAGCGGCCTTGTGCCAACAAGATGAGGTTCAAGCAGCCGTTGTCACTACGACAGATGATGAGGGTAAACAGCTGGTTGCATACGTAGTGGTGCAAAAACCTGCACAAAAAGATGCGCTTATGCGACAGCTGCGTCACGATCTAGCGCAGCATCTACCTGCTTACCTCATTCCTACGCGCTGGGTCGCTCTAGACAAATTGCCGCAGCTGCCAAATGGCAAGGTGGATCGGCGAGCACTACCAAAGCCTGATGCTCAGGCGAGCCAAGCGTACGTTGCCCCTCGTTCAGCGCTAGAAAAAACGCTCGCATCTATCTGGCGCAATGTACTTAATAAAGAGAAAATTGGTATCTATGATAATTTCTTTGAGCTGGGCGGACATTCTCTTTTAGCCATTCAAATCGTAGCTCAGGCAGAAAGTGAGCTCCAACGCCAGGTGCCTCTGCGAGCGTTCTTCCAGTCGCCTTGTGTTGCAGAACTAGCGCAATACATAGAAGAGAAGAGACAAGAGAACAGAAAAGAGAACGAGCAATCAATTCATTCAAACAGTAGCCGATCTGAAATTGAACCCGATGCATCGCAGCGACATCAGCCCTTTCCTTTAACTGATATTCAACAGGCCTATTGGATTGGGCGATCGCAAGCTTTTGAACTCGGTAATATTGGTACCCATGGCTATCGCGAGATTGAGGCGAAAGGTCTGGGCATTGAACGAATAGAGCAAGCTCTCAATCTGTTGATTGAACGACATGACATGTTAAGAGCCGTCGTTAAACCTGACGGACAGCAGGTTATTTTGCCAGAGGTGCCTGGCTATAAAATTCAAATCAGTGACCTCAGCGAATGCTCAAAAGATGAACGATTTGAAGCATTCGCTGCGTTCCGTAATCGCCTTGCTCATCAAGTATTCACACCAGAACAATGGCCGCTTTTTAATATTGAAGCGGCCCTACTGCCCGGCGATAAGGTTCGCTTCTTTGTCAGCTTTGACGTGCTGATTGGTGACGCTTGGAGCTTTCAGCTGTTAGGTAAAGAGATGGCTCAGCTGATTAAGGGAGAAGCCCTACCTTCGATTAGCCTCAGCTTTCGAGACTACGTGGTAGCGCAGCAGGCGTTTCAAGAAACGTCAGCTTATGACGAAGCGCTGAGCTATTGGCAGTCTCGCATATCTACGCTGCCATCTGCGCCTGCACTGCCGCTAACAACAGCGCCCAGCCAGATAAAAGTACCCCGGTTTGAACGGTGGAGTGGCCGATTGGAAGCGGCTGATTGGAAGCGCTTGAAGCATTTGGCAAACGAGGCTTCGTTGACGCCGTCTGGTGTTGTCCTAGCTGCTTTTTCAGAAGTGCTCACTGCTTGGAGTCAGTCGCCCCGCTTTACACTAAATCTGACGCTGTTTGATCGCCTGCCGCTACATCCAGAGGTTAACAGAATTGTAGGAGACTTTACGGCATCTACGCTGCTGGCGATAGACAACAGTGCTCATGAGTCTTTTACCGAGCGGGCGCGGCGCCTTCAGGCTCAGCTATGGGAAGACTTGGACAACCGAGCTGTTAGCGGTGTGCGAGTCTTAAGAGAGTTAGCGAGAGCGCAGGCCAATAACGGAGCTGCTAAGGGAACTGGCGTGCTGATGCCAGTCGTGTTTACCAGCACGCTAAACCAGATAATTCCGCAGACCGAGTCGCGGGCATGGCAAACCGAGACGGTCTACAGCGTCAGTCAAACGTCACAAGTGTATTTGGATCACCAGGTGTCGGAGATTGCTGGTGCGCTGGTGTTTAACTGGGATGCGATCGCTGATCTCTTTCCAGAGAATCTGCTAGATGACATGTTCACCGCCTACCACCAGCTGCTACACCAGCTGGCCAAAGATGCCTCTTACTGGCAAGATACTCCTCGGCTTTCGCCTACGCATCAGGCGCTGGCGCTCAACCAAACGCAAAAAACATTTCCAAACGGTGACGCGCTATTACATCAGCTATTTTTTGAACAGGCGAAGCAGCAGCCAGAGCATTCGGCGGTTATTACACCTAGCAGAACGCTTTCTTATCAAGAGATAGCCGCGCGATCGCATGCCTTATCTTTACAGATTCAGTCGCTAGGCGTTCAGCCTAATCAGCTAGTTGCCGTTTCTATTGAGAAAGGCTGGCAGCAGGTTGTTGCCGTGCTAGGTATTTTGAAGGCAGGCGCGGCCTATGTGCCGATTGACCCATCGCTGCCGCAGGCGCGACGACAGCAAATGCTAGCAGATACTGCTGCTGAGATAGTTGTTACCGATGAAGATAACAATCTCGATTGGCCAGATGAGCTAACGCAACTTTATGTAGGTGAAAAGGCAGTTAAGTCTTTCTTAGACTTTGATAGAGACTTGAATACAGGAACTGTTCAAAAAGCAACAGATTTAGCCTACATTATCTACACCTCTGGCTCTACTGGCAAGCCCAAAGGTGTGATGATAGATCACCGGGGCGCGGTGAATACTATTTTGGACATTAACCAGCGGTTTGGCGTTAAAAGTAGCGATCGCACCTTCGCGCTTTCTTCTCTCAGCTTCGATCTTTCCGTCTACGATATTTTTGGCACCCTAGCTGCCGGGGCTACTATCGTCATCCCCGCTGCTGAGCAGGCTAAAAATCCTACTCACTGGCGACAGCTCCTTGCCAAACATGGTGTGACTATCTGGAACACTGTACCCGCTTTGATGCAGCTGCTAGTCACAGCGCTATCGACCACCAAATCAGACAACAGCTATTCTCTACGCCTAGCTCTACTCAGCGGTGACTGGATTCCTCTGACGCTCCCCCACCAAATTAAACAGCATTTTCCTGCTGCTCAAGCTATTAGTCTTGGAGGTGCCACCGAAGCGGCTATCTGGTCTATCTTCTATCCTATTGGGTCAATAGATCCCACCTGGCGCAGCATTCCCTACGGTCGTCCTCTCTCTAACCAGCAGTGGTATGTCTTAGATGAGCATCTTCAGCTGCGTCCGCCTTTGGTGCCTGGACAGCTGTATATCGGCGGTAAAGGTGTGGCAAAAGGCTATTGGAATCGCCCCTTGCTAACCGCCGAAAGATTTATCGCGAATCCTTTTGCAGACGCAAATGCAACAGAATCAACAGTGCTGTATAAAACGGGTGATTTGGGCCGCTATCTACCAGATGGAAATATCGAATTTCTGGGCAGAGAAGACTTTCAGGTGAAAGTGAATGGCTACCGCGTTGAGCTAGGTGAAATTGAGAGCGCCTTGCAGCAGTACTCGGCAATTGAAATAGCTGTGGTAGAAGCTATTGGCACACCGCCTGAACTCATCGCTTACGTCGTGCCTCAGCTGAATGCTGTTGAGAATACGCTCAGCCAACCTCTAGCAAAATTAGACTTTAAGCAACAGCAGCTAGGCATTCGTGAGCTTTCAGAGCAAGCACATGAACAGTCGATTGTTTTGCCTACTGCACCCTCAACTGCAGCGTCTGAAGAGAGATTCCTGAGGCGGCAAAGCCATCGCCAGTTTCTTCTTCAACCGATTGCGCTAGCGTCTTTTAGTCATTTTCTCAGCGCGCTGAGCGGTCACACTTTGCACGATTCACCGATACCTAAATACCGCTATGCCTCTGCGGGAAGTCTCTACCCGATACAGACTTATATACAGATAAAAGAAAGCCGAATTGAGAATCTTCCGCCTGGCTGGTATTACTATCACCCAACTCAGCACCGTTTAGTAACGCTTTCTGTTAAAGATAAAGAGAGCGCATTAGATGTAAATAGAGACCTATACGGACCCAATCAACAGCTGCATCGGGATAGCGCCTTCTCGATTTTCCTCGTGGCAAATATGGATGCGATCGCGCCTATCTACGGTGATAAAGCCAGAGACTTTTGTTTGATTGAGACTGGCTATATAGGCCAGCTCTTAATGGAACAGGCCGCTGACTTCGATTTAGGGCTCTGTCCTATTGGCGGATTTGACAGCCAAGTACTGATGAAGACGCTAAACCTATCGGCGCAGCATCAGCCGCTTCATGCCCTAGTTGGCGGTGCCATTGATCCTAATTGGAATCAGCAGTGGATGGCTATCAATCAATCATCAAAGGCTACAGCCGATACGCTCACCAACAAACTGACGACTTCACTTAAGCAGCACTTGGCAAACAAGTTGCCTAGCTACATGGTGCCGACACGCTACCAAATACTCAGCAGCCTACCCCTCACAGCTAACGGAAAAGTAGATAGAAAGGCATTGCCTAGACCTCAGCTAGGCAAACAAACAAAATATATAGCGCCAACAACACCAACAGAAGAACGTATTGTTAGTTTATGGCAAACACTGCTAGAAACAGAAAAAGTCGGCATACAGGATAATTTCTTTGAGATAGGCGGCAACTCCTTAAGTGCTATGCAGCTACTCTCACAGCTGCAAAATACCTTTTCAATAGAACTCACGGTTACTCAGCTTTTTGGCGCACTGACCCCAGCTTTACAGGCCGAGTTAATCGACAAACTCAGCGTGAGTCAATGTGAGAATACTCAGACTGCTGAACAGCAGAGCGCGAGTCAATCAGCTGGTGATACGATTCCTCGCAGGCGTAAGACTATTTCTTCGTCCAACGGTTTACCTAACGTGGGCGAGCTATCAGACGAAGCGGTAAGCGATCTGTTAGGTCAGCTACTTGCTACAGACAGTCAGGAGGTGAGCGAATGAGTCCTGTAAATTCTCCTGATATCTCTAAGCTCACCGCTGAGCAAAAGCGTGTTCTGCTCGCTCAGCTAATGCAGCAACAGGCCGCTCAGCTCGCCCCTTCTCATACCGCGCCACTATCGTTTGCACAGCAGCGTCTTTGGTTTATTGATCAGCTTCAGCCCGGTCAAACGGTGTATACCATTCCGGCAGCGCTAAGGCTGCAAGGGCAACTGCAAGTTGATGTTTTGCAGCGCTGCCTGGATGAAATTATTGCTCGTCATGAGGTGCTGCGAACTCGGTTTGTTGTCGCTGAAGGAGAGCCTGTACAGAAGGCTGTTCTTCAACAGAAGATTGAGCTATCAGTGATTGAAATAGCGGATATATCTAGTGAATCAGCCGTTGAATCAGCAGAGGTCGAACTCGCAGCATCTGATTCTGTTCTTTCTCAGCTGCGGCCTTATCTTCAGTCGCTAGTGGCGAAACCTTTTGACTTGGCAACAGGGCCTCTGCTGCGCGCGCAATTGATTAAGCTCAGCGAGCATGATTACGTGTTAGCCGTCACTGTTCATCACATTGTTGCAGACTACTGGTCGCTTAAGGTGCTGATGAAAGAGATCGCGCTGCTGTATCAGGCTTTTTCACATCAACAGCCTTCGCCACTGCCCGAGCTGCCTATTCAGTACGGTGACTATGCCCAATGGCAACGCGACCAGCAGTCAGCTTCAGAAAAAGAGACCCAGTTCAACTATTGGCTTACAAAACTTGCTGAACCGCCCGCTGTTTTACAATTGCCGACTGACTATTCTCGCCCAGCGGTACAGCGTTTTAGGGGGGCAAGACATCGCTTCTCGCTCTCCTTGGCGCTATCAGATGCGTTGGCTTCGCTGGCTCAGCGATCGCAAGCGACTCTGTTTATGACGCTACTAGCAGCTTTTAACGTGCTGTTGTACCGATACTCGAATCAAGCCGATATCTTGGTTGGTTCTACGGTGAGCAACCGAGATCGGACCGAAATAAAAGAGTTGATTGGCCTGTTCGTCAATAATTTGGTTTTTCGCTCAACGCTTAGCGCCGAATACTCTTTTGAGCAGCTGCTACAGCAGGTAAAGGAAACTGCGCTTGCCGCCTATGGCCACAAAGACATTCCGTTTGAACAGATTGTTGATGCGTTGCAAATAGACAGACAGCTGAGCCACAACGCGCTGTTTCAGGTAATGTTTATTCTCCACAACACACCAACGTCGTCTTTCTCGCTGCCATCGCTGACGGTCTCTGCGCTAGATTTAGATAACAGCGCTGCTAGATTTGACCTCAGCCTAGATATGTACGAAAACGAATCTGGCTTGACTGGCGTTTTTGAATACAGCACAGACTTATTTAAGCCAAGTACAATCGCGCGACTCTGCGGTCACTTTACAACGCTACTACAGGAGATTGTTGCTACCCCAGATGCGGCTATCGGTTCACTGCCCATGCTCGCATTGGCAGAGGTTCAGAGTCTCGATCAGTGGAACAAAACAGCTGTAGAGATACCGCATCAGTGCGCCCATGAGATAATAGAAGCTCAAACGGAGAAAACACCAGAGGCAATCGCACTTTTAGTTGACCCTGTCCTAGCCGACTATTCCTCGCAGGTTCTTTTACCCGAGCAGCCTTGGACCTACCGGCTGCTTAACGCCAGAGCGAATCAACTGGCGCACTATCTGAAGACCCAAGGCGTCAGTACTGGCGAGCGAATTGCGATCGCTATCAACCGTTCAGCCGAGCTGGTGGTTGCTATGCTGGCGGTACTAAAGCTAGGTAGCGCTTATATTCCACTAGACCCGACACATCCAGAATCGCGATTGCAGTATGTCTTATCAGATGCTGGTGTTTCTCTCGTGCTAGAGTCAGACGCCTCGCTAGGAGGACTCGCCTCGAATTGTTCTACGCTCGATATCAAATGTCTTGCTCAGGACATAGACCAGCAGTCTACAGAAAATCTCTCCATTTCAGTCAGCCCTGACGATCTTGCTTACATCATCTATACCAGCGGCAGCACGGGCCAGCCAAAAGGCGTTCCCATTCGGCACCGCAGCCTCGCGAATCTGTTGGCGGCAATGGCAAACGCGCCTGGTATTGAGACAGAAGATGTCTTTTTAGCCGTGACAACAGTTGCTTTTGATATTGCAACCTTAGAGCTGTTGCTGCCGCTAACAGTTGGCGCAAGACTAGCGATCGCTAGCGCTGAGACTGTTCGAGATAGCGATCGCATGATCGCCCAGCTAGAAAGCGGTGAGATTACCCTTATGCAGGCAACGCCTGCCACCTGGCGCATGCTGCTAGATTCTGGCTGGAGAGGGTGTGCTAATCTCAAGATTCTTTGTGGCGGTGAAGCTCTAGGTCTAGCGCTTGCACGGCAGCTTCTATCCTGCGGCAAAGAACTCTGGAATCTCTACGGCCCGACTGAAACAACTATCTGGTCTGCGGCTATTCAGCTGAATGAAGAGATTTTAGACAAAGGCTTCGTCCCAATCGGCTCACCTATCGACAACACAACCTTCCACATTCTGGACCAACAGCAGCAGCTTGTTCCTATGGGTGTGCCTGGTGAGTTGTACATTGGTGGCTTAGGCCTGAGCTCTGCCTACCTCAACCGGCCAGCACTAACCGCTGAGCGGTTTATCTCTCATCGGGGTGAAACCCTCTATAAGACCGGAGATCTCGTTCGCCGCCATGCTAGCAATACGCTAGAGTACATGGGCCGCCTTGACCATCAGATAAAGCTGCGCGGCTATCGCATAGAGCTTGGTGAAATTGAAGCTGTTCTTAATCAGCACGACGATGTCGAGCAGTCTGTGGTTGTGCTCCGTACCAGCGAGAGTGGTGAACCTCAGTTGACTGCCTATTGCAAAGTTTGGCCTGATGTTGAGCTAGGCGTTAATCCTATTAACCTGCAGCAGGATATTGGTAAACGGCTACCGGCTTACATGCTGCCAACTGCCTACGTATTGCTGTCTGATTTTCCGCTAACGCCAAACGGCAAAATAGACCGCAAGGCGCTGCCGGAACCCAGAGAAAATCACTCCAATACAGAGTTAGTACTCCCTCAAACGCCAACAGAACAGATAGTTGCCACTATCTGGGCAGAGGTTCTAGGCGTCTCTACTGTCAGCACTACCGAAAACTTTTTCGAGATTGGCGGTCACTCTCTCTTAGCCGCTCGGATGATTGCCCGGCTCCAGCCTGTTTTTAATGTCAGCATACCTTTAAGTGCGCTATTCGCAGCGCCCACGCTCTCGGCCTTCGCCGCGACTATTGACACTACTTTACAAGGTAATGACTTTGCGCCTGTTCAGGCAGTCGACCGGGCACAGCCATTGCCATTATCATACGCTCAGCAGCGCCAGTGGGTACTCTCCCAGTTAGAACCCGACAGCGGTTTTTACAATATTCCAGCCGCGGTGCGTTTAGAAGGCGCGCTTTCACTGCCGCGATTAGAAGAGACTTTGGCTTTTCTGTGCGATCGCCATGAAGAACTACGCACTGTATTTATATCTGATGATGGCAAGGCAAAGCTAGAAATTTTGCCAGCGGTCACACCCGTTGTCTCTTTTGTCGATGCTAGAGAGAGCATGCTGTCCGAGTTGCAGGTCAAAGCTAGGCTCGCTGCCGCTGCGAGAGAGCCTTTTGATTTAGGAATGGCTCCACTGATGCGAGTTGAGATTGTTCGTACAGCAAAGCAAACTTATTTTGTTCTACTGGTATTACACCATATTATTGCTGATGCTGATTCAATCAATATATTGTTGCGAGAGATGGTCTCTGCCTACAATCAGCTGTTGGAGAACACCACCGTTGCCCTACCTGCTCTACCTTTGCAGTATGTGGACTACGCAAGATGGCAACAGCGCCTTGATACTACCCATCAGCTGGAATACTGGAAAGCACAGCTGCAATCTCTACCGCCTTTGTTAGCGTTGCCGACTGACTATGTTAGACCTGCTACGCAGCAGTTCGAGGGTGACAGCTATCGATTTACACTGACGTCTCAGCAAACAGAAGCTGTCAGGCAGCTAGCGCAACAGCATAGCGCAACACTGTTTATGACCCTGATGGCCGTCTTTCAAAGTCTGCTACACCGCTATAGTACTGGTGCAGACGGTGGCGCAGAAAGTTTGGTGGTAGGGACGCCCATTGAGAGTCGTCCGCAGGCATCTTTAGAAAACGTCTTAGGAATGTTTGTGAACACGCTTGTCCTGCGAGGCGACTTTTCAAAAGAGATTACCTTTGCTGAATTCTTAGCGCAGATTCGCTCTACTGCGATCGCAGCCTACGCCAACCAAGACATTCCGTTTGAGCAGCTGTTAGACGTTCTAGATGTGCCTCGTAACTGGAGCCATTCACCCCTATTCCAGGTAATGTTTATTTGGCGAGCGGCTAAGCCAACCCGCTCAAAACAAAACGCTTCAAACTCTGCTGAGTCAAGCCATCTGCTAAATTGGCAACCCGTCCAGCTTGACAACAATACAACCAAAGTAGACCTGACGCTCTCTATGTCTGAGGAGACTGCCGCAGAAGGGGCCTATATCAGCGGTAAGTTCGAGTATCGCAAGGATCTGTTTAAGGCAGGCACGATTGAAAGGATGGCGGACGCTTTCTGTACGCTGCTAGACGCTGTTGTTAAAACGCCAGATAGGCCTATTCAGCAGCTGTCATTGGTTAGTAACAGACAGAAGAAACAGCTGAAACTATGGAACGACACCTCACGCAGTTATCCCTCTGAGCTATGCCTGCATCAGCTGATTGCGCAGCTGATGGAAAGATCACCTGAGGCACCTGCTCTCATCACGTCTACTCACACTCTTTCCTACCGAGAGCTAGATGCCAAAGCGAATCGTCTAGCGGGCCAGCTACAGACATTAAAGCTAAGTCCCGATTCTAGAGTTGGCATTTGTTTAGACCGTTCAGCAAATTTAATTATTGCCATCCTAGCCGTCCTCAAAGCGGGTGCTGCCTACGTCCCGCTAGACCCTTGCTATCCATCTGACAGACTGACCTACATTTTGGAAGACGCTCAGGTCTCTGTCGTTATTACTCAATCTGACTACGAGACGCTGGTCAAAAGAGACGCTCGGACTATATTGCTAGATTCTCAGGAATTGCCGACAGCTAGCGACTATTTAGTCTCTTCTATAGAAACTACGCACAACAACCTCGCATACATCATTTACACCAGTGGCAGCACCGGTAAACCGAAAGGTGTCGCTATTGAGCATCGCAGTCCGGTTGCGCTAGTTCAGTGGGTAATCGATACATACTCACCCGCTCAACTATCAGGCGTACTTGCAGCAACCTCTGTTTGTTTCGATCTCTCCATTTTTGAAATATTTGTTCCGCTTAGCTGCGGGGGATGTGTGATTCTTTCAGAAAACGTTTTACAGCTGCCGGAGCTAATAGCTGCTGACAAGGTTACTTTAATCAATACGGTACCTACTGCGGTCGCAGAACTCATTCGCATCAACGGCATTCCAAGCAGCGTTTCTACTATCAATCTTGCGGGAGAGCCCATTCCGTCATCTTTGGTCAAACAGCTGTATGCTGTGGAGTCAGTCCAACAGGTTTTCAACCTGTACGGACCTTCAGAAGATACAACTTACTCTACCCACACATTGCTTTCTTTAGCAGAAACCGAAAGAGGTCTCACCGTTCCTATCGGTCGTCCTATTGCAGGCACTCAAGCATATGTTCTAGATAATCAGAAAAGCCTTGTTCCTATAGGAATGCCTGGTGAACTCTACCTGGCTGGAGACGGACTTGCTCGTGAATATTGGAATCGGCCCGCGCTGACAAAAGAGCGATTTGTTGATTGCGATTTTGCTGTTGATGAAGCTGTTGATAAGACTGTTGATAAGAAAACAAGTGTCACGCTCTACAAAACTGGAGATTTAGCTCGCTATCGCCCAGATGGCCAGCTTGAGTTTCTCGGGCGGATTGATCAGCAGGTGAAAATTCGTGGGTTCAGGATTGAGCTGGGTGAAATAGAATCTGTACTTCTACAGTCTTCTCAGGTGGTGCAGTCGGCGGTAACAGTGTGGAATGATGAGCGGAACAACCGTCGTTTAGTTGCCTACATTGTTCTTGCTAATATGCCTAGTGACGTGAGCCTTGGCAAGGCTCTGCTGCTGACTTCAGATATCTTTGCAGAGGTGCAATCGCTTCTCCAAGCATCCTTGCCAGACTACATGATCCCTACGATCATTGTGCCTCTACAAGCTCTTCCACTACTACCGAACGGAAAAATCAACAGAACGGCGCTCCCCGATCCTCTCTTTGAAGCAATACCTGTAGCGGAGCCGCTTTCGTCGTCTGAGACAGAGCTGTCTACAACAGAAAGAACGCTTGTCAATATATGGCAAAACTTGCTAAATCAGCCAGTCGGCCTTCACGATAATTTCTTTGAGCTAGGTGGCGATTCTATTCTAGCGATTCAGGCGATCGCCCAGGCACAGCGCTCCGGTCTCTATTTCTCACCCCGCGACCTTTTTCAATACTCTACCGTTTCTCAGCTAGCAACCGTCGTTAAATCAAAAGCCCACTCGCAAGTTCAGCAAGAACCTGTTGTTGGTGTTGTCCCACTTGCCCCCATTCAGCACTGGTTCTTTTCGCAAGATTTAATCAATCCTCATCACTGGAATCAGTCTATTTTACTGAGCGTAAAGCAGGGGCTTCAGCCAGAGATTTTAGCGCGATCGCTTCAACACCTGATAAACCATAACGATGCTCTTAGAGCAACTTTTCATCGAACAGAACAGGGTTGGCAGCAGAGATACAAAGACCATATCGAAAGTGTGCCTTTGGAAGTTGTTCAATGCGCTGTTGAGGATGCTGCTTCTGCAATTACAGCGAAAGCAGAAGACATTCAAAGCAGCTTTCGCTTAGACAGCGGCCCTCTGTTAAAAGCTGTTTACTACGATTTAGAGACCACAGGAGGTAGAGAGCAGCGCCTTCTGTTGGCCTGTCACCACCTAGTCATTGACGGCGTGTCTTGGCGCATCCTGCTCAGCGACTTACAGATGCTTTATCAGCAGCTTAGCCAATCACCCGATCGAAAAGACGTCGCCCTGCTGCCGCCCAAAACGCTATCTTGCCGTGACTGGGTAAGCCAACTCAAGGGGGCTGATTTTACCGCAGAGCTACCGTACTGGAAGCGTGTTGCAACTGCCTCTGTGGCAACGCTGCCTTTAGACTTTTCAGACGGCGAGAACAAGATGTCTGCTGCCAGCACAATTTCTGTATCGCTATCCTTAAGCCAGACAAAAGAGCTATTAAAAGACGTCCCCGCTGCCTATAGCATCCATGTGGATGAGCTACTGCTGACTGCGCTCGCGCTCACACTCTTGCCTGCGATGAGCAGCGATCAACTGGCGATTAGAATCTTTTTAGAAAGTCATGGACGCTCAGAAGATCACGACCTCTCTCATACAGTTGGCTGGCTGACGAGTCTTTATCCAGTTCTACTGAGCATTTCATCCAAAACAGGAGGTTCCATAACAAACTTGAGCGCGGCAATCAAAACTGTTAAAGAAACGCTCCGAGTGGTTCCAAATCAGGGCCGTGGCTACGGCGCGCTGCGCTATCTACATCCAAAAACTGAAATAAAAACAGCAGTAGAAACTGACTCGCCTGTACGCTTTAACTATCTGGGGCAAACGGATCAGCTATTTGCCCAAAGCGACTGGTTAGCGCCCGCGTCTGAATCAACCGGACCAGCCCGTAGCCCACAAGATTTGCGAGATGTTTTGTTAGAAATAAACGCTGTTGTTAGTCGCCAGCAGCTAACACTGTATTGGACATACAGTGAAGCTCTGCACAAATACGACACAATCGCTAGCTGGGCTACTTCCTACCTCAATCACCTGACGGCATTGATTCAACACTGTTTGTCAACAGATACCGATCATGGCTACAGTCCAACCGATTTTCCTCAAATGGACTTAGAGCAAGGTGAGCTGGATAGTCTGTTGGCTAGCTTAGGAGGTGATGTGTCGTGACTATAAACAAGGGAAGTGCATCGACAGCGCAGCCGCAGAAGCGCAGCAATGTCGAAAACATGTATCCGCTCTCTCCGATGCAGGAGGGACTGCTGTTTCAATCATTGCTTTCGCCTACGGCTGGAACTTACGTTCCTCAGATTTTGCTGTCTTTTTCTGGTCGAGTAGAAGGCGCTCTGTTGAAGCAGGCGTGGGAAGCGGCGATTGCCAGACATAGCATACTGCGCACTGGCTTTTATTGGGAGCAGCGAGACCAGCCTTTTCAGGTGGTGTATCGTCAGCCAACGATAGCTGAAGACATCTGGATAGAACAAGACTGGCAACAGCTCTCAACAGCAGAACAGAAAGCTAAGCTTGATATCCTAATCGCATATAATCGCACAGAGCCTTTCAATCTCAACCAGCCACCGCTGATGCGATTGACGTGGATACGCACTAAAAACAACGCAGGTGAAAACTGCTATTACCTGTTGTGGTGTTATCATCACCTGATTCTTGACGGCTGGTCTGCTAGCCAGCTTTTACAAGAGGTGTTTCAGTCCTACTTTACCCTGACAGGCGGTATCTCGCTGAGCAATAAAGCGACTGTCTATTCCTACGGAGACTATATCGCCTGGCTCGGACGGCAGGATGTCATAAAAGCTGAAAGCTTTTGGCAACGCTATCTACAAGATTGGGCAGGGCCTGTAAGCTTACCAATACAAAGGGCGTATGCAGGCGCGCATGCAACAGATTCAGAGAGAAAACACCTGGGGAAGCCTCTCGCTGAGCAGCGGCGGCCGCTCTCTGCAAAAGCGACCCAAAAGCTAAAAGCCTTTGCTCAAACGCATAAAATAACTCTCAACACCGTTGTGCAGGCTGCATTAGGGCTAGTCCTCAGTCGCTACTGTGATACCTCCGATGTGGTGTTTGGAGCAACCTGTGCCGGACGTCCGGCTGAGCTACCTGGCGTGCTGTCAATGGTAGGGCTGTTTATTAATACGCTGCCGGTGCGTGTTCAGGTAGATCGCAGGGCTACTGTTGTAGAGTGGTTGCAGCAGTTGAGCGCTCAGCAAGCGGAGACTACTGATTACGAATACGTTTCGCTGCGATCGCTTCAAACGCTTTTGAATAATTGTCAAAGCCTATTCGATACGCTGCTGGTGTTTGAAAGCTATCCAGTTTCAACTGAAGCGTTCAGCGCCCAGGCAAACGCTAAAGCAGATTTTCAGCTAGAGAACATTCGGTTTAACGAATGGACGCATTTTCCGCTTACTGTACTCGTTTCTGGAGAAGAACAGATTACTTTTACAGCAAAGTATCATGCTGACAAAATTCTCTCAGATACAGTCGGTCGATTCCTTGGCCATCTTAGCAACGCGATCGCTACTTTCGTAAAGCGACCAATGCGTAAAGTCAGTGAGGTTTCTTTACTGTGCTCAGTCGAAAAGAAACAGCTGGCTGATTGGAATAACACAGCTACTGATGAATATCCTCTAGACAGGTCTTTGCCAGATTTGTTTGAGGCGCAAGTTGAGAAAACACCGGAGGCGATCGCACTTGTCTTTGAAGACCAATCGCTGACCTACCAGGCACTAAACAGCCGGGCCAATCAGCTCGCACATGCGCTGCAAGCTGCTGGTATTGGCCCAGAACAGAGGGTCGCTGTCTACCTTGAGCGCTCCTTAGAGATGGCAATTGCCCTGCTCGCGGCTGTCAAAGTCGGTGCGGCCTACGTGCCTATAGATCCTGAATATCCAGCGGAACAAATCGACTACATGCTTGCAGATGCGGATGTATCGATTGTGTTAAAAGATCTTTCTGCTGGAGAGAACCAGCCGAGCAAAAACCTCGAACGGATGCTGTCGCCTCAGAATAGCGTTTACGTCATCTACACGTCTGGATCTACTGGCCGACCAAAAGGTGTTGTAAATACTCATAAGGGTTTAGTGAACAGGCTCTGCTGGATGCAGAGAACCTACGGTCTGACGACCGGTCAACGTGTCCTTCACAAGACGCCGCTCAGCTTTGATGTCTCTGTCTGGGAGATCTTTTGGCCGCTGCTCAATGGGGCTACTGTGTTGATTGCTAAACCCGGCGGCCACAGAGATAGCGCATACCTGGCTCAGCTGATTCAAACTCACCAGGTTTCTATTGTGCACTTTGTTCCTAGCATGCTGGCGGCCTTTTTAGAATCATCTGAGGCGGCTAAATGTACTACGCTTCAACAGGTTATTTGTAGCGGCGAAGCGCTCCTTCCTACGCTACAAAATCAGTTCTTTCAACAGCTTCCAGAGGCGGCTCTGCACAACCTCTATGGCCCTACCGAAGCCTCTATTGATGTTACCGCTTGGCAGTGCCAGCCCGATGCGCCCACTGTTCCTATCGGTCGCCCAATTTCCAATACTCAAATTCATCTGTTAGATAGCGATCTAAACCCAGTCCCTATCGGCATTCCTGGAGAGATTTATATCGGCGGCGCAGGCGTTGCTAGGGGCTATCTCAATCGACCAGAGTTGACCGCTCAGCAGTTTGTTCCTAATCCCTTTTCTCAGGTCTCTACGTCTAAGACTTCTACGCTTTATAAAACTGGCGATCTCGCTCGCTATTCGGCCGACGGAACAATCGAATATTTGGGTCGCAAGGACAGTCAAATTAAACTGCGCGGTATTCGGATTGAGCCAGGTGAAATCGAAGCGGCGCTGACTGGGCATGCAAATATTCGTCAGGCTGTCGTGATTGCTCGCGACGATCTTTCTGGCGGTAGAGGTCTTGTCGCCTACATTGTGGGAGAAGTGGAACAGCTAGGGGATATGTCACAGACGCTCTCTAAGTTTTTGAAGGAAAAACTACCTGCTGCTATGGTTCCTAGGCAGTTTGTTGTCTTGAATTCGCTGCCACTCACGCCTACCGGCAAGCTCAACCGTCGTGCATTGCCTCGACCAGATCAAACCGCGCAGAAAGCACAAATTTCGCCCCGAAATGAAACAGAACGAGCGATCGCAACCATTTGGTCTTCTGTTCTATTTATGGAAGGTAGTGATAAATCTATTAGCGCTGATGACAACTTTTTCGATCTTGGCGGTCATTCTCTTAGCGCTACACGCGTTAATACCAGGCTGCGCAAACATTTCGATATTGCGCTACCGCTGCAAAGCGCGTTTGAGCATCCCACAGTAGAATCGCTTGCGACCTACATTGATGCGATCAAAGTAGCCTCTTCCCCTTCCACACAGCGACCCACCGGGCACAAGGAGATTGAACTATGAGTCCGATGAATACTGTTCCAGCTAGTAATCGTCTAGATAGTAATATAGAAACCTTTCTCGCTGAGCTGTCTCGCCAGGAAGTAAGACTGTGGATGGAGGGTGAGCGGCTGCGCTGTAGCGGCCCAGAAGCGGTACTTACCCATGAGCTGAACGCTCAGCTGAAGCGGCGAAAGTCTGAAATCATTACCTTTTTACAGCAGTCAAAAGGCGCTCAGACCGCTCCAAAAATTTTGCCTGTTCAGCGACCTAGTAATATTCCGCTTTCCTTCGCACAGCAGCGCCTTTGGTTCCTGCACCAGATGCAGCTAGACTCGGCGGTATACAATCTGCCTTTGGCCATTCGAGTAGGCGGCACTTTAGATGTTCAAGCCTTCACCGAAAGCCTGAACAGAATTGTTCAGCGTCATGAGGTGCTGCGCACTCAGTTCATTACAGTAGACGGCCAACCTGTTCAAAAGATTCAGGAAGCTGTTTCTGTTGAGGTTGATCAGAGAGATCTTCAGCGCCATCGCAATACAGAAGAGGCAGTAAAGCAGGCTGCTATTGACGCCGCTAAAGCGCCTTTTGATTTGGCTCACGATCAGCCGCTCCGCGTTGTGCTACTAAAACTGAGCGAGGATGAGTTTGTTGTTTTATTTACGATACATCACATCGTTGCCGATGCCTGGTCGCAAGAGATTTTAATTCAGGAGCTATCGATCTTTTATCGAGCTGCGCTCTTAGGCAAGTCATCGCCCTTGGCAGATCTGCCGGTTCAGTATGCAGATTTTTCTATCTGGCAGCGTAACTGGCTACAGGGCGAGGTGCTAGCTTCTCAGCTGACCTATTGGCGCGAGCAGCTTGCGGCTAATTCGTCTGTTTTGCAGCTGCCTACAGACTATCCGCGCGCAAGGGTTCAAACCTATCGAGGCGCGGTCGAGCAGTTTTCTCTTTCTAAGGCACTTAGCGATCGCTTAAAGGCGTTAGGACAGACGCAGTCTGCAACGCTGTTTATGACGCTGTTGGCTGCTTTCAAGGTGCTGCTATATCGCTACACTGGCCAGATAGACTTGGCGGTAGGGACACCCATTGCCAATCGCCACCGCGCTGAAGTAGAAGGACTGATTGGGCTGTTTGTAAATACGCTGGTGCTGCGATCGCACCTTACTCCTCAAGCCAGCTTCAAAACTTTGCTAGATCAAATAAAAGCCACCACTTGGGCAGCCTACGATCATCAAGATCTTCCCTTTGAAAAGGTCGTCGAAGTCTTACAGCCAGAGCGCGATCTTAGCTACAGCCCGCTTTTTCAGGTTAAGTTTCGGTTAGAGAATCCACCTCAAAAAACGATTGCGCTGCCTGGCCTTAGCTTCGAGCGTTTGTCTCAGTCAGTCATCACCGCCAAGCTAGATCTTAGCGTAGATTTATACGAAACAGCAGACGGTATCGTGGGTGGATTTGAATACAACAGCGACTTGTTTAAGCCTGAAACCATTCAGCGCATGGTCAATCATTTCAAAACGCTGCTTGCTTCGATTGCCCAAGCCCCAGACGATCCAATTGCCGAGCTGCCTATGCTCACAGCCGAGGAAGTGCAGCAGTTTTTCGCTTGGAACAACACTGACAAATCATATCGCCAAGACTGTTGTTTTCAGCAGCTGTTTGAAGCGCAGGTGGCGAAATATCCAGAGGCGATCGCACTGGTTTTCGATAATCAGCTTTCTAGCCGCCAACCCAACTTACAAGCGCTTACCTACACCGAACTCAACCAGCGCAGCAATCAGCTCGCTCACTATCTTCAATCTCTTGGTGTTGGCCCAGAAACTGTTGTCGGCGTCTGCGTGGCGCGATCGCCTGAAATGATCATTGCACTGCTCGCTGTGCTCAAAGCAGGTGGCGCTTACCTTCCCCTAGATCCAACTTACCCGGCCGATCGTCTCGCCTACATGCTAGACGATGCCCAGGTGCCCATCTTACTCTCTCAAAGTACGCTATCGATTACAGCTGAAACAACCGCTCAGCGCATCAATCTAGATACAGACTGGCCTGCAGATCAGCCCGTCTCAAATCCTCAAAGAACCGCCTGTCCAGATAATCTTGCCTATCTCATTTACACCTCTGGTTCTACGGGCAAACCCAAAGGCGTCCTCATTCCTCACAGCGGCCTAGTTAACCTGACTGAAGATAAAATCCGTGTCTGCGATGTACGACCTGGCGACTGCATCTTGCAGTTCTTTTCTTTCAGCTTTGACGCCTCTATCCCAGAAATTATCATGGCGCTGGCCAGCGGCTCCAAGCTTCTTTTAGCACCTGCTACGGCACTGCTGCCGGGCCCTAATCTTAGCGACCTAATCGCCCGCCACCGCGTCACCCATATCACTATCACGCCATCAGCCCTCACCAGTGTCCCCTACAGAGACTTTCCAGATCTACGCATGGTGCTCGTGGGCGGTGAAGCGCCTGCTCTAGAGTTGATCCAAACCTGGAGCCAAAACCGATTGTTTATCAATGCCTACGGCCCTACTGAAACCACAGTTAACGCGAGTATGGTTCCCTGCGGAAACAATCACTCGATAGAGCCCACGCTGCTACCGAGTACCAACAAACAGCTGTACATTCTTGATAACAATCTTCAGCCGCTGCCTGTGGGCGTCGTAGGAGAGCTGCATATTGGCGGTGTAGGCATTGCTAGAGGCTATCTCAACCGGCCAGCGCTGACGGCTGAGAGATTTATTCCAAACCCATTCACAGCAGCAGATCAAGCAGGAGACTCTCAGAAATCTTTTACGCCTTGCAACTCTATCCTCTACAAGACAGGCGACCTAGCCGTTTATCTGCCCAGTGGCCATGTCAAAATTCTAGGCCGTATCGACACGCAGACCAAAATCCGGGGCTTTCGCATTGAGCTGGGTGAAGTAGAGCGTATTCTGCAATCTCACCCGCAGGTAAAAACAGCGCTGGTCACTGTTAGAGAAGATACTCCTGGAGACAAACGGCTGGTGGCTTACGGTATACCCATCGTGACCGCTAGCGAAGAAAGAGCTACCACAGCAGAAATTCGTCAGTTTGTTGCTGAGACGTTGCCTCAATACATGGTGCCGTCTGTATTTGTATGGCTACCGGCCTTGCCGCTTACACCCAATGGCAAGGTTGATATGAAGGCATTACCTGCCCCCGTTATAGAGACTTCTCGGCCACAAGTCGCGCCACGCAATGAGATGGAAAAGTCGCTCGCGCAGATACTCTCCCAGGTACTTTCTCAAGAGACCGTCGGCATTTACGATGATTTCTTTGATATGGGCGGCCACTCTTTGTTAGCAACTCAGCTGGTGGCGCAGGTACTGGATACTTTTGATGTTGAAATTACAGTGGTTGATCTGTTCGAGGCGACAACGCTAGCAGCTCTAGCGCAAAGAATAGAACAAAAGCAGCGCCTAGCCGAGATGCAGCAGCCGATAAACGAGGATGAAGAGAGAGAGGAAATTGCCCTGTGATTAAGCCTGTAATAAAGATGCAAGTGACAGATTTTGTCGGCTATCTCAGACCCGACGTGATTGCAGAGCCGCTGATTAATCACTGGTATGCATGGAGCTATCTGATCTCGCCTGCTACGGCTTCTCGCTATCTCACGCAGTCGCAGTGTCGGGTAATGCAGTCGTTTATCGATGCGCCGCAGGTTCACGAAAAGACATTGCGCGATCCGGCGATGATGGGTGGAGCCTTTATCCAGCACCCGGCCAGTCGGGTAGACGAAGTGCGATCGCTTCTAGAAACAACAAAGCGAGAACAACGTCAGCTGATCGGTCTGAGTAGTGCGATCGCCCACGCACAAAAACTGCTGGCACAGCATCCACCGGGCGACTCTCTCGAACCTCTCTACGCGCAAATTCCAGAGGCATTAAAAGGCTATGTCGAGCTAGTCTACGATGCTCAAAACAGTGCCTCTATTCGCTTCATTGAAGGGTTGATGTATCGCAGTGAGTACTACAACCCTAGCAGTCAAAGTGTGGCGCTCTGCGTCGGAGATTGCGATCAGCGTGCCTTTGTGATGAGTACGCCTCGCCTGTCGGATGAAAGCAGCTTGCGCTTAAATCTTCCTTTTATAGACCCTCGGCTAGATCAGCTCTTTCAGATGCGCCACAAGCCGGGGTCCGTCGATTCGATGGCGGCTCTCTTAAGTATTCCAGAAAAAGAGCGTTCTTTTTTCTACAGGCTCTTTACTGCTGAGCCTCCTCGTCTATCTAAACCCTATGCAGACGGCGGTATCAGAGTGCGCTACTTCGGTCATGCCTGCGTCTTGATCGAAACTGCCGAGGTCTCCATTCTCTGCGATCCGCTTATCAGCTACGAGCATCCCACCGGCATGTCTCGCTACAGCTACACTGATCTGCCTGAGACCATTGACTACGTTCTAATCACCCATAATCACCAAGACCACGTCATGCTCGAAACGCTGCTACAGCTGCGGCACAAAATCAAGCATCTCGTTGTGCCTAGCAGCCAAAAGGGCGCTCTCCTGGATCCTTCTCTCAAGCTGGCGCTACAGCAGATCGGATTCTCTCAGGTGTTGACCTTAGACGAGTTAGAAAGTGTTGAGCTGCCAGAGGGAGAAATCATCAGTATTCCTGTGCTAGGTGAGCATGGTGATCTTAACATTGCCACTAAAAACGCCTATTGGATTGTGCTCAAAGGCCGCTCTATTCTCTGTGCCGCCGACTCTAACAATCTAGACTCTACCCTCTACACTCACATTCATCATCTTTTGGGTGATCTTGACCTGTTGTTTCTCGGTATGGAATGTGATGGCGCGCCCTTCACCTGGGCGTACGGGCCGCTGCTACCGAATGCGGTCCCTCACAAACAGGCTCAAACTCGTCGCTTAGATGGATCTAACGCGGTACGCGCGCAAGCGCTAATTGACTGCCTTAATCCGCAGCAGGTATACGTTTACGCGATGGGGCAAGAGCCCTGGCTGACCTATATTACCTCTATCGACTATGCGCCTGATGCTGCGCCAATTGTAGAATCTGACCGGTTGATTGCGGCCTGTAGAGCGCAAGGTAGAGTGTGCGATCGCCTTTTCGGCCAGTACCAGATAACCCTATCTCCTGCTAAAGCACCTGTTAAAAAACAAGCACCTATTCCGGTTGTTGAATTTTCTCAAACCTCTCACAATCAACAACTCTCTACAGTGCCAAAGCCGCCTGTCTCATCTGCCATTCGCTCTGACTTGTCTATGCCTGCCGATACCCTGACACCCTTTCTCAACCATCTGCAAACCCTTGATGTTCGCCTGTGGCTAGAAGGTGATATCCTGCGCTGCAACGCGCCTAAAGGGTCGCTCACACCTGCGCTGACCGCTCAGCTAAAAGAGAATAAACCGGCTATTATTGCTTTGCTCAAGGGCAGCACTGTTGTCTCGCCGCAACCGGATACTCCAGAGTCTTTTGACAAGCGCAAAACAGCACACATAGCCGACTGGCAAAAAGACGTTCAGCTACCGGCTGAGATTCGTCCCAATCGCTCTAATGCTTCGAGCACACTTACCAATATTCTCCTAACTGGCGCAACTGGCTTCCTTGGCGCATTTCTTCTTGATGAGCTACTCCACCAAACCGAAGCTACTATCTATTGCCTAATCCGTGCATCTGACGCTGCTGAGGCGCTGATTAAACTCAAGCAGCGTCTCAGCGAATACAGAATTTGGCAGCCTGCCTTCGAGTCACGCATTCGTATAATCGCTGGCGATCTATCTCAGCTTTACCTTGGCCTCTCGAAGCAACAGTTCTACACGCTATCTGACCAAATTGATGCCATCTATCACAATGGCGCTCAGGTGCACCATATTTCTCCCTACGCTCAGCTGAGGGCTGCTAACGTCCTGGGCACCCAAGAAATCCTCAGGCTTGCCTGTCACGGTACGCCCAAACCACTGCACTATACCTCCACGCTGAGCGTGCTACCTCCTATTCCCCCTTCTGGCCAAACCAAAATCTCCGAGCAGATTGATCTAAGCCAGTATCCTGTGCCTGTTGGTGGCTACAACCGCAGCAAATGGGTCGCCGAACATTTGGTAGCTGAGGCTCAAAACCGTTATTTGCCGACTACTATCTATCGGCCCGGTCCTATCTCTGGTCACAGCCAAACGGGCGTTTTTAACCCTAATGACTTTCTTTATCGCCTGATGCAGGGCTATGTTCAGTCTGGCATAGCGCCTGAAGGAGAAACCCCGCTCGATCTGCTGCCAGTTGACTACGCTGCTAAAGCGATTGTCTATCTCTCCAGACAGCCTGCGGCTGTTGGCAAAGCCTTTCACCTCATTCATCCACGCCCAGCACCCTCAGATTTGTTGTTTGACGCCTGTCAGCTCGCAGGCTATTCCATCAGACGCGTTCCCTACAACATTTGGCACCAAAAGCTTCAGCACATCGCTAAAGATGACCCAGCTCATCCGCTATATCCTCTAGCGGCTCTCTTTGCCTCTCGCCAAAATAGTCCTGAAAATGCTGCTCAAACTTCTTTCGAAACTTCTTTAGAAATTCCCTTTGACACCAGTCAAACCTATTCCTTGCTAAAAGATGCACCCTTTGATTTGCCTCCGCTCGATCTTTCTCTTTTCAACACCTATGCCAGAGCTATGCTGCCAAGCAAAACTCACATCTCCCCGCCTGTGTTGACCTAAATCTGTTCATCATTCATTGTTATCATCATGACTCGCTACGCCGACTACGACAATTGGGCATGGCTGTACAACCAAACGATGGGCCCAGAGTACAGCCAGCCCCAGCTAGATCTATTGAAGCGCGTTCTTTTGCCCTATATTCCTTGCAATGGTGAGATTCTAGATCTGTGCTGTGGTACCGGACAGCTCATACAGCCTTTGGTGGAGAGGGGCTATAAGGTCTCGGGGCTAGATGGCTCTGAAGATATGATCAGCTATGCTCGCAAAAACGCGCCGCAGGCTACTTACTATGTAGAAGATGCTCGTACATTCGATTTAGAGAACCGCTTTGACGGTGTTTTTTCGACTAGCGCATCGCTCAATCACCTGATGAGTATAGAGGATCTAACGCAGGTATTTGAGCGGGTTTACAATGCGCTAAAGCCGGGTGGCATGTTTGTTTTTGATCTCAACCATCCTAGTCAGCTGGAGCGGTGGTGGCAGGGGCAACCGACTGAAGGTGAACTCAATGCCTACTACGCCTGGATGATTATCCCTCACTACGACGCTAGCTCTGCTACAGGAGACTTTCAGGTCACTATTTTTCAAGCGCTGAATCGTTCGCTGGGCCTGTTTGATAAACTTCTTCTTCCGCTTAAGCGGCTAGTGTACAGGCTACTTAGCCGTCCTCGTTTTGTTGGTCTGCGGCTCAAGCTGATACAGAAGTTAAATAAGATTGAGCCTCATTGGAAGTGCAAAGAGCTTGTTTATCCAGTTAAAGGTCATAGTCTAGACTCAGTCAAAGAGGCGTTAGACAAAACGGGCTTTCAGACGGTTTCTATTCAAACAATTGATGGCCGATTGGAGATAGATAACAACCATTCAGCCCACTTTGTTTGTGCAAAACCGACGCTTATAAAGCAGTCTCAAGCTCAGCGATCGCACTCAGTGGCTACCACGACTCCTACTTAGTCAGTATCAATTAGTCTTTTGTCCCCCCTATGCCCATGCCTACGACTTCCTTGCAAACCAAACAACAGCATCTGCAGTCTGTCATCGACTGCTACAACCGGCGCACACCCAAGTCAAAGCAGTTTGCTGCGGCCAATCGCTCAGTCCTTGCCGATAAAAGCTCTATTGGTTTTAGCTTTTCACCTGAAACGAAGGAGATGTGCTATCCGGTCGTTGCGACGCGATCGCAAGGCGCAAGATTGTGGGATATCGATGGTAACGAATACATCGATATCCTGATGGGCCTAGGGACTAATCTGTTTGGCCACAATCCACCTTTTATCAAAGCAGCTATTGAACAGCAGCTACAAAAAGGTATTCAAATCGGGCCGCAGTCAGAGCTAGTGAGTACAACTGCTCACCTTGTCAGTGAGCTAACTGGCATGGCGCGTGTCGCCTTCAGCAATACTGGTACAGAAGCTGTGATGACGGCTGTGCGGATTGCTCGGGCCGCCACCGGACGCAACAAAATTGCTGTTTTTACCAATTCTTATCATGGCCACTTCAACGACGCGCTAATGCGGGCACCGCTCAGTGAGTATGCGAGAAAAAAGGCCGTGCGCATCGCTGAGCAAAAGTCCTGGCTAAAACCTTTAGGCTGGCTGCTCAATCAGCGTATTAATGCTCGCGCTGTGCCTGCCGCGATTGGTATTCCAGATGCAGTTTCCCAAAATGTCATTGTTTTAGAATACAACAACTTTCAATCTCTAAATGCGATCAAGGCGCATCAAAAAGATCTGGCTGCTGTCCTCGTAGAACCCGTCCAAAGTCGCTGCCCAGAGCTGCAGCCTCAAACTTTTTTAACCCGCTTAAGAACGCTCACTGAAGATCTTGATATTGCGCTCATCTTTGATGAAATGGTAACAGGTTTTCGAATAGAGCAGGGCGGCGCACAGGCACACTTTGGGATTGCTGCTGATATTGCCACCTACAGTAAGATTGTCGGCGGCGGTCTACCGCTATCTGTCATTGCAGGTAAGCCGCGGTTTATGAATCATATTGACGGTGGTTCGTGGCAGTTTGGTGACGGCTCATCGCCACAGGTCCCCACTACGTTCTTTGCCGGTACCTTTTGCAAACATCCGCTTTCACTGGCCGCTGCCCAGGCTGCGCTTTCTTACATGAAAGCAGAAGGGCCTTCTCTACAGGCGGAGCTGACGCAGAAGGCAAAATCGCTGGCCAACCGGCTAAATGTCTTTACTGCTAGGGCCGATATGCCTGTTCGGTTTACGCAGTTTGGATCGTTTTTTGCGATCGCCCTCACTCAAAGTCAGCTCACCCCGCTGGCCACTAGCCTACTCTCCTATCATCTGCTCAATCAGGGCATTCACCTGCGTGGCGGTGACAAAGGCGGCTTTCTTTCCACTGCTCATACCTCAGAAGATATTGAAGCTATCTACAGGGCGTTTACAGAGGGTCTGTTAACGCTTCAAGAGGTCGGATACGTGTAGATTAGTCAATTCCAGATTGATCAGCTCTCCTTGACCAGCTTCAGATTGTCATACTCGGCTTTTCAAAGAGAACATTCCGCCAAAAACATTCTACAAAAAGGTACAAATCCATGGCCCAACAAACCGAACCTACCTACCGCGTTGTCATTAGTGATGAAGGCCGCTATTCTATCTGGCCAGAATGCAAAGAAATTCCCTGGGGCTGGCGGGCCGATGGAAAAAGCGGCCCCAGGCAAACCTGCCTGGACTACATTTCCGAAGTCTGGACAGACATGCGGCCGCTGAGCCTACAAACCGCAATGGCAGAGGCTCAAAAACAATCTAGCCATGACTGATGTACTGACTTCAATCGACGACCGCGTCCAAGAACAATCTGTGAAACGACCTGCCAACAATTCAGCCGACAACCCAGCCGATAATTTGTCAGAGCGTTCACCAGAGATCCTCGATCTGCTAGTGCCTTGGGATATTCCTCTAGAGTGTCAGCTAGAACTGCCGGTAAAACAACAGATTGAAGAGAGCTTGCGATCGCTCCTCCAAGCTCTAAATAACCCAAACTTTTTTGAAGCTCAGCATCAAATCCATAAAATCCTCAACACCTTTTCAACCCCCGAAACCCAACCCGCCCAAGTCAAAATCACTAAAACTGCCCTCAGTACCGCCGACGTTGAAGACTACGACACCTATTTCCACATCAACCACGTCCAAACCAGCAGCGACGAAGCCACAGCCTTGCTCATTACCCGCGGCCTCCTCACCAACTGCAACAAATTCATCACCCTCTGCTGCACCACCCCAAACCTATCGCCCCAACACATTACTCAACAAAAACAAGGCTTCATCAGCTATATTTACCTCCTCACCCGCGTCTTCAATATCCAAGATTTCCCCCATTCTTCGTCTCCCAGCTCCTAACTCATCACTCTTAACTCCGTCACTCCTAACTTCTAACTCCATCACTCCTAAGTCTGACTTCCCCATCTCTTATTAACAAATCATCCCCTGGCAGCAAAATGTGTTTTCCACAAGACATCTGGCAAGGCTTCCACTGGTCCTTTTTCATCAACGTCCAGGGCCTTATCATTAGCCTCAGCCGTTTTGAGGCTCAGCTCGCCCTCGGCAATCTCCCCGCCGCCAAAACCGAACTTGCCACTGCCACAGATCTCATGCTCGCTTCCGGTGCCTCCATGGAACTCGCGGGCAGCTTCAGCCACACCCAATACGAACAATCTGTGCGTCCTACAATGGCTCCTCCCCAAGTGAAGTCCACCAACTTCAGCGGCCTTATGTCTTGGGAACATGCCGCCCTCATGCAAATTTGGAAACGTCTCCGCCCGGCTTTTGAGCATTTGCCGACAGAACTTCAACCTCAGCACCAAGCCTTTGTCCAGGCCTATAAGTCTCTAGCTATCGCCCACCGAGCCGTTTGTGAAAAATTTGGCGGCGCAGACAGCGGCAGTATCCGGTTCGACCAAGGCTACGCACTAGATACCTTAGACAAATTTAGCCAAAGCCGTCTAAGGCTCATTGACCCGTCGAATCAGGCAGCCGAATCATGCCCTTTTCACTTGAACTAAGCGTAATTTACTCATACTCAGCTTTCCGAACAGGGCGGATCATTAGCAATGAACCAAATGTTCTAATTATCATTGCAAGTAATGGCCTTAACGCCGTTCTGCTATTAGAAGAGGACTGCTCTAGCGTTCAAAAAACGCTTGGTTTTGAGTGTCAGAGCGTCGGATAGTCGGTTAGATCGCTCTCACCAACGCTACTTTTCCATACCTCGGATCAATCTCTACTCCCAAAATACTCACGTATTTATTTGAAGACAGCTGATAAGTGCCTGTTTCTCCTGGGCTCAACGTCAAACAGGTGTTAAAAACAGCCTTTCGATGCTCTAGCGGCAAGAAAGCGGTCTCGCCAATATCGAGTACGGCTTCGTTGAGATAAGAGACTTGTCCTTGGTGGTTCAAAATGCCCGCTGGGACAGAATACTGTTCGCACCAGTTAACGGCAAGAAACCACTTTGCATCAGAAATGCGAGAGAAAACTCTTTCAGGCTTTGGGTGCTGTAGCACTCGGTAGCCACCTTCGACTGAAAGCAACGTACCGCCTAAAAATCCGCAAACAAGGTCAATGGATGGTGCCATAATCAAACGCTGGGTCTAACGATAGTGTATAGCAAATGTCCTAATGCATTAGGACATTTGCTCAGAAGAGTTGCTTGTCCGCTATAAGTTGCAGCTTCTCGTTAGTGTCTTAAGCAACTCTTCGAGAGCTATATATAACTTTTTGGCCAATCTTCTTTAACTCATCTTCAAAGAGACGAGGGCAAGCTTTGTCGGGCTAAAGGTAAACGTAGCTGCCAGAGCAGTAGGGCAGCGATCGCACTCACCCCCGCACTAAAATAAAAAGGCGCACCCACCGATATCTGCGTGTACAGAAAGCCCGCTAGCAAACTAGCAGGCAGTGCTACTAGCCCTATCAACATATGAAAGGTGCCAATTTCTGCCCCTCGCCTGCCCGGGTGAACCAAATCTGCCACCAGTGCTTTTTGTACGCCTCTAGTCAGCGCGGTGTATAGCCCATAGAAAACAAACAGTATCCAGATCAAGCCTCTACTTTCGGCGACCGCAAAGCCTGAGTACACCAGCGCAAACAGCCCGTAGCCAGCTACCAACAGCGGGCGGCGACCTACCTGGTCTGAGAGTCTGCCAACCGTAACGCCCAAAACAACGGACATCAGGTTAAATGCTGCGTAGAGTAGCAGTAAGTCAGCCCCGCTGAAACCTAAGTCTTGCGATCGCACCAGCAAGAAAGCATCTGAAGAATTCCCCAATCCAAACAAAACAACTATCCCCAAGTACTGCCGATAGGCTGAACTTAGACCGCTAAACGTGAACTTAGGTAGATGTCTTTGGTTGCTTGCTGTCTTCGGCTCTTTTGCCCATCGCAGCAGCACCAGTACCCCAAACAGCGCTGGGATAAATGCGATCGCAAACACGCCGCGATAGTTCTCGGCATACAGCAGCAAAAACAAAAAACCTGCCAGCGGGCCCAAGACTTCTCCCACTGTTTCCAAGCTGTGGTGCAGCCCGTAAGCGGCCCCTCGCTGACTAAGCTGACAATTTTCTGCAATCAGGGCATCTCTCGGCGCGGCTCTTAGCCCTTTGCCTACGCGATCTAGCAACCGGGCGCCTAATACCGCTACCCAGCTACCGGCTATAGCCAGCCCAAGCTTAGAAACCGCCCCTAACCCATAGCCCGCTACCGCCAGCGGCTTTCGCTGCCCCGTCCGATCAGACAGCCAGCCTGAGTACAGCTTCAGCAGGCTAGCCGTACTCTCAGCAATGCCTTCTACGAGCCCAACACTCCACACGGGTGCTCCCAGTACAGTCGTCAAAAACAGCGGAGTAACAGGGTATACCATCTTGCTGGCGAAATCTGAAAAAAGGCTTACCCAGCCCAATGCACGTACAGTCGGATGTAGGTCAGACACTGGCTATTGTTATCTCAATGTTGTCTAAAAAAGCTAGCCTCAGCAAGCCTGAACAAATCGCTTTCTCGAAATACTACAGGCTTGCTTTATCTATTAGCAATAATTTTCAATAGAATCACTATAATAGGTAGAGTGCATTCGTCTGAAATCTGGACTTTAGGATGTATGCATCTAAGCCTGTAATAAAAGTTTAGTGAGAATAATTATTATCTATACCGTGCTACGTTAGAAATAGTCTATATCCGTCTGAGTGGACCGCTTCGAGCGATTTTTGCCGCTCTGTATTATGCCCTTTCTCACTCGTGCTCCAAAGATTTAAGCTATCTAAAAAAACAACGCTGGCTGCTTTTGTTGGGCTCGTTGCTGTGGTGGCGATCGCCGTCATTCTGTTTCCTCGACTGACTAACAGCTCAGGTGTCTACCACCCACCGCCACCGGATGCGCCTGGCCCTGCTCTGGTTTTTCCTTCGTTTTCTCAGCCCGCTAACCTACCGCAGCGCAAAAGCGCCACTGTGCTAACGTCCGCTGAAAGAACAGCCTTTGTCAATGCAGTGGATACCCTGCAATCTACCCACCCCAATAACAGCCAGCTCAGCCTATACGAACAGTTTGTTGTTCAACATATTTTAACGATGGGCTTTCGGCAAAGCCTGGGGGCAAAGGGGCCTGCTCGCGGCAACCCAGCCCACAGCTATCCAGCTTTTTTGCCCTGGCACCGCCAGTTTCTTCTCGACTTTGAGCAGGCTTTGCAAGCGGTCGATCCCAGCGTGACAATTCCCTACTGGGACTGGACTGACCCAGACGCGCTAGACACCATTTTGCAAGACGATTTTCTCGGACCGGTAGGCATGGGCACTTTTGTTGAAGTTGCTGGCAAAGGTCGCTTTGAGGGCGGTGAAGTTAAAACCAGCCCTTTCTCTCGCTGGCAGCTGAGCGAAGCACTGCACTTCGACGCGATCACGCTGGTGTCTCTAGGTCCTCATTTGCTCAGATTTGTAAAAATTCCGCCTTTTGATCAATACCCTATTCCTCAAAGCGCAATTGATGCACTCTTTCGTACCGACAATTACGAAGTGTTCAATGCCTTAATAGAAGGCGCACTCGTTCCCGCCGTTGCAGATAATAAACAGGACTATCAACTAGGCTGGGCGCTACACGCCTTTGCTCATTCAGTGATTGGTGGTAGCCAGGTCGATTGGGATGATTGGGATCAAGGGATCGCTCATCAGTTAGACATTCTCGGCACTATGGACAGCGTGCCTTCTTCTCCTTACGACCCTATCTTTTGGCTGCATCATGCCAACGTTGATCGGCTGTGGGCGCAGTGGCAAGACCAAGGACATAGCGGCCCAGATTTCTATCCCGCTGCAAACAAGCCCTTTGGACACAATCTGACCGATCCTATGTGGCCATGGGACGATGGACTTTCGACACCTGGAAACTATGGTCCGTCGACCACGGATTTAAGAACGCTATATGCTGGCCCACCGGTTAACAAAGTTGTTAGCGCTAAGGACGTGCTCGATTTTCGTCAGCTGGGCTATACCTACACAGGTTTAGAAACAGGTCTAGAAAAAGATTTAGAAACAGGTCTAGAAGAGACTGCAAAGACTGCCCAAAGAGAGACGACAAGCTCAGGCGGTAGGTCATGAATAGCTGGATAATCTGTCCTCAAAGGCAGGTGCAGGCCGAGCTGCGATTGTTTTGCTTCGCTTATGCAGGCGGCTCTGCTTGGATATTTCGGCCCTGGGCCAAGCAGCTGCCTGGCAGTATTGAAGTGTGTGGCATTGAGCTACCTGGTCGAGGTAAGCGGCTAGTGGAGCCAGCGATGACTGACCTGGATACGATTATTCAGGCTTTGGGGCCTCAGCTGCTGCCCATGCTAGACCGGCCTTTTGCGTTCTTTGGGCATAGTTTGGGCGCGCTGGTTGCTTTTGAGCTATGTCGGTGGCTGCGGCGTACTGTACAGCTCACGCCCTGTCACTTTTGGGTTTCAGCAGCTCGTGCGCCGCAGCTGCCGATTCCTTTGCCTCTGATGCATCAGCTGTCAGAGCAAGATTTTATTAGTCGCCTGAAGCGGTATCAGGGAACGCCTATCAGTGTGCTAAATAATCTAGAGCTGATGACACTTATGCTACCGATGCTCAGAGCAGACTTTACCGTGTTAGAAACGTACGCCTATCAGCCTAGAGCCCCTTTTGAGTTTCCCATCACTGGGCTGTGGGGAGATCAGGACGATATTGTCAGTCAAGCAGAGGTTGCCGCTTGGCAGGTGCATACGTCTCAATTCTCGCTGGAGAGCGTGCCTGGCGATCATTTCTTTATGCAGCAGCCCTTATTTGTTCAAGCGCTGTTACCTAATCTGATCACGCTCGCTAGCCAGCAGACGTAGCCAATCTATAGGCTCAGCGACTTGCTAAGAGGGCTCAACGTGATTTACCCCACTAGCTCTGCGACATAGTTGGGTTCAATTGGGGTTGCTCTAAGGCCGGAGGCGGCGATCGCACGAGCGCATTTCTCTATGTTGCCTTCGCCTGCATACACTGTTCGCCCCAGCCGGTGCGCGGTTGCTAACATCTTCTCATCGGGTAGCCAGGGCATCATCACCACATCACCCGGAAAAGACAGTAGCTTTAACAGCTGCTTGAGCTTGTCGTTGCTGTACTGTGCGGTTGGCATTACCACAACGTTTTCGGCCTGATCAATCAGCCAGTCGTGCGCCCAGTCGTTTCCTGTTACTGCGATCGCTAGTTTGGCCATCGGTGCCCAGGCTGAAAAGACCTGCGCTGCAGTATCACCACAAAAGACCAAATGCTGACCTTCTAGCTGATACCATCCTGGCTGAATATCTACCGCAGTAGCCAAATCCTTAAAAGCGCCGCCTTTAGACCGTTGAGATGGCTGAATTCTGGCAGCAACTTCAGCTGTACCTGCCGAGTCAGGCTCTGCCGATTGAGCAATCACCGTAATGATCTCTGCACCATCTGCTGTCCGTTTCAGCGTCTCTAGGGGCTCCCTTTCAGGCGGTTTAGATGCCTTTCTACTCTGTGGCTTTTCCTTGCGGGTCGCTGCTGACTTCAGTCGTTTTTTCTGAATCGTCGCTCTTAGCTCTTTCGCCGTCATGGTGTCACCCTGCTCGGCTGCTCGCAAAATCTGCTCGCGCAGCTCTTCGGGCACGGAGGGAGAGGCCAGCTGATATAGCAAAGATGTCGCAATGTTGACTTTTGCAAGGTTTGCAAATCTATCGCCAAACGTTTCGTATACGTTGATAAAGTTGTAGGCTGTGCGCTGGCTCCAGCCAAACTCTGCCTTGATCCAGGTGAGAAACTGACCGTATTTTAGGCGCGATCGCACATCTGAAAGCTTTTGCCCAATTTCCCATACGTCCTGCGCGGAACGCCGCAGTCGCTCTCGAATTTCGCCCGTGCGTTGCTGAATAATTGACCGCTGGCCCGCGTCAAGGCTGTCGTAGTCAAATAGGGCAGTAATGGGCGCAGGTTTATCAGAACGGGCCATATTGCAAGCGATTGTGGAAAGAGTGGGTAATAAAGCAGCAGATAGAAAGCCGACAGATGTGCAGTCAGACTGAACGCAGGTCCAAAATTACATCTGATTAGCGCTAGTGAGCGAGATCTAGATAATCCAATCTTGAGCGCCAAATTTAGCTGGTTAAATGTAGCAAATCAAAATTTAGGCAGGTGCTACTGAATAGCAAAAGCAAAAAAGGATACTTTTGATTTGTTAAAGCATTCAGCACAGGTATGGAATATCTGGATCTTTAAATGCCCAAAAGCAATGATATCAAAACATTCTTAGCAAATCTGGCTAATATCTTGACTTCATGAAATCCGTGTGCATCAAAGAATATGTTTGAATCCTATTAACGATAATTATTCGCAAAAGCATGCAGTAGTCTGTATTCTGAGATATGACAGAATTCGCTTTAACAGTTCATACGTATTTCTAGAGTTGGGAATGACAAAAACTTTCCACTACAAGGAAAATTCCCTGTGGGAAATTATCCAGTTTTATCAAAAAAATGCTGATGCATCACAAAAACGAACTGTGGCTGCTGGGCTGATACTGCTCAGTTTGCTCTCAATTTCAGTAGGAATAATTCTCGTTTTTGAAAGTTTGCAGCGCGGAAACTTTATCTCAGCTTTAGCCGCGCGTGACCCACAGCGATTCCAAACAGCTCTGGTCAAGTTTGTCGGCATTCTATTGATGAGTGCCGCACTGGTGTCTTTGAGCACATATGTCCGCGATCGTCTCGGCTTACAGTGGCGCAAAGCGCTTTCTGAGCATGTCATGAAGGCGTACTTAATAGATGGGCACTACTATCGCCTGCCAACAGATATCGACAATCCTGACCAGCGAATTTCAGAAGACATTCGTAATATCTCTCAGCTGACAGTTGTTGTTTTCGCTACTGTTTTAGAGTCGGTCGTACAGCTAGTTGGCTTTGTCGGTGTGCTGCTGTCTATTTCTTTTGGGCTAACCGGTTTCCTGCTAGTTTATGCCCTGATTGGCAGCGCTGTTATCACCCTTGTATTTGGTGTTCGCCTCACCCGAATCAACGCCGAGCAGCTGAAGCGAGAGGCTAATTTTCGCAACAATCTCATTGACGTTAGAGAACATGCAGAGTCTATTGCGTTCTATCAAAAGCAGTCGTCTGTCGCTGAGCAAACAGCTAATCAGGAACAGCAGAGCGCTGGCCGCCTGTTTGGTCAAGTGGTACAGAATTTCAACCGATTCATTCGCTGGCAGCTAGGTCTAGACTGCTTTCAAAATGGATATCAATATCTGACGTTCATTTTACCCAGCGTGATTTTAGCGCCCCGAATACTCTCAGGCGAGCTAGAAGTGGGGGCGATTATTCAATCTCAAGCTGCCTTTGACAGAATTTGGCTCTCGCTTAGCTTGATCATCGTTCAGTTTGAACAGTTGACGGCCCTTGCTGCTAGTACAAGCCGTCTGCAAACGTTAATACGCACGATTCGAGCAGAAAATTTGCACCGAGAATCGCCTATTCAAATCACAGACCAGCCTCAGCTAACGGTTCAAAACCTTACCCTAACACTGTCTAATGCTGAGGCAGGTGCGCTTGAAACTGAGCGTCAGAACAGTCAGGCTAAACACGGTCAGGCTAGAACAATTATTGAAAACCTCTCTTTTTCAGTCACTCAGCCATTGCTTATCACCGGGGCTAGCGGCATTGGCAAAAGCTCGCTGGTAAAAGCAATCGCTGGGCTCTGGGAAAACGGCCAGGGCAGCATTGGATACCCTCAGCCTCAAACTCTCTTTTTGCCTCAGCAGCCGTATGTAACGCTCGGCTCGCTCCGTCAGCAGTTGCTATACCCGAACTGGCAGGACGAAAATATAGCTGACGATAGTCTGTTGGCTGTTCTAAAGTCTGTACAGCTAAACAACTTGAACAATTTAGAGCAAACAGCGGACTGGTCTGAGCAGCTCTCTACTGGGGAGCTGCAGCGACTGGCGTTTGCCAGGCTGCTCATCAAACGTCCCACATACGCCATCCTAGACGAAGCAACCAGTGCTCTATCGGTTCAGCAAGAAAAAGAGCTGTATCAGCAGCTGGCTAATACCAAAACTATCTTTGTCAGCGTTGGCCACCGCCCCAGCCTGCTGACCTTTCATCCGCAGGTACTCACGCTGATAAATTCATGTGAGTGGCAAATAGAAGCGTCCGACTCTAAAAATCTTCTCGCCTTTTCTTCCTAGTTTTCTCATTCGCAGGTTTTCTCGTTCCGGATCTCTTCCGATTGCTCTGCGTTATCTACGCCGTAGTTATATAGCTTACAATGCGCTCTTCCTTCTCATCTAAAAACTCTCTTTTTTCTGTTCTTTTACCCTATTGGATGTCGAAAGAGAAGTGGGGTGCTTGGGGGCTGCTGCTGTTACTGATTTTTCTTTTGCTGATTCGAACTGCGCTACAGGTTGTTTTTTTAATATACGGTGGAGAGCTCACGTCTGCTCTGGCGGCGCAGCAAAGCGATCGCTTCCTTCAGGCGACGCTTATCTTTGCCGGTATTCTCGTCGTCAGTGTGCCCTTCGCATCTATCGCTAGCTATGTTAGATCTAAGCTTGGCCTGTACTGGCGTACCTGGCTTACCCGCGACTATCTTGACCGATACTTGAGTGAGCAGACGTTCTACAGGCTGCGCCTATCGGGCGATATTGACAACCCCGATCAGCGAATTGAAGAAGATGTCAGGTCGCTCACTCAAGAGTCGCTTAAGCTGTTTGAAATTTTGTTAGAATCTTTCTTTCAGCTGCTTGGCTTCGCTGGACTGCTGTGGTCTATCTCTCAGCCTTTAACAGCGGTTCTGCTCGTTTACTCAATTGTTGGTAGTGCGATCGCCGCACTCTTTTTCGGCAAACCGTTAGTGTATATCAACGCTGAACAGCTCAGACATGAAGCAGACTTTCGCTATAGCTTGGCTCGCATTCGCAAAAATACAGAGGCGATCGCTCTATACCGAGGCGAACAGCAGGAGCACGCTCAAAGCTCGAAGCGGTTTAGCAATGTCTTCAACAACTTCACTCGCCTTCTGCGCTGGCAGTTGGGACTCAACCTGTTTCAAAACCACTACCGCTACGCCACCTATATTATTCCTGGCATTATCCTCGCTCCTAGACTGTTTGCTGGAGAGCTAGAAATTGGAGACGTTACGCAGGCGGGCTCCGCCTTTACCTTAATGCTCTCTGTGCTGGCGCTAATCGTGCTTCAGCTTCAGCAGCTTACCAAGCTAGGTGCCGCGTCCCAAAGGCTACAGGCGTTTACCGCAGCTTTAGATTCCTATCGCTCGCCGCTTTTAGCACCCAACGTCATCACTCGCCAGTCCGGTTCCGCCCTGACTATTGAAAGTCTCTCTCTTGTGACCCCTGACGATAGTCAACAGCTTGTGCATGACCTGTCGCTGGCGTTGCCTCGTGGAGAAAGCCTGCTGATTGTTGGGCCGAGTGGTGTCGGAAAAAGTTCTTTGCTGCGTGCGATCTCAGGTCTCTGGCGAACCGGGCAAGGCGACATTATCTGTCCGCAATCTATTGCATTTATTCCTCAAAAACCCTACTTACCAGCTGGCCCGCTAAAAGATGTTTTACGGTATCCTCTCTCGGCGTTCTCTCTCGAACCTCAGCTAGAGTCAGAAGCCGTATCAGCAACGTTTCGCCAGGTTCTAGACAGGTCAACTTAACAGAGCATGCAAACAATTCACAAGAGCGATCTAT
>CALDSK010000279.1 GCA_937911865.1 uncultured Synechococcus sp.
AATGGCTCTAAAAGCGGCTTTTTTGCCATTTCGTCAGCATGTGCCAAAAACGGTCGTTTATGAAACGATAGTACAGTAAGAGACTATAGATGCTGTAAGAAGAGACTTACACTTTTCAAAACACTTCTACACGCACTACAGATCACAACTAGGTTTTAGTGGATAGCTATTGCACTCTAAAACAGTTGTGCTATGTTGGTGCTGGTTCCGTTGAACCAAGTCCCACCGTTCTGTAGAACGATACAAGCAAAAAAGAAAAATTATGAATGTTAAGAACGTACAGTTTCTTGCTAAGTCCGCGTGTCGCGTGTTTCAGGACAATAGCGAAGAAGGCAAGGAACAAGACAAGCAGATTTGGTCTTTGACACTAGCCGTTGAGAATCTCCCGCAGAACCTTCCCTACGGGCCAAATGCGAGGAATGCAGATCTCAAAGCGAAGCCAGCAAAGGCAATGCTGGCTACGTTGAAAGCAGAGCCTGAGCAATTTATCTACTACAACAACGGTATTATGCTAGTTGTTGATTCGCTTCGCGCGAAGAGAGTAGAAGGCGGAGATTTTCAAGTTCGCTTGAGTTATAACGAACCAGACGAAGATACAGAAGACTTTCTAGGTCATGGAGTCCTCAACGGAGGGCACACATACAAAGCCTTAATGCACGCTCTTCATGGCGAGCATAAGCGAGGCGAGAAGTACCCTGAGATATCTAACGCATTCGTTCAGATGACAGTAGCTGTCGGGATTGATGAAGAAAGCGTTGCAAGTATTAGCCGCGCCAGAAACCTATCGAAAGCTGTACCCGACTACGCCTTGAAGAATCTTGAAGGCGATTGGCAGAAAATTGAAGACTACCTGCCTCCAGAATACCGAAAGAACGTAGTCTTCAAACCAAATGAGTTTGAAAATAACCCAGACGGTGCTCCACAATTTACTGTTGTGGACCTTGTTCAGAGACTAGCATTGTTCAATAACAAGTTATTTGACTTTAGAAAGGATAGCCATCCTATATCCGCCTATACAGGCAAAGGCTCTCTTATTAGAAAATGGAGCAACGACGATTACGCCCATATCTTCCACCTGCTCCCCGACATTCTATGGCTAGAGGAGAAAGTCATGGAAACACATGAGCAGCTCAATGGGCACAGCAGCAGTGGCAAAAAGATCGTCATTACGAAAGTCAGTGGATGCAGTAAAAAGTCATCCACACTAATCACAGGTAAAGAGGTCGATCTTACGGTCGCACCCCCCTTTGTGATGCCTGTTCTCGCAGCATTCCGGCTGCTCGTTAAAGATGGACAGTGGATTAAGCCTAGAGAAGAGCTTTGGGGAGAATACGGGGAGCTGCTCGTCAACAGACTATGGGAGACCTATAGAAACGAAGGTCGATCTAGTGCGGCTTCTTTTGGGCGATCTAAAAGCACATGGACCACTTTAACTAATACGATTGCGATGAGGTTCGTTCAAATCTAGCGCTCTCGTACATATCAACTGCTCGGTCTATACTGTGAACCGAGCAGTTGATACAGAGGTCATCATACTTCCTGAGAATTGCATAGCGAGACATTATTTGAGCCATGCCTTCTCTATGTGTCGAAAAGCGTAGGTTTTGAGTAGATAAAATGCACTTTAACAGGCAAGCTATATCTATCTAAATAGAGATGGGAAGTGAAGCACGTCCAAAGAGCAATCGAAGGGCCTTTGATTGCTCTAGCGTTGGGAAAGTATAACTGGGAGACGATCCAGACTACATAGTCGAATTTTATACATGATAAGACCGTATAATCAACATGTAATATTTGGTGAGGGAAGAAGTATTAAAACACCTCAGGATGGGCTTACTTAAATTATTAGTGCTTTATGAATAAGCGTAAAAGCATAACTTTATATACTGCTGTTTTCATTCTTCTTGTTGCCATTTTGCTATTACATAGTGCATCTAAATCGCTTATCAATCCAAAGTCGAACCAGATGTTCGTTCTTCATGACAGTTCCTCTCTTGGATACGATATTCGCGACTTCGAGGTCGCCAAAGATTTCATCGATTCAAATGTGGGAAAACACTTTCTAATCTATACAGACCAGAGAAATATTGAAATCTTTAGTAGCTCTCTAAAAAGTAGAAGCGTTACATTTGAAGGATATTCAAAAGGAAATTTTTCTAAAAAGAGACTAGAAGATATTGCAGAACAGTATCAACTTCCTAGTACTCATCTCCTTAGTTTTTCAGATCTATACTCAGAGACCCCGAAAGAGTTAAAGATAGAGTCTGGCGCACTGAAACCAAACCCTGACCCGTATCTTGAGCCGCCTAAAAGATTAGTCACTTCATACAGAAGATTTCTAGACGATTTGGCCTCTGATTATGAAGGATACAGAGTTATATACGCAATTGTCTCAGGGCTTAAACCAGTAAGTGACATAGGAGAAACCCCAAGCGAGCAACAGCTCGAAGGGCTGAGGCAAACTTATCCATTTGAGGAGATCGCAGAGGTCCTCAGTAATTTAGAGAAGCTCTTGGAGAAAGAAAACATTGCACTAATAGCAATTAGCGCACAGTATGGAGAGCCAGAAGAGATTGAAGGTGTTGTTCGGAAAGTTAACCAAGAAAACAATCTAAAATTTCCCATTCAGTTTTTAGATTTCATTGATTGGTCTGATAGGCCTGAACAGCAAGCTGCGATGTTTCAAGCAATTCATGGAAGAGCAAACGATCTAGAGCTACCTAGTGTTGCATTTGGCAATGCATCAACGTATCAACATCTGATTATCGCATCAACAGGCGGATTTGATATAAATGCGATCGCAATCGATAGCTACTATAAACCACCACATAAAGACGGTCGCACTTATTGGAAAGAACTCGGCGATGGAGCACTACCAGGATTAAGAGTTTTCCAGCAAGAAGCTGATTTTCCAGGAAGCTGGGATTCCGTAACTCAACAGTTTTATGAATACTTACTTGAGAATATTCTTAGCTCTACTTTAAAGGGCCAAACCTAGTTTATTTACTCCCAATCCTATTGATGTTGCTGAATCCAGCTCTCAACTCGTTTATATTCTGGAGAATAATTGTTCAAAGTGTCCAGCGCTTTCTGCCAGTAAGAAACAGCACTCATAATGTCATCTTGGTCTTTATAAAGAAGCCCGATTCGCATGAAAGTTAAACCTTTTCCATGATTATCAGCTAATCCACTATTGGAAGAAGCTGATATTTGGTCTTTGACTTTTAGGCTTTCACTGTAGTAGTCCATAGCCTGATCGAAGTCACCTTTCCGTCGATAGATTTCACCCAATTCGTTGAAAGAAACACCCTGACCTTGCATATCGTCAATCTCTTGCTTAATTACAAGACTTCTTTTGAAGAGCGACTCAGCCGCATCAAGATCTCCTTCTTGTAAGTAGACCTTACCGAGATTATTGCAAGTTATACTTATCTGAAATCGATCCTTCAATTTTTCTTTAAGCTGCAAGCTACTTTCTAGAGTTTTTTTTGCTGAGATAAAATCATTTTGCTTTGTATAAACTTGGCCTAAGCCGTCTAGAGCACTAGCTTTACCAACGAAATCCTTAAATCTTTCAAATAACGATAGGCATTCTTCAAAGTTCGCAATTGATTGAGGCCACTGACCTACTGAGCGATAGAGATAACCAAGAGTGTATACCGCTTCTGATTTCCCACGTAAATCATCTATTTGTTCAAATATGTCGACGCTTCTTAGGCAAAACTCAATTCCTTGATGTGCTTTGCCCAACAGACGAAATGTGTGACCTAGGTTATTTAGGATGCGAGCTTCTGCTAGCTTGTTGCTGGCTTTTTGAGCAGCATTTAGAGCAGTTTCTAGAGTAGCTTCTAAGTCTTCCCAATATGTCTTTAGATTAAAGAAGATAACTAAACTATCACAAATATCTATGATGGAGAACCAATCTTCTAAATCAATAGCACGGTCTATTACACATCTTAAACCAGACAATTCTTCTTGAAAAAATTGTAGTCCTAGAAGTTCTAGTTCATCTTGAGGAATAGCTAGATCAAGTGATAATTTTTCTCTTATCCTAGGATTTAGGAAGTCATCGTGTGAGTTGGCTTTTTTTGAAAATTCTTCGATACAGACAGACTGCAACCTATCTAATCCCAAAGATTCATCAGCGCCTGAGAATTCAGAATTCAGTTCGTTAAAGTATTCTAAATCTTCACCCTCAAAATTATCTATGGATAGTTCAAAATCCTCGAGCATGGCATTTAACCTCTTCTTCTCCCAAACGACGAAAAGAAGGAAAATGTCAAGCGATGAAGATAAATTCTTTGCTTACTTCTGGACCCAAATGAGGGTGTACCTAATTCTAAGAACGAGATCTTCCAATTCTTATTTCGGACATTCAAGAACTCTTGCTCACTAAGTTCCATAGCAGATTTAACTATCTCTACTTCGCCTGTGCCTATGTTAGGTTCAAACATTCGAGACATCAAAAACATTAACCGCTTGTCTTGTTTTCCCATCAAACGGGATGATTTCATGAAGATACCCTTCCAAAACTCTCGGACTTCTAAGTTGTAGCTCAAATCGCTAGGATTGCTACGAATCTGAACTTTTTTCATGTAGAAGATGATAGTCTTAGGATCATATTCCATCAGCTGGCCAACCATAAACTTTAAGGCTAATGGAGAGTAGCCTGTCTCTAAATTGCCCACAGCGTCGATAATTGGTTCTAAATTCTCGTCACCAACATCAAGCACATATGTCATGTTTTTTTCGAGAGCTGTATCTCGAACGAGACCAAAAGCAGCGTCCTTATCAATACCACTCAGGTGAATTGTATAGATATCACTATCAGAACTTTTAAATCGATGCCGACTCGTTAGTAGAGCTTTACTTGAACCAACAATAGAAAACAGTCGCTCAGCAATTTCCTGTTGTGACTCTTCCGCTGTTTCCATATTATCAAGAATAATTAAAACCTTTTTCTGTAGAAGAAGTTCTCTTGTTTTAGATAATCTAGCTTCACCTTTCAGTTTTAGAAGACTAACTAGATTTAGTTGTTCTGCAATACCATCAAGAACAGAATTGAAAGTCATTTTTTCTGGACCCTCCTTTTCTGCGGCAGTTAGCCAAACAACATTGGAGAAACCATTACTCAAAGCTTGATTGGCGACCTCCTGCGCAAGAGCAGTTTTACCGATTCCACCAATTCCATCAATACTGATAATTCGCCTACCAGATTCATCGAGTAGAGCGGACATGATGTCATCAATATCTTTCTGACGTCCTAATAGCTCTCGATAGGATTTGCTTGGCAGATGGCTGATGTTCGCAGTTGCTGAAACAGTGTTTTTTTGGTGTCGAAGAGCAACAGTAGAAAATACAGCTACGCTATCTGGATTGATTGATAGCTTTTTAAGTTCTTCGCTAATATTTTTCCATTTTATTGCGTAGCTTTTTTTTGAAGTACTTGATTGAATGACACCAATTGCATTTCCAGACTGTACATCTAAAACAAGCCCCCCGCTAATACCAGATGAAACGCCTGAGTCTATTTTATATGCCCAAAATGTGTCATCTGGGTCTGGTTTCCTCTGCCATGGTTGGCTGTTGAAGATCTCTGGATATTTGGTGTATGTAGATAGCGTATTAACTGGAGAACTCTGCTCTAACGTCCCACGAATGTCATAGCCTTTCGTAAACTGCACTTCCTTATGTAAAGGAAAACCATAAACCATAGACGAGACAATCTGATCCTTGGGTACAGAAAGTTGCACCTTAGGGACATCAAGAATATCAATTTTTAGGATGGCAATATCAGAAGCAATATTGGAGAAATCTTCGCACCAGGATGCTGGATACTGTTTTCCCTTGTATTTGATTGAAATTACATCTAAAGGAAAAATCACATGGTGACAAGTAATTATGTATCCATCATCTCGAATGAAAAAGCCAGACCCAACTGTATCATGGACTCCCAAAGAGTGTCGAGATCATAATTCATAGTTCTATTCGCCCGTTTCAGCTCTAGTAATACTGCTCTTATCTAGCTCCCATTCAACGAGAACCTTTACGTTAGCTTGAGTACTGCCTTTAGTAACAAATGGAACGCCCGTTTCGCCACCTGCTTGTATGCCAAATTCAATGGCTAGTTTGCTTGGAATAAGTTGTTTAGCTCTTTGACTCGTGATCGCATCCAGCAAAATTTGGCTATAGCCCTGAATCGTACTGCTAACGAAGGTCTTAAAACGCTCTGTTCGTTCAGAAATATCGTCTACAACTCCAACAGCCACAGCAAGCTCGTCAGTATCTTCGTCTTCGTACTGAATAAAAATTGTGGAGCCATCGGGTCCTTCTATTTCCATCAGTTTTGCCATAGCAATGCTCTCATGGGGGAAAACCTAACTGAGTCGCACTCTGAGAAGGATTCAGTATGACATCCCTGAGATCCTCAGCCTGCGCTTTCCAGAACACTTCTAGTTTATTCGTCGATCAAGAAAAACTTTCTTTACGTTTGCAAACTGTTAGGCAAAGTAAGTGAAAAGTATAGAAAAGCTTGTGTTTCTAAGGCATACCACTCATTTTCGCTGTCTACTTGCCACAGCAGCTCAATCCAGCTTCATCTCGGATATTCTGTAGTCGGAGTATCTGAGATAAGGCGCAACGAATCCTTCATCCTCTAGTCAGGCAGGACGTCAACGCTCCATTCCTCGGTCGTGATTTTTCTGCCGAGAACGCTTTACTTGCGCAGCGCGTCTATTCCGATGGGATCGCTCTACCATTGACTGTGCCACACTCATCACCTCAGTCACGTAGGCAATGCTTGCATCCTTTCCCTGCGTTTGCTTTAGCTCCTGTGACGTTGGCGCTTCGAGGAGTACCCGACCCACCCGCACCTGTTCGTCTTGAGTGAGCCGCTGACCACCTCGCGCTTTGAGCAGCTTGTCCATCAGCTGGCAGGCCACCAACCGATCACATTCTTGGGCAGGGCAATCACTATACTTTGCCGCGTACCGCTGATACACTTCACGATGCTGCTGCCGCTGCTCTTTCGGCGGCTCTGAGACTTTGTCCTTAGCAATACGGTCTCTGACTCGCTCTAGCAGCTCGGGGTCGATATCTTTGAGCACAGCTCCTGCAACCCCGCCTATATCCATTTGATCAAGCTGTTGCCTGCGCCGGCTTATTCTCTGAGCCTTTCGCTCAACCTGTTCATCGAGTCGAGCAATCGCTCCTGCTGTAAGCTCCAGCTTCTCAGCGCCGCTGACAAGCGCTTCAGCTGCTTCTCCAATGCACTCGGCTTGCCGCTCTTGTTCTGCGGCTTGATGGCGTTCCTCAATTCCTGCGACCACACCCCTAACATCTGCGACATACTCCGATGTGACTCCC